>CAKZJW010000024.1 GCA_937120495.1 uncultured Oligoflexia bacterium
AATTCATCAACAGATAAAGAAGTCCCTTGTCTGTTTAATAAAGTTTTTAAATTGTTTTTTGCATAAACACCAGAGATGAAAACTTTGGCTGACGGGTACTTTTCAATTTTCTTAAAAGTATAATCTAGTCTTCCTGAATCACCTGTATAAACGGCAATTAGATCAGGAGCTTTTTCAAAAAGAGCAAGTTTTGCTTTTTCATTCTGTTCTTGTGCATAAAAAGGAAGGTATAGGCAAAGAGTAAAAAATACGATTGTAAGTGTGAAAAGAACAATCAGTGAGTCTCTTACAAGTCTTCTTGATCTCGTATACTTTGACTCGAACATGTATTTTTTATCAAACATTATGCTTTTGCCGCAATAACTTCAATCTCAACAAGAGCTCCCTTTGGAAGAGCTGGCACCTGCACACAGCTTCTTGCTGGGTATGGTTCTTTGAAATACTCAATATAAGCAGCGTTTACTTTGTCAAAGTTTTCAAGGTCAGTTACAAAAATTGAAGTTTTTAAAATATGCTCACGAGAAATTTCACAGTGAGATAGAAGACCATCAATATTTTTCATGATTTGATTTGTTTGTGCTTCAAAACCTTCAAGAAGAGACCCTGTACTTGGATCAATTCCAATTTGCCCTGAAAAATAAAAAACACCGTTGTACTCAACACCCTGAGAGTAGGTACCAACAGCACTGGGTGCTTTGTCTGTAGCTATAATATTTTTTTGAAAGCTCATGATTATTCCTTATTTTCTAATTTCACTTAAAAGTGCAGTTAGGTGAGTCATATTAACAATTTCTTCAACAGTTGATGTTCTTTGAACGATATTCACTGGTTGATCAAGTGGAGCTAAGATAGGTCCGATTGCAGTACATTCACTTAATTGTGTTAATAATTTATAACTAATATTTGCAGATTGAAGATCAGGGAAAATTAAAATATCAGCAGGTCTATCTAGTGATGAGAACTTAAATAGATTTGATCTAATAATTTCATTAACAGCTACATCGGCTTGCATTTCACCATCAACCATTAAGTCCGGCATTCTTTCTTTCGTAATCTCAACGGCTTTAATAATCTTTTTTGACTCAGGATCAATATTAGACCCAAAGTTTGTATAGCTTAAAAATGCTACAGCAGGATCTTTCTGCATTAAATCCTTATAAAGAGCAGTTGCAGATTCTGCGATACCAGCAAGATCCTCTGAAGAGGGATTCTTTTGAGCTGTACAGTCTGCAAGAAAAAGAACTCTTTGCTTAAATACTAAAACCATTACACCTGCAACTTTTTTCGTTGAACTGCCACCACTTACTCTCATGATAGGTGTAAAGCAATCTGGATAGTTTTGAGTCGCACCAGTGATCATGGCATCAGCGTGACCTTTCTTAACCATCATCGTTCCAAAGTAGTTACCACTTTTCATTGATTCCTCTGACAGAGAAAGAGTTGCACCTCTTCTTTGACGTTCTTCATGATACGTAAAATAGTAATCTTTAAAATTTTCATTTTTTACAGGACGGATTATTTCAATTTTATTTTTTAAATTATTAAGTCCAAGGGTTTCGATTCTATGCTCAATTGTTTCTGGATTACCAAGAAGGATTGGTTTTACTTTTCCTTCCTCTGCTAGAATTGAAACTGCCTGAAGAACTCTTCCGTTTGCACCTTCTGCGAATACAACTTTTTTCTTTTTAGTCTTTTTAAGACGAGAGCGAATAGATCTCATAAATGCATCTGCTTGACCCATTCTTGCTTCAAGTTCAAGGGCGTATTGGTTGAAGTCTGTAATCTCAAGTCTTGCAACTCCAGATTCACAACCAGCTTTAGCAACAGCCGGAGATACACGTGTTAAAACTCTTTTATCAAAAGGCTTGGGGATCAAATAATTTTTACCAAAGGTAAAATCTTCTCCACCATAAGCACTCTTAACATCATCAGGAACTTCTTCTTTTGCTAGGTTTGCAAGGGCGTGAACAGCAGCAATTTTCATTTCTTCATTTATTTTTTTTGCTCTAATATCAAGGGCCCCTCTAAAGATAAAAGGGAATCCTAGTACATTGTTTACCTGGTTTGGATAATCAGTTCTTCCTGTCGCCATAATTGCATCATCACGAACCTCAGCAACTTCTTCTGGTGTAATTTCTGGATCTGGGTTTGCCATTGCAAATATAATTGGATTTTTGGCCATTGATTTAACCATGTCTTTATTTACTACACCCTTCGCTGAACAACCCATAAATGCATCAGCATCTTTAAGAGCGTCAGCAAGTGTTTTTGCACTTGTTTCAACTGCAAATTCTTCTTTGTATGGGTTCATCCCTTCAGCTCTTCCTTTATAGATAACTCCTTTAGAGTCACACATTAAAAGGTTCTTAGGATCAACACCAAGTTTAAAAAATAACTTTGCAATTGCCATTGCTGCAGCACCTGCACCACTGAAAACAATTTTAGTTTTTGAAATATCTCTTTTTGTTAATTCAATCGCATTGATAAATCCAGCCGTTGCAATAATTGCAGTACCGTGTTGGTCATCGTGAAATACAGGAATATCTAATTCTTGTAATCTTTTTTCAACTTCAAAACATTCAGGAGCTTTTATATCCTCAAGATTTATTCCACCAAATGTTGGAGCCATTGCAGTAACGGTAGAAACCATTTCTTCTACTGTCTGACAATCAATCTCAATATCGAAAACATCAATATCAGCAAAGCGTTTAAATAAAACACCCTTTCCTTCCATAACAGGCTTTCCAGCAAGTGCACCAATATTTCCAAGTCCAAGAACAGCTGAACCATTAGAAACAACTCCGACTAAATTTCCTTTTGATGTGTACTTATAAGCATCTTCAGGATTATTTGCAATTTCTAAACAAGGCTCTGCAACTCCAGGTGAGTATGCAAGAGATAAGTCTCTCGATGTAATACAAGGTTTTGTAGCTATAACTTCAACTTTACCTGGACGTCCACTTGAGTGGTAATCAAGGGCCTGATTTCTTTTTTGTTCGTTCACGATATTTCCTTATGTAATTTTCAGATAATACTCTCTTAAAATAAACGATTATTCTACTAGTTTGCCACGTGTCATATCTTTAACTTTTATTAAAATTAGAAAATAAAGTATACTTATTCGATGAAAAAAATATTGATAGAAAATTTCCATGAGATTTCCCTTTTAGTTGGGGAGGAAAAGACTGATGTTATCTCTGTAATGCCTGATCAGATAAGCTTTAAGAACAATAGGGATATGAAAGTAGGCGAGAGCCATAATGTTGTTGTGAGAGTTCTCGATAAGCTCTGTGATATTTCGCTTCATGTTAATTCTATTGAAAATAAAATTGTAGAGGCAAAAGTTGAGGGCAGTTGCGATATTTACCGAAACTTTGTGACCGATTACTTCAATGCAGAGATCCAAGGAATGAATTTAAAGGAAATCTCTAAGGAGCAAACAAAAAATGCACCAGAGGGTGAGCCTTATTGGTTCTTTGTAGATAGTGATAATGAAATTTATTACACGGCTGTAAAAGAGAAAATTACGAGTTTTCAAATTGCTTTTAGTGGTGAAATGATCTGTTTCGATGGAAATGGTGTCATCATTGGTAGTAAGTGGGAAGAAGATTCAGACAGAATAAAAGCAAAAGGATCTGATCTTATAAAAGAGGGATCAAAACTTTCAAAAAATACGATGGAACTTCTTTTTAGGTTTATTCAATCTTGTCAGAAAATTAAAAGTGATCATAAAAAAGAAATCTTATCTATTATAAAAAAACGATTTGAAAAAGATTGGGCTTAAATGATTCAAGTAACAGGCCTATTTAAAGAATTAGGCTCTAGAATTCTGTTTAATGAAATCACGTTTACATTAAATAAAAATGAACGACTTGGTTTAGTTGGAAGAAATGGCTGTGGAAAATCGACACTTTTTAAAATGATTACTGGAAAGATTAGTATTGATGGTGGAGAAATTAGTGTTCCAAAGAATTACTCAATAGGTTATTTAGAGCAGCATATCGCTTTTTCAAAAAAGACAGTAATCGATGAATGTATGCAAGTATTATCAAAAGAAGAAGAATTTGATAATTATAAAGCGGAGAAGATTCTATTTGGACTTGGCTTCAGTGAAGAGGATTTATTAAAAGATCCACATAGTTTTTCTGGTGGATATCAGATTCGAATAAATTTGACTAAAATTCTTCTTCAATCGCCAAATTTACTCTTACTAGATGAGCCTACAAACTATTTAGACATTATTAGTATCAGGTGGCTTGAGAAATTTTTATCTCGTTATCCCGGAGAGATAATTCTTATTACTCACGATAGAGATTTTATGCAAAATGTTTGTAACCACACAATGGCAATTCACAGACAAAAACTAACTAAGATTCAGGGGAGTTATCAAAAACTTAAAGAGAAAATAGAGCTTGAAGAGAGTGTCTATGAAAATACGAGACTAAACCAAGAGAAAAAAAGAAAAGAAATCGAAGCGTTTGTTGAAAGATTTAAGGCTAAAGCAAGTAAAGCAAATCAGGCTCAATCGCGTTTGAAAATGCTAGAGAAAATGGAAGAGATTGAAGCTTTAGAAAATGTAAAATCCCTAGACTTTAAGTTTAATTACAAATCATTTATGGCAAAGAGCCTTTGTGAATGTACAAACTTATCGTTTGCCTATCCAACGACAGACACATTGTTTAAAGACCTAAGCTTCTATATTAATAAAGGTGAGAAAATTGCAATCATTGGTAAAAATGGTAAAGGGAAATCAACGCTCTTAAATTTATTATCTCAAAAGTTAAATCCTGTTGATGGAGAGATTCACCTTCATAACTCAGTATCTATTGGCCATTTTGGGCAAACAAATATTAGTGTTCTTCATCCTGAAAATACAATTGAGCAAGAGATTCAAAGTGTAAACGCTCAGGTTGGTGTTGCAAAAATACGCTCTATTTGCGCGACAATGATGTTTACAGGAGATGATGCTAAGAAGAAAGTTAAAGTGCTTTCCGGAGGAGAGAAAAGTAGGGTTCTTCTTGGAAAAATTCTAGCAAAAGAGACAAATCTTCTTTTATTAGATGAACCTACAAACCATCTTGATCAAGAGTCAATTAATGCGTTAAGTGAACAGATTGTAAACTTTGAAGGAGCAGCTGTAATCGTAACTCACAACGAATATATGCTAAGAAAAATTGCCTCAAAATTTATTATATTTCATGAAGATAACTGTTTTGAATTTATTGGAAGCTATGATGACTTTTTAACAAAAGTTGGTTGGCAAGAAGAGAGTGAAAATTTAAAAGAGACTGAAGTTCAAAACCAAATCTCACATAAAGAGTATAAACATCTAAGAAGTGAATTGATTAAAGAGAGGTCAAGAGCTGTAAAGCCTTTGAAGATAGAAATTGAAAAAATTGAATCAAGTATCTCTGAATGTGAAAAAAATGTAGAAGACGCAAATAATTCTTTAATCAAGGCCTCTGAAGATGATGCAGGGGATGAGATTGTTAAATATTCAAAAATTCTAAGTGAAAATGAACAAAAAATTGAAGATCTATTCGAGCAGTTAGAAGAAGATTCTAATAAGTTAATGGAAATAGAAGATTCGTTTGAACAAAAACTAGTTTCTCTTGAGTCTCTTAAATAGTCTTGAAAAGAATTTTCTAATTCTTTTCTTTCTAGGCTTCTTTGGGGCTTTAACTTTTTTAACTTTTAAAGATTTAAGAGCTTTATAAACATTCGGAATACCAGCATTAATTGCAATATTCGAAAGTAGAGTTAAACCATCCTCTCCCTTTCTTACTTTAAGATCAGGATAACGATTAGATGTTTTTATAATAATGTCTTTTAGTCTTTGCGCGTCTAAATCATTTTTATAAGATAAAATAACAGCGGCAGCACCAGCAACAACAGGTGTGGCCATACTTGTACCAGAGGCTAAATTGTACTGATTATCTGGGACTGTTGATCTAATTCGAAGTCCAGGTGCGAAGATGTCTATAGAGTTTTTTCCAAAATTTGAAAATCTAGCAATGAAACTAGAGTCAGCGACAGGAGAGCTTGCTCCAATCTCCAGCCAGTTTTCTATAACTTCTTTTTGATACTCTTTCGATGGAAATACTGGAATAAGATCATTGTCTTGATTCGAATTTCCCGCAGCATGTAATAGAAGTACATTATTTTGTTGTGCATACTTTATCGCTTCGAAAACAATTTTTTGTCTTGGAGAATAGCTTTTTCCAAAACTCATATTAATAATTTGAGCACCATTATCAACAGCATATCGAATTGAGTTTGCGATATCTTTGTCTCTCTCATCTCCGTTTGGAACAGCTCTTAGTGCCATGATCTTTACGTCTTTTGCAACACCTTCAATACCTATTTCATTTTCTCTATTGGCCGCAATTATTCCCGCAACGTGAGTTCCATGAAATGCATCTGTTCCAATAACATCGTTGTTCCCATAGTTCATATCATATGGGTCTGCATAATTATCTTTTACGATATCTGCTCGAGTGTTTGAATCTAAATTATAGTAGAAGTCTGTATGAACTCTATAGTTTTCAATTTCTTGATTGATATTTTCTGCGTCTAGACCTCTGTCGTATAGATCAAGAAGAACTTTTACTAAACGATCAATCTCTGGATCTTGAATATCGAGTTGTAATAAAAAATCCTCTGAATAGTCTTCAATATTATAATCTTTTAGAGCTTTTTTTGTTTGATTCATTGTCTTCAAAGAATCTTTGTAGAAGCTCAAATGCTCCATGGCATTATTAAAGCCAAGATCGTAAACTACTTTTACTTCTTCAAATGTTTTTTGTTCTTCAAAAGTGAGCTCTCGATTATTTTTTATATTAATAAGTCTTTTGTATTCACGTGTTGATTCAAGGGAGTCAGTTGAAACTTGTCCTTCTTGATTTCCTTGAATTAACTTATGGTTTTTATCGACTGTCGCCATAGATTTAGAATTTCCAATAAAATTCCATCCAAAAATATCATCAACAAATCCGTTATTGTCATCATCGATATTATTATTCGGAATTTCATTTTTATTTATCCATATCTTTCCAGCAAGGTCTTCGTGATTTACATCAACACCACTATCAATAACAGCAACAATTACTTCCTTCTGTGATTTGTCTCTTTTAAAAGTTTTATAGGCGAGATTTGTTGAAACTCCGTGAAAGCGATCTGTTTCTGGGTCGAAATTAAACCAACTGGGTTGTACAGAGCCAGCCCAAGTGCTTTGCTCTTCAAATATTGTTCCCTTAACAGTTCTTTGCTTAAGACTTCTTTTGAAACTTTTCGTGCTTTTTAGATTTTGGCTTTCAATCAATAGATCTCTTTGCATTGGTGTCATTGCCCAAGAGCTTGAGATAGGAAGTAGGAGAGTTAAGGATAGAGGCCAATATTTAATCATGACGCACTATAGCAATTATTGTCTACTTTAGAAGTACTTTGAAATATTTACTCAAACAATAAGAGCGTAACATCTTGAATTTTCATAGAGATATCATCTAAATCACCGTTATTATTTATAATGTGATCAGATTGCTTTCTCTTTTGTTCAATTGATATTTGTTTATCTAAAATGCTCTTTGCCAAATCTTGTGAAATCTTATCCCGCGCTATGAGTCTTTGAATTTGAGTTTCTTCCGAGCAGTAAACACAAACAGATACATCGATTAGTGGCTTTAGCTTTTTTTCAAATAGAAGTGGGACGTCATAGACCACAAATGACGGAGCATTAAAAAGCTTCATGGCCTTTTCAAATTCACTTGGAAGCCTGGCATATATATGATTTTCAAGTTTCTGTTGAATAAATTCATCTTTAAAAAAAGCTTCACGCAAAGTGGGAAAGTGAATTTCTTCATCTTTGATGCTCTGAGGTGAAAGTGAATTTACAAGTGTTATTGTACTTTGGTCTTTATAGATTTTATGTACTAACTCGTCCGCGTCTATGAGTGGAAAACCGAGTTTTTTTAAATGATTAGAAACAGTCGACTTTCCTGTTGCAATGCTTCCGGTTAAACCAATTATAGGTATGCTTAACCCATAAAGTCTTGTGTCGGAGTCGAGTGTGATGTACTTTTGTTTGAGCTTTAATTCTGTCATAACTAATTGTAAACTAAAGCGCACAAAAACTAAATGTGAATAAATACAGAGGTTCTATGAAAGCACATAAATATGTTTCAAATCCAGTGGATGAAAACGGATATGTAGAGTGGAGTAGTGTTGAAGATCAAACTTGGTCTAAGCTTGTTGATAGACAAGGTGATATCGTAAAAGGTAGGGCCTGCTCTGAATATATGAATGGTTTAGAGATTCTTGGTTTTACAGATAAGGTGCCTCAGTTGCCTGAACTTAATAAAAAACTTGATGAGTGTACTGGTTGGGGAGTTGCTCCTGTTCCAGCATTAATTCAACCCAAAGAGTTTTTCACGTTACTTTCAAATAAAAGATTTCCCGCAGCAACATTTATAAGAACACCTGAAGAGATGGATTATCTACAAGAGCCAGATATTTTTCATGAGCTTTATGGACATACACCTTTATTGACCAATCAAGCCTATGCTGATTTCATGCAAAAATTTGGAGAGCTTGCTCTTAAAGCGGATCCAAAAGATAGAAGACGTTTGTTCAGATTATTTTGGTTTACGATTGAGTTTGGATTATTAAAAACAAAAGAAGGTTTTAAAGCCTATGGTGGAGGGATTCTTTCATCAATTGGAGAAACTCAGTTCGCACTTACTGATGATAATGAAAAAGAGCCATTCGATATTCTAAATGTTCTTAGAACACCGTATAGAATAGATATCATGCAACCTTTATATTTTTACTTAGAGAGTTTTGATGATCTATTTACAATTTTAGATCACGATATATTAGGTATATTACAAAAAGCAAAAGAGCTTGGTGACTTTGAACCAAAGTATCCACCAAAAGAAAGAGTAGAAGATAATAATGATGGCTCAATGAGTTCAATGGGGTGTTAGATGAGTGATAGAATAAATGAATTAAAAGATGGTTGGGAAATAATTGAAGGAAAGAAGCTTCGTCAGAAATTTCAATTCAAAGGTTTTTTAAAAACAATGTCATTTGTTAATGCTGTCGCTTGGGAAGCAAATAGAAATATGCACCACCCAGATATGGAAGTTACATTCAATACTTGTACAATCAATATCACGACTCATGATGAAGGGAATACTCTGACTGATAAAGATTTTGATCTGGCAAAATCAATCGACCAACTAGGCTAAGTGCTTAATATTAAAGTCCTTTCTAATAAAAATAAAAAAGATAGTAACCTTTTAGTCAAAAGATTCGTTTTACTATTATGAGCGAATTAAATGAGGCCATTTTAGGATTGAAGCAAGGTGAAGATGATGCATTCAGTTTTATCTACAACTTATTTGAGAAAAGCCTTTATAATCATCTTTATCGAATGCTCGGAAGTGAATCAAGAGCTGAAGAGATATTTCAAGAAACAATGCTCTCTTTAATAAAAAAAATTGATCTCTATAGTCATAGGGATGATCTACAAAATAGCTTTAAGTCTTGGATTTTTAGAATTGCTACAAATCTTGCAATCGATGAAATAAGGAAAAATAAAAGTGTGTCTCCTCTTGAAGAGAATTATTCAATAACTGAAAAAAACAAAATTGAAATACATGATACCGAACAAAGAATTCATTTTCTTATTGGAAAGCTTCCTTTAATGCAAAGAACGTTTCTTGGATTAAGAGTAAAAGAAGATCTTTCAATAAAAGAGATTGCTGTTATTTGTAAGGTAGAAGTTAATGCCGTGAAACAAGGTTTATTCAGAGGTCGAAAAGCTTTGAAGGATCTATTAATTGAAGAAGGAATTGTATTATGAATCATCCATCGATTAAAGATATTCAAAATTACTTTGAATCAATTGAAGATAAATCTAAGACGACTTCTTTAAAAAAACATATTGAATCTTGTGATAAATGTACTTTGATTTTATCTCAGATGGCCAAAATCGATATTCTTTTAAATAAAGACTCTGAGGTAGAAGTAAGTACAAAAGTACAAGCGGAAACTTTCTTTAAGGCTTCAAGTCTTTTAAAGGAGAAACGCTTAAATCTTAAAAAAGAAAAAATTCAAAAAGAGATAAAATTAGAGAATATTCAAGTCATTAAAAACTTTTTAACAAATTATACGAATTCAACTTTAAAGAACTTGAAATATCCTCTGGCCCAAGCTTCAGCTCTTTTAGTCTTAATTGCTTTTCTAACAGAGGCCTCAAGAGATAAAGAAATAATCCAAAGTGAAAAAATATTGAAAAATGAATTTAGTGTTGTTTACGCTGAATCTGAAGGAGAAATAAGTGAATAAAATTTTAATTTTACTCCTATTGCCCGTTTTATCTTATTCAAAGATAAAAATTGTCAATGGAATGGTTCAGCCGATGAAATATGAAAATGTAAGTATTGAAAGCTTCTTAGCTGATTACGCACAGGCACTAGATATAACTCTTTTATCTGGGAAGCTTTCTACTAAAAACAAAAAAGTAAATTTTTCTATTTCAAAAGAACTACCTCTTAAATCATTTAAAGAGATGTTTTTAACAATTCTATCCTCTAAGGGGTATGCCGTTGTTAAAGATAAATCTTTTTCTAGAGTTATTTCAAGTAGAGATATTCGTTATGGTGGAGGAGAGTTTTATACATCTTCAGACTTTCCAAGAGATGACCGTTACGTAATGGTTTTTCATGAACTTAGGAATCCTCTTGCCCACAGTATTGCTAGGAATATGAGACCGTTTATGTCTCGTTATGGAAGGATTATAAATTTTAATGATGGGCATTCCATAGTTATTCATGACAGAGGCGATCAAATTGATAAAATTTTAGGGATCATGTCCAAGCTTGATAATAAAAAGAGTATCCAAACTCTTGCAAAGCTCGGTGTGAAAAAGAAGAAAAAAAGATATTCCCTTGATAGTAAAAGCTTAGATGAGTTAAAGGTCGAAAAGTTAAAGCTAGAGGAAGAAATTTTAAAAAGAAAAATTGAAAAAAGATCGAGGCAATAATGAAGATAATTCTATGTTTACTTATTAGTTTTGTGGCCGGAGCCCAAGTTTTAATTAAAAAAAATAATAATACTTATAATGTTATAAAACAAAAATTTGATATAAAAGAGTTTTTTGTTGATTACGGGAAAATTAAAAATATAAATATAATCTTCTCCGAAGATGTTGTCGGAAAGACTTTTCTATATGGAAAAAAAGAAATTAAAAAAGAAGAGTTGGACTTCTTTGCATCGATTATAGCTGACGAAAATGGCTATACAATGGTTGTGAGAAAACATTTAAATCAAATTGAAATTATTAGTACAAGAGATGTTCGTTATAAAACTAATAGTCTTTATTCGGATATAAAAAATGTACCTTTTAATTATAATCATGTGAAATTCACTATGAAACTTGAATATGCACTGGCAAATGAAGTTACTCGAAATATGAGACCATTTATGTCTCGATATGGAAGAATTATTGATGAGAGAAATGCGAATACTATAATTATCTCAGATACTGCGAGAAATATTCATAGACTCTACAAACTTATTAAAGTCTTGGATAAGCCAGCTTATGTTTCAAGAAAACTTGCTAATGAAAAATTCAATACGAAGCATGCTTTTAAAAAAATAAAAAAGGAAAGCATTCTTAATGTTCTCAAAGATCAGCATGTTCTTTTTATAATTGCATTTTCTATTCTGGGGGGAATTATTGGATTTGGAATTGCAAATTCTTTAAATAGAAAGAAGATGGAGTGGTAATGAAGTTACTTTTTGTTGGTTTATTTGTATTGAATGCTTTTTGCTCTAGAAATAATAAAGCCTGATTATAGCCATAAAAGCTTAACTTTAAAGATTATAAGAGCTTGTCCAGGAAGCCTTGGAACCTATACACTTATAAATCACAATTCGAGGGAAATGAGCCTTGTTTGTGCTGGGAATCGCTTCTACGGAGAAAATCCAAAACCTGTTATTGAGTACCGAAACTTCTATAATGAAAGAGTCGCTGACTTTACGCTTGCTGATAATAAGGTGTGCTTTGAGATGGGAAAATTTATTGAAGCAGGCCATATGGCCATTGATGAAGAAACTCCGTTTATAATAACACTTGATAGAAAAAATATGTCTGTTTCCAAAATCGTTTATCCAAAGATTGATGTTTTAAGTGATACTGGAGATATGAAAGACTTATTACCAAAAGAAAATATTACGATTAAAATCGAAGAACCAAAAATTAACACTCAGAAAAAAATAAAAAAGGAGCTAAATTAGCTCCTTTCTTATTCAACAATGTAATTTAAAAAACTTTATAACTTATAAAAGATCTAATAATTGTTCTCTTGTAAGTTTTGGATGATAAGGGTTCTTTTTTTCAGCTTTTGCTTTAAGAGCTTTTTTCCCTTGTCCATAAATATATTTATTAAAGTCTTTTTCAAAATTTAATCCTGAAAATGCTTCTAGTTCAGCTCTAAACATTTCCGTATTAATATTTTTATGAGTGTATTTTTCATACATTTTACTTAAAAAGGCTTCAAGTCCACCTAGGTTTTTAAGGTTGTAATTTAAATAAGACATAAAGCTTGAACCTTGGTTATAAGCTTTGTCATCAGTTGTTCTTCTATACTGAGAGTGAGCGGCCATAGACGTTGAAGAAAAATTTGGTTTCTTCACTGACTTATATCCATCATCTCTCCATGATGCAATTGCTTCATCCATCCAACCCGAATTACCATCAATGGGCATTACACCTCTTGCAAAGTAACTATGAGTTAATTCATGTCCTAAAGCTCCAAGTGATGTCATAGTTGCTCCAGAGTATTCCATTCCTCCAAGCCCAAGACCTCCGCCTCCAGCAGAATAGATAACAACAGACTTATGTGACCATGCTCCAAGTTTCGACTCTAATTCCGTAAGTACAGACTTTGATTGTTTAACAGCTTTTGTGACTGTACTTCCACCCCAGAATGATTTTTTTCCATATACAATAACAGGAACTACATTTCCATTAATTGATTTAAAGTCATATCTTTTTTCTTCAAATCTTCCTTCTGTTGCTGTGTGAAAAAACATCGAAGATGCTGTGAAGTATTTTGGAAATTCGATTGAGTACTCAGTATTAGAGGCTTTAGTAATATCACCATTTGAATAGACAACTTGATTTACACTTGTATTTGCAAACTTAATATTAAGATTCATTTTGTATTGGTCAAATTCAATATTAGTAGGAAGGTACTGTTCAAGATACTTTCTATCTTTTAAATCACTCATCCAAAATGCAGACTGAACTCCACTTTCTTCAAACTTTAAGTTATTGCTAAAGCTATTTCTTATCTCTAGCTTATGCGTTCCAATTGAAAGAACTTTATCGATTGTTCTGTAGCTTGTCGTTTTATCTGGGGCAGAAACTGTTTTCATTTTAGTTTCTTCTCCATTAATTTTTACTTCTGTTGCATTTGGAAGAAGGTCGAATAAGGGTTGGCCTTGTTCTTTTTGTTCAAAGGTAATTACCGAGTAAGCAGATACTTTTTTATTTTTAATATCGTACTTTATTGAGTAATTGGCTTCTGTGAAGTCAACAAATGTATGTTGGCTTTGATTTGATGGAAAGTTGCTTGGAGCAATACTTGCCATTGCACTTAGTGAGAACCATAGTAGTGCGCTCAGGTATTTAGTCATCTTCGTCTCCTTGAAAATTAATTTGTAATAATCCTAGATTTTATAAAACTTACTGTAAATTAATTGTTAGGAAACATTAGAAAATATATACTTAGAATCAATCTGAGGAGATAAAAATGAGAAAAGTAGATGTCGCAATCATAGGAGCTGGAAGTGCTGGTCTTTCTGCAAGGCGTGAAGTTGCTAAGAAGACAGATAATTGGGTTGTTATAGATAATGGAATACTTGGAACGACATGCGCAAGAGTTGGCTGTATGCCTTCAAAGGTGTTAATTCAATCAGCATACGATTTCTCAAGAAAAGAAAAATTTGAAGAACAGGGAATCTTTGGTGGTGAAAACCTAAGAGTAGATACAAGTTTAACCATGAAACATGTTAGAAAACTAAGAGACCGATTTGTTCGCGGAGTAAGTTCTGGAATGGAGAGCTGGGTTAGTGATGAAAGACTAATTAGAAAAAAAGCAACTTTTATAGACAAAAATACTCTTGATCTAGAAGGTGAAAAAATTTGGGCGAAAGAAATTATAATCGCTACTGGATCAAAGCCAGTAGTTCCAGAGCAGTTTGACGATTTTAAAGATTTTATAATTACGACAGATGAATTTTTTGAACAAGAAACTCTACAAGAGAATATTGCAGTCGTTGGACTTGGAGTTATTGGCATTGAGCTGGGGCAATCACTACATAAATTAGGTCTTAATGTTCTTGGAATAGCGAGACGTGAAATTATAGCTGGAGTTAGTGATCCTGAAATTAGAGCTTATGTTGTTAGGAAGTTATCAGAACAGATGAACTTATCATTTAAGGGAATTCAAAAGCTTGAAAGAGTTGGAGATCAATTAAAGATTACAACTGGTGATAAAGAATTTTTAGCTGATAAAGTTTTAATGACAGCTGGAAGAAAGCCAGTTCTTAATACGCTTAATTTAGAAGTATTAGACTTAGAGGTGGATAAGCGTTCAATTCCACTACACTCAAAAACAACATTTCAAATAACAAGTGCTCCAAATATTTATCTTCCTGGAGATGTTAATGGTGATAAACCTATTCTTCACGAAGCAAGTGATGAAGGAAAGATTGCTGGATATAATGCTGTAAGAGAAGAAAAAATAGACTTTCAAACGAGAACACCACTCGCTGTTACTTTTTCAGAGCCAAATATTGCTAGTGCTGGTCTTGTATATGATCAACTTCAAAGTATGGGAGTTGATTTCCAAGAAGGAAAGGTTTTATTCGAAGGACAAGGGCGCTCAATTGTAAAACTCAAAGAAATTGGAATGCTCAAAGTGTATGGTGAAACGAAAAGTGGAAAAATATTAGGAGCTGAAATGTTTGGCCCTGACACTGAGCATATTGCTCATCTTATGGCTTGGGTAATTCAGATGAAGATGACAGTTAACCAAGTATTAAGTCTTCCTTTTTATCACCCAGTTATTGAAGAAGGGTTAAGAACTTCACTTCGTGATCTAAGATCTAAGGTAGAGGAGACGAGTCCAGACTTAGAAATATACCCTTGTGAACCTCAATAGGGAGTAAAGATGATTTGGAATAAAAAAGTTACAGTCGATCAAATAAATGAAACCTGTAAAAATACAATGGTAGAATTTTTAGATATTAAAATTACTGCTATTGATGATAATGAACTTCATGCTCAAATGCCCGTTAGTGATAAGGTCCGCCAGCCCTTTGGTATTGTCCATGGTGGAGCAAATTGTGTACTTGCTGAAACGCTCGGTAGTCTTGCTGCAAATTTTGTTGTTGATTATGAAAAATTCCATGCAGTGGGATTATCAATTAATACTTCTCATATAAAAGCTGTTCGAAATGGTATTGTCCATGCAACGGCTAAAGCTGAACACCTAGGCAAAACAACTCATGTTTGGAAAATTGATACTTTTAACGACAATAAAGCTCTTACTTCGACAACCACATTAACTATGGCTATAATTAATCGTTTAAAATAAAGCGAGCAATAATTGGTCTATGATCTGAAGGAAAGTTATTCTTTGGGCCAAAGCGGTTTGTGATAATTTTCCAATGGATTGGTTCGAAAATTGAATCTTTCGAGTAAAGAATATGATCAACCCTGCACTCCGGAAATTCATCCCCTTTTCGAAGATAACAAAGATCTTTTGGATCATTAGAGGCAATCACTCGTTTGTTTGGATCTATATTAAAACTATTTAATAATTTATTAGATACTAACTTTTTATAACCTCTAAAATCGATATTTGCATTTGTATCAGCTGCAAAAATAACTGGCAGGTTCTTTGTATCGATAAGACTATTTACAAGGTTCGCGGAGCCAATCATATTTTCGACTCTATTATCAAAATGAGATCCTATAAAGAGAAACTCTTTTTTAGATAACTTGTGCTTTAGCTTTGTCCATACAAGAATCCTAGGTAATGCAAGTTTCCAACCAAAGCTAAATGAACCATTGTTTGGGCCTAGCCACTTAAACCCAGAGTCAATAACTTTAAATGTATTTTTATTTATTGCCAGTGCAGCGTCAGCATAGCTTATAAAAAAACTATCTTTGTATAAAAGTTGATATTGATTTAATTTTTTAAAAAGATATTCAACTTGTGAGCCAGTTCGAACTTCTTGTAAGCTAATAAGATCAGGTAAGTCATTAGAAATAATTTCTTTGATATATTCTCTTCTTTGTTCGAAGGAATCGTATTGGTCCTTTGTACAGAAGTCACAGAGCGTGTTAAAGCTCATAACGCTAAACTCATTGGCGTAGGAAAAATTAGAGACTAAATAAAGTATTACAGCTAAAATCGATTTCACTGTAGAATTATACTATAATGAGAATCAATTTGTAGCTTAATTTCCAAAAGATACCGGAGCATAAGAGTATGACAACTTTTAAAGTACTATTTCTATTAATCGCTTTTTATAGTAGTGCCGAGGCAAGCTGGAGCTCCCAATCAAGGGATTTAATTTTAAAAGAAACAAGTCATTTAAAAAGTTTTGGAAACGCGGGGTATATAAGCTATTGGGGTGGAATCCGAAGAAGCTTTGGTAATAGGGATATTAAGGGAAGCATTCTACCTGTTGAGATTCCAAAGCTATTTAAAGAGAAACTCGATATTTACTATTTTGAAGACAAACAAAGTGATCGTTTAAATGTTTTTTTTCCTGGCGTTTTTGGACCTGTAGAGAATGGTATTACTAAAAGAATGATTAATATCCTTGAGAATTTAGAGGGAAGTTTGCTGGTAATTCCAAACTTTTTTTCTGCTCCTTACATAAAATCGTCACCAATTTATAAAGAGAATTCTCTTCTTACTGATATGGAAGTTCCAATTCTTCTAATAAATAAATATGTGAAAGAAAGAAAAGAAGTGCATTTGTATGCAGAAAGTCTTGGTAGTTATATTGGGAGTAGTACTCTTGCAAGACTTTCAAATTCAACAGAATATGCGACAACCAAATTTAGCTTAACTCTACTTTTTCCACCTATAGAGATTCATAATGCCTTAGTACATTTTGATGAAAATATTATTCGAACAAAGCCTGTGAGAGAAAATTGTAATATCTTTTTTAATGCAATAAAAACGGCTTATATTTTTGTTAAAGATTTTTATCCTAAGACTTTAAAGAAGGATTATGTTGATTGCATGGAATCATTTTTTTATCATGAAGCTTTCGTGAAATCGATCAATGGCTCTTATGAAGAATCTCCAAGCTACGATGACTCCAGAAAAATTGAAACTTTTTTTGAGTACTTAAAAGAAACGCGACCAAGTCTTTATAAAAATGTAAAGGCGAGACATCCAGAGACGACTCTTTCATACTGGCTAAACAAAAGAAATAAGAAGAATTCTGAAATTCGAATCCTTAGTGCAGAGGATGACTTTTTAAACAAATCATTGAGCTGGGATATCTTTCTTAAAAGTGTTAATTTAAGTTCTGACAGTTTAATACTTCTTCCCACTGGTGGACACTCGGGAGCTCTTGGTATGCCAATATGGCCCAAAGCCCTTCAGGCGAATTAATGAAATTAAGACGTATCTATGTAGAAATTTCTAATATCTGTAATATTCAGTGCTCTTTTTGCCCTGTGGTAGAGCGAGATAATAAAATTATGTCTGTTGAAGAGTTTAAGAATGTTCTTGGTCAAATATCACCATATACGGATGAAATTTGCTTACACTTAATGGGGGAGCCACTTGCTCATCCAAAGATAAAAGAGATTTTAAATATCTGTGATGACTCAGGCATACAGGTGATGATTACTACAAATGGTATCTTAATAAAAAGATATCAAGACTTACTTCTTTCATCAAAATGTATAAGACAAGTAAACTTCTCATTACAAAGTTATAAAGACAATTTCCCTGACAAGGACCTTCATGGATACTTAACTCCCATTTTAGGTTTTTCACTTCTTGCTGAAAAGCAAAAGCCAGACTTATACATTAACTACAGGCTTTGGAATTACGATGTCGATACAGGTGAAAATGAAGAAATTTTTCAAGCATGTGAAAAGTTTTATGAAGTTGAAATTAAACGTGTTGCTGATGTCGGTGGGATAAAGTCAAAGAAAATTAAAGGAAGAGTCTATCTTCACTTTGATTCTCGGTTTGAGTGGCCAGCAATGGATCAACCTATTCTTGGAGATAAAGGGCGTTGCCACGGAATGATCTCACATATGGGAATCCAAGCAAATGGAGACGTTGTTCCCTGTTGTTTAGATAAAGAGTCAGTAATAAATCTTGGAAATGTTTTCAAAACAGATTTTAAATCAATTATTGAAAGCTCTCGAGCTGTGAAAATGAGAGAGGGATTTCAAAATAATACGCTAACAGAAGAGCTATGTAAGAGATGTTCTTTTATTACTCGATTTAAGAAATAATTACTTTTTAAGCTTCATCTCTAAATAATCGTCGTACGACATATATCTATCTTCAGTAAGAGTTCCATTAATATCAATGATTCTATTGGCAACGGTTTG
Organism: uncultured Oligoflexia bacterium; assembly: GCA_937120495.1. Classification (GTDB taxonomy): domain Bacteria; phylum Bdellovibrionota; class Bacteriovoracia; order Bacteriovoracales; family Bacteriovoracaceae; genus CAKZJW01. The sequence continues at coordinate 18,671 of CAKZJW010000024.1, forward strand.
TATAAATTCATGATCGTGGCTTGAGAATAAAATAGTTCCCTTATAGCGAACAAGGCCTTCGTTGACAGCAGTAATACTCTCGAGGTCAAGGTGAGAGGTTGGGCCATCAAGAGTGACTGCATTTGGTCTCTCAAGCATCATTTTTGATAGTACACAACGAACTTTTTCTCCACCAGATAGAACATTTGTTTTCTTTTTTGCTTCCTCTCCAGAGAAAAGCATTTTTCCTAAGAAACCTCTTACGAATGTATCTGACTGATCGTAGGAATATTGTTTTAGCCAATCAATGATCGAGTACTTTCCATCCATAAAAAAGTGTGAGTTATCTGAAGGGAAATAAGAATTATTAATTGTAACACCCCATTTGAATTCACCAAAATCTGCTTGGATTTCACCGTGAATAATTTGGAATAGAGTTGTAATTGCAAGGTCATTATCACTTAGAAAGGCAATTTTATCACCTTTGTTAAGAGTAAAAGAAATATTATCTAGAACTTTAACTCCATCAATAGTTTTAGAAATACCATCAACCTTTAAGATATCTTTTCCAGCTTCTCTTTCTTGCTCAAAGTTTACAAAAGGGTATTTTCGACTTGAGATTGGAAGGTCATTAAGTTCAAGTTTTTCGAGTTGTTGCTTTCTTGAAGTTGCTTGCTTTGACTTTGAAGCATTTGCTGAGAATTTCTGAATAAATTCTTTCAGCTGTTTTGCTTTATCTTCATTTTTTCTTTTTTGATCAGAGCGAAGCTGTTGAGCTAACTCACTTGATTTTCTCCAAAAGTCATAGTTTCCAGAGTAGTTTTGAATTTTTCCAAAATCTAAATCTGCAATATGTGTACATACTTTATTTAAAAAGTGCCTGTCGTGAGAAACAACTATTACTGTATTATCAAAATTATATAAAAACTCTTCTAACCATTGAATTGCAGCTATATCTAAATGGTTTGTTGGCTCATCTAGTAGAAGGACTTCAGGCTTTCCAAAAAGAGCTTGTCCTAGAAGAACTTTTACTTTCTGAGATCCAGTAAGATCAGACATTTTCTTGTTATGATATTGATCTGAAACACCAAGGCCACTTAGCATTATTCCAGCATCAGACTCGGCTTCCCATCCATTCATTTCTGCAAAATCAGCTTCTAGTTGTGCCGATTTAATTCCATCTTCCTCTGTGAAGTCTTCTTTGGCATACAGAGCATCTTTTTCTTGCATGATCTTATAGAGCTTATCATTACCCATAATAACAGCTTGAAGTGCCGTGTATTCGTCAAAGGCAAAGTGATCTTGTTTTAAAACAGATAGTCTTTCACCTGGAGTCAGTTCAATATTTCCAGTGTTAGGTTCTAGATCTCCAGCTAGGATTTTTACAAATGTTGATTTTCCAGCTCCATTTGCTCCAATAAGGCCATAGCAGTTTCCAGGTGTAAAACGAATATTTACATCGTCAAAAAGTTTTCTTCCACCAAAGCTTAAGCTTACATTATTAGCGCTAATCATAATCTATCCTTTAAAATTTTGAATTAATGAAATCTATAGAATTTGACTCTATTTGTAAAAGGTTAATAGGCTCAACTATGTAAAAAAGTACATGCTAATTGACTGAATAAGACACGTGTAATATTTGAGCGCGTAATATAGATTATTTAGCTAGTTTAATAAGGCCACCATGAAGTTCTTTCTTCTACTCATTTTTCTTTTTCCTCTTGGCAGCAAAGCTTCTTTTGCTACTGATCAACTGCGTGTTTTAACTCTGAATACGTGGATGATTCCTGTAAAAAGAAAGAAAGCAAAGGTAAGATCTAAGCTTATTGGTAAGGCTATTCAGGGCTACGATATTGCTCTTCTTCAAGAAGTTTTTACTTCTAAGGTTAGAAGATTGATAACAAATTCTACAAATAGAGCTGGTTTCTCTAATCGTTTCCAAAAAAGAGAGTTCTTAAAAGTAAATGCAGGAGTCCAGTCATTTTCAAAATACCAAATTACAAAGTCAGCCTTTTTGCGTTTCACCAATTGTAATGGGGGACAGTGCCTTTCAAGGAAAGGGGTTTTGTATATTCAGATAAAACTACCTAGCGGACAACTTCTTGATGTTTTTAATACCCATCTTCAAGCTTATGAAAAAGATTCAGAAATAAGAAAGAGACAGTTAGTTAAGGCAATGAAATTTATTAATAAATATAATTCTCAAAGTACGCCGGCTCTTTTCGCTGGTGACTTTAATATCATCGGTGAGACTCAAGAGTATGATGAACTTATGAATACGCTAATTGGCTATCAAGATGCTTGGAAGGAGCTTAAATCAGGGGAGCCTGGATATACTTGGAACCCATCAGTTAATACGTGGGCTAGTTTTGATTATGAGGAGTCCAGACTTCATCAGAGGCTAGATTATATATTTATAAAGAGTACCTCTGAGGTTCAGGTAAAAGTTAAGAGTATTAACCTGGCATCAAATAAAAAGAAGGCTTACAGAAAAAGTGACTACTTTCTTTCTGACCACTTTGGAGTTGAGGCAATTTTAGAAATTAGTTCTGTGAAGTGATATCCAAGATAGACTGACAAGAATGCACTTAAACCTAGTGCCCCACCAATACCAGTAAGGTATTTAGAAAAGTTAAATAGAAAAACGGTATATAAAAAACTGTATAGTAATAACTGATAGAAATTCCCTTTTTCTTTTGAACACATTCCAACGAAACTAGCTCCAAATATAAAAAACATAAAGTGATTTATATCAAAATCAACTACTAGGTTTATTACCAGGAGAACTAGGAAACTAATAATTGTAACTAGTGACGACGCAAAGACGGAACTTGCACGATTACTTCCGTGAAGTTTCAAAGTTGAATAGGCCGTAATAAAAGATAAGATAAATTCAATCATACAAAAGACCTTAAAATTATCAGGCTTGAAACACTTAGAAAGGCAATCATTCCAAACTTACCACCAATTCCTTTGAAATGAGGAGTTAGTAACAAATAAAAAAATGTTGCAAAGCTTGATATAAATAAAAAGTCAGAAACTTCATTCACATAAAAAGCTGAACTCATCCCTATAAAGCTTCCTGTGTATATTTCGTATGAGTATTTTTTTATAAAGATAGCACTAAGAAAGCCAACAGCGGCAGAAGGGACTATTGAACTAATAGATAAATTAATTGTTAAAAGATAAACGGCAACAAAGCCCATCGATAACGTGACCCATGTTTGAATTATTGTTTTTAGTGAATAACTATTTTTTATCGAAAGTTGTTTTAGCAAGTTATCTATTCGCTGAATTGTGAACTTTTTGCAAGTGAGGGATTAGTACCTTTAAGAGTCTCTTGCAGCCTTTAGCGTATCTTGTATAGAGAACGCAGCCAGCTTCTAAGTGATCTGCTTTTATTTCTGCCAAGTGAGTTCCGTAAACCATTGAAGAAGTTTCAATAATACCATCGCTTTTCTTAGAACGATTTTCATACTTTTTAGCCTCAAGAGATATTATTTTTGAGGTAACAGCAAGAGGGGTATTATAAAGATTCGTTTTATAGTTCGAGATAGAGTAGATTGGAATGTTAAGCCTATTTCTAAGAGATTCTGAAAATAGATTGCGATTATTTTTTATCGCAAGATCAGGAATGTATTTTCTTTTTGCTGGGCTGAACTCAATTAGTCTAATAAAGCTTCCAACAACAGATTTCTTTTGATGATTTTCAATTACATAATTTGCAAGAATTGAACCTTTGTGTGGTGTTGCGATAGTTGTAACTGATTTGATAAGTCTAGAAACTGGAAAAAGGTCTAAAATTTTTCGTGCAACAAGTCCACCCATGCTATGGCCAACTAAATGGTATTTAGCATAAGGATTCTTGAGAGAGTTTGCTAATATAAAGGCACTGCAGTCGTATGCTCTTTTAGTTAAATTTCGAGAATCTTTATCTCTAAGCTTTGGGCATGTTAATACATTTTGAAATTTATTTTTAAGTTTAAGCTCTAGGTGCTTGAAATATTTACCTTCTTTGATTGGACCAAAGACTGGAGTTAGACCTCTAATTGAGATTTGGTCACCAGATGAGGCTGCACCTGGAATTAAAATAACGTACTGCTCGCTAGCTGCGAGTATGTTTAAACTGAATAAAAGGATAGCTAAAATTTTCATAAAAATGATACTAGCCTTTTGAGGGCGCTTAGGCAAAATGAAGGGATTGTGCTTTGCGTAATACCTGTTGCTGGTGCTATCTAAAATTTCTAACAATGCTATAATTAATTATGGATTATTTACTAATATTTTTGCCTGGAAACCCAAGTGTTCCAGAGATCTATGATGACTTTCTTTTTGAAATAGTAGACGGACATAAAAATATTGAGGTCAAGACACTAAACCATCTAGGTCAGTCCAGAGAAACAGTTTCTTTAAAACGAAAAATTGACTTGTCTGATGTTATCTCTCATCACAAAAAGAATATAAGAGAAATACTTGAAAAGAATAAAAATCACAAAATAGTTCTCGTCGGACACTCTTTAGGTTGCACAATTGGAATTGAGATTTATAAGGAATTCCAATTAAGAATAGAAAAAGTCATTATGATATGTCCATTTCTAGGACCCAGTCTGAATAATGATAAGTTTTTAAAAGCATTTGAAAGAAAAGTTTCAAGAAATGCAATCTTCGCATTGATGGCCGGAGTCTTAATAAATAAAAGAGTTGGGTCTCTCTTCTTTCGAATTTGGCTTGGTAAAAATAAAAAGAATGCACATATTTTAAAAAATGTTAGAAAACAAAATTTTATCGCCAATTTTGTTTCTCTTCTATCTTCATATCGAAAAGAATTTAGCTCATTGGATATTGAATCAAAGATAGATCTTCTTGAAAAAAAGAAAACACACTTTATTTTTGCAAAAGAAGACTTTTGGGTTCCAGCTGAAGTGGAAAAAAAATTAAGTTTGAAATTTAACTGTGAAGTCATTGATGGAATCAGCCATGATTTCTGTTTATCTTCTGAAGAGACAAAAAAGATTGCGACAAGAGTAAAACGGTATTTAGAAATTTAGAGTATAATATTATTAAACATATAATTAAAAGAGAGTAGAAAATGGGAAAGTCATTTAAAGATTATAAACCAAAAGATTTTTTGTATAGAAGGAAGGGACCTTGGCCACAACCCTCTCCAGCTCATCCTCTAGGAGAAGCACCATCTGTACTTCATTTACCTTTAAAAGAATGGTTTGAGTGGTGGGTGCATATTGGATCTCGATTTGTTCTTACTTTGGGATATAGTCCAATTGCCTATTTACAAGGGATCTTTAACGGAAGTCTAGATGATATTGATGATAAAGAATTTATGGAGCTATTTGAAAGTACCATGCTTGCAAAATTTATAACGAAGGGCTTAGATGATATTGATAAAGGGATCTTTAAAGACTATTTAAATGAAGAGGATGACTTTTATATTCTCGACTTTGAAATTGCTAAAGTAGTAAAACCTTTTCCTGGAATATATGTTTCAGGAACAAAGTGTCTTCTAAAAAAAGTCGCTGGCGGAAAATATAAATACGAACCTATTGTTATTCATATTGATAATACAAAAGCACTTATTGAACCAACGGATGGAGACGCATGGGAACTTGCAAAATATTATGTTTTACAGGGAGCAGCTTTAGGAATTACTCTTGTCGTTCATTCGGTCCTTCACTTTCCACTGGATTCAATTAATGCAATTACGAAATCAGCCGTACCGAAATCTCATATTTTATTTAAACTAATTGGTCCTCATCTGAGATTTACACTTCCTCTTGAAAATGCGGTACTTACTTTTAAGTCAACAGTAATTAGGCCAGCATGGTATAAGCCATATTCACCACACCCAGGACCTGCAGAGGGTCTTAGGGATTTATTAGTAGAGGGATTTAAAGGGATTGATGGCAATGCATCTTATAAAACTTATTCGTATCCAATGAAGCCAATTAAAGTTCATGCATACTTTGGTGAGTATAGGGATCGTTACTATGAAGTCTTTTTGTCTTTTGTTAGTAAGGTTTTAAAAGACTTTGATCGCAATGACGAGATTATTAAGCAATGGGCAAAATATGTTTCACAAAATGTTCCAGGCTTTCCAGATGATACAAAAATTATGGAGGGTGATAATTTAGTTCAGGCAGTGGCGTATTACATGTGGGCTGTTACAGTTGGGCACGCAGTCGACCATGAGACTTACGCAACAATTGGAGTTCGTAAAAAACCAATGCGTCTGCGTCAAGCACCACCAGATAAAAATACAAAAAAGATGGACCGCAGTAAGCTAAATACTTTCTGGGATATTGGAAAATATGTTATGGCACAGATCTTATTCTTTAAGGCATGGACTGTAGATTACTTAAAAGATATTGATTATAAATTCGATAAAAAAGATCAGCAGACAGCGCAAGAAGAATTCTTTAAAGAGCTTGAAGTTTTAGACAAAGCTCTTCAAGAGGAGGGTATTTGTTATATGAAATATAAAGATATGCCTTCAAGCATCCAGTACTAAGCTTTAAACCATTTCAAGTGGAACAGTTATTGTAATAGTTGTTCCACTTTTTTTATTATCTTCAGATTCCTCAACACTGTGAATATTAATTGAACCTTTCATTTGTTCAATTAGAATTTTCACTATGGGCATCCCGAAACCAGTCCCTTTTTCTCCACCTGTACCTATTGTTGATGTACTTTTAGCAGGATTAAAGATTGATTCGATGATCTGTTTTGGAATTCCACAGCCCTCATCAATAACTTGGAGCTGTAAGTGAGTAGATTTAACTTCATCAATTTTTAGAGTTATTTTCCCATCTGGGGGTGAAAATTTCGCTGCATTAGATAATAAATTATTCATGATTTGGTATTTAAAGGCGTTTTCATCAATTAAAACTTTCGTGTTTAAGTTAACTGAAGAGTTTACTTCAAAATGTATTTTTTTATTTTCAAAAATAGGAGAAAAAGCCGCTTCTAAATGCTCTGGAACAACACCAATCTCAACAGAAGTAATAGTTAACGGAATTTCACTATCGTTTGCTTTCATCCACTGCAAAGTCGAGGCACTTATATTTCTGATTTGTTCATTCGAATTTAAAATCATATCCAAACGTTTTTGAATATAGGGATCCTCTTGATTATTTTTTCTATAGTACTTTTGTATCGAGTTAGTTGAAAGAACTGAAATCGTAAGGGCGTTACCTACATCGTGGGTAATAATTCGCATCAAGTCTTCAACAAGTTTATTTCTTTGGGCCAATTCGTTTTTGTGTTGCTCAGTAGTCTTAATAAATACAATTGTATAAACAGCAATAATAATATCAAGGCCAATAAGAGAGCTTATTTTCATTATCTGAGTCGAGTCTATGGGAAGAGCATCAACAGGAAATAAACCTAAATTTCCTAAAAGTGTGAGCCCTATCACAAGAGTCATATTTAAAAATACACTGAAAAATATTAGAGATCGACTGGCAAAAAATGAGATAATCACAGGGTGAGCTGTAAACCAAATGGCTGAAGGGGAATCAATTCCACCGTTGTATATACAAAAAGTAACTTGAAATACTAAAGCCGTAAGTGAGATATTTAACCCAGTTAAAACTAAAGACTTTGTTTTTCGATATATAAGAGGTGAGAGTGTATGGGCAATAGTGCAAAGAAGTCCAATACAGCCAACTATTGCAAAATCAAAAACCCAGTAAGAAAATACAACATAGAACCACATTATAATGGTAGTAGATATCCACACGAGTACAAACGCTCGGATATTTCGAAGTTCATCTTTGCTTGATACAGAAGATTCATTTGAACTATAACTAATAACTTTGTTAACTAAATTATCAAACAAAATATAACCTTTTAAATAACTATCTTGCTTATATTATCGGACTAATCTCAATAAATATTAATTGAAATGTGTATTTAAAGGCTAACAACTATTTAATATCCATCAATTTGAAAGCTATGATTTTTTCCAAAAAAAAAGCCTTTCCGAAGAAAGGCTTTCTTTTAATATAAATTTGGTACTCCCAAGGGGGGATTACCATATCAATATTAACACTAATAAATTCAAAGCTTTACGAGTAATTACAACGATTTATCTTTTTTATACTTCATTATTTTTCATCTTTTTTAATCCAATATCATGCACGAGTTGGTCTGAAACTGGTCTGGCAGACCAACTTCAGACCAACTTTTAAAGAATATGGTGAATTAAATAGGTGAGAGAAAGTAAAGTTCTCCTTTTTCGATTTATGAAAAGGAGAATCATTTTTTTGAAAAGGTTGAGCTTTCGTTCTGCCTAAAAACAAACATTTAAACTAAAAAAGGTAACATTATGAATTTAAAAAGTAGCACTAAATCCACAATCTCAGTAAAGCCAGAAGTAAAAGAAAGGTTTCTAAGGCATATAGAAGAACTTAACCAGAAACGACACAGTAAAAGTAAGATTATCCCCAACGATTGGCTTACTTTCTTCATAGATAATATGACAGATTCTCAAGTAGAAGGGTTGAGATCTCACAAAATGACAATCCTCGATGAGCAACAAAGAATTAGGTCAATTTATGAGAAAGAAAATAGTAAAGTCTCTGATGAAAAGTGGGAACTTCTAAAGATCTCAGGGGTACTAAAGACGTACTTTAAGAAGCATTCCATAATTTCATTAGATGCACATTAATTAAAAAAAGAGTGAATGGAGAAGTGGCGACTATGCCGCTTCTTCCATTTCTTGCTCCACTTCTTCGATGTAATTCTCTACATCGTATTTCCAATAATAATTAGCTCCATTGTCAAAAGAGATGATTTCCTCATCTTGTTCTAATCCGTCCATATATTCACCTTTGGCGATATCCCAAGCTATGGGATCTTTCATTACTTGAGAAGTAGAGAGGTTTAAGAATCCAACTTGCACTTCTTCGCCGTAGCAATCATCAATCATTTGCTCAAAGAGTTCTTCTGAATCTATTGGATTTAGGTTCTCGTCTATTAATTCTTCTACCACCCAGTCGATGTCAAATTCGACACCCGAGTCCTTTTTTAGTCTCATCAAATCGTCATTAGAGCAAGTTTTACAAATTCCAGTAGGAGCTTCTTCATAACATGTATAGCAGAAGGGAGTAGTTTTGAAATAAGCAATTTTGTTAAGCTTTTCTAGTAAGTTTTGAGAACACATATTTAATACCTTTTGTTGAAGTTTTGAGGCATCTATTTCAACCCCTTTCACCCAAAGGCAAGGGGTTGAAAATAGTGTCATTAGTGAGCTGTTGGTAAACCTTAGTCTGACCCTTTGGGGCTTTAAGAGTGACAAAAATCTTATTTTTGGCGCGAAAAAAGCGGGCAGACGAAGAGAGGTTGGACTTAAAGCGAGCGATAAACGTAGAGAAAAGCTTTACATATATTCAAGAAATACTTTTATGGTTAAGATCGTTATTACAGAGCTGAGTTACTTGTGCTACACTTAGTGAGGATTATTTATGCCTACAGTAAAAAAAGTATACAAATATCTGTGTCAGACAGAGTTCACTAAGAAATTCTCATTCAAAAGAGAATGACTCGGTATCTCATGAAGATGCTTGGTCTTAGCTAGTGTATAAACCTTATCCTCCATATTTCACTTCAACGGCTGGGATAGATTTTACTCAATTCCTTGTCGACTTAAGTTTTTACACCTGTTCTCAATAAATTCAGAAATTCTATTAATTATTTTTACTCGGGGGTATTTATCTTTCATCTCACTAGCAAGCACATCCTTATTCTTAAGTAGTTTGTCTCTCATCAAAATCATTCTTTCTGTTACTGTTCCTGACTTAAGTCCTAACTCTACTTCTAGCTTGGTTAATTGGTTTTTACCTATTTTAGATGAGTCATTGCGGCCACCAATTTGAAATGAGAACTGCTTCGTAAGTTTTGGGTATATCTCTGTACAAAGTAGATCATAGTAAGGTGCTAATTCAATTTTACCATTAGAGAGCAATAAAGAGATATTTTTAGAATGGCTATCATTATTACCAATTAATAAATTGAAACATAACCAATCAAGAAACGAGAAAGCCGCACTTTTTCTTGTTTTGATCCCTACATTTTTAATAACAATATTATAGTTATCTTTTATTGTTGGGCCACCTTTCACCTCATACTTCATCTCGCTAACAACACCTTGAGCCTGACAAAAGTCTTGCTGGTGCAGTCGACTAAACGTTCCATTTTCATTTTTGATACGATCATATCTTTCAGTTATAAAGAGTGGGTGCTTCCCATCATCTAAAATTGTAACTTCGGAAACCTTTAAACCTACAAGCTGAGCAAGCTTCATACAATAGAACTCATTAAAAACTGATTCCTTCACTCCAGAGCGAAAGATAGGAACTTTCACAATATGAGTTGTAGGAGAGCTATCTTTTGGAATATAAAATTTACCATTTTTAAAGTTGGCTGGAAATTTATCCTGAGCCCCTGCAATAGATAAGTACCCAGGGTTCTCCTCAGATATAACTTCCGCAACAGATTGTTTGTCTTTAATCGCTTTATAGATTTTTTCTATTTGTAATTCTACTTCTGCACCAGTTGTATTCAAGCTTGGTAAAATATCTTTATCCGTTAAAAGAATTGCACCAGCGCAGTCTCTTCCAAACTCTCTTAAAAATTCATAAGGACTTTCTATTTTATGATTATTACCAATTGTCTTTCTTACATCCCCCTCAGGTAATAAGTTTTCAAAAAATGATAAAGTTATTTTGTTTCCAAAAGACTCTTTCTGAAAGGGCATTGCTAAGCTCAATTGAAATCGATTTGTGAAGGCCAGCCACTGGTCACTATACTGAAAGGAAAGTGTTAGCTCTTCACTTCTTTTAAGCTCACCGACTTTTATATCGTCATAAAATACATTTAACTTTTCATTCATTCTTCAAGCTCGATTAGTAATTTAAACCCCAAAGTCTGCCTTATCTTAAAAAGTGTAGATAGTTTCAATTCTCTGTCTCCAGCATTACTTTCAAACTTGCTAATACCATTAACAGATAAGTCGCAAAGCTTAGCCAACTCAGTCTGTGAAATACCAAGTTCTTTTCTTCTTTCAGTTATTAAAGTCACGAGCTCTTCTATTGAATTAAATGATTTTTTCATATTTCTCCCTATGGGGAGATTCTATCATGTTTTGAAGTATATTTCACATATATCTCCCCGAAGGGAGATATATGATCATTTTGCACAAAATAATGCGAATATATCCCTGAAGGGAGAATTAGAGGGGCGTCTATGAGTAAATCTAAATACTCTCAAAACTAAGATTTAATACTATTGCGTTGCAAAAAGAGTTTGGTAATAAGGTTCTAAGAGAAATTGTCATTATTATTGCTAGACATCACTTCTCAAAAATAAAGTGATATAGCATTTATCCATAATTTTTCCTTGTCAGGTGTGAAAGGAGAAAATTATGAATAAGAACAATAAAAGCATAGTGCTTGAAGTTGAGCTACGTATACTAATTCAAAGAAGAAGCTTTTACTTTAGAGTATTATTTCTAGCTTTTGGCTTTTTTTAGAAAATTTATTGAGAGTCCTGTGATTAGTGATAAACTTTGCCGACTTCCAAAAAAAAATGTTTATTCGTAAAATGTTATTGTGAGATCTCTAATTACTTACCTTCCCCTCTCCTTGCTTGTCTTAGTCATTTTTCAAAGTGATGGATATGCTATTATATTAAAACTCTCTAGATCTTCTGGTGAAGTTAGAGGGCAGTATGGAAAAAGCTCTCGTCTTGATGGAGTTGAGCATCTCAAGCGAAGCTATAGCAGTATTTCTGCTGAGCATGATTGGGGGAAGTGGTTTGGAAGCTCCTCGTTTACAACGAACAACTACTCTGAAGATAAGTCTGACTATGAAGAGTCAGCAATTGCCATAAAAATTGGTAAATCATTTGGCAACAAATCCAATCAACTTGGACTAGTTGTGGGTCTTACCCAAAATCATATCTATACTCCACAGGTCGGGGAGTTGAGCAAAGCTAGCTTCATGGGAAAAGGATTTGGGGTAAAGATAAGAAGTAACTTTTTGATATATGAGTTTTTTACACAGGACTTTGGTGCTGTTGAGTTTGGAGAATTAAGTTCATCGGGGAAAGGATTTTCCCACAAGGTGTCACTTAATCTTGGGAAGAAGTTTAAGTATGGGCTTTACTATCTTTCTGAAACATACGACTTTCAGGGAGATGCTTCTTACCTTAGAAACTCACAGAGTATTGGTGCCTATGTTGGGTATGAGTGGTAATTGCATAAATAGTTGGCACGGGAAAGAATTTCCCTTTAGTGAACCCTTGCTAAAGGATTGATTTTTGTAACCGATAGTTGATATGAGGTATAATAAATTATGAAAACAAAACTACTAATGACACTGACTTTACTTTTATCACTTACTCTTTTGGGAGGCTGTGAAACTGGAGCCGAATTTGAGACAATCGCAGAAAACAGCGACTCTGGAAATAACTCAGGAGATAGTGGCGGGTCAGGAACACCATCAGATGTGACCTTTGCCGGCATTGATAATATCTCAGCAGTGACAGACTCAACTGCAACTATAAATTGGACTCATGTTGCTGGCGGAGTTCAATATCAAATTTTTTCAGTGAGTGGATCAACTTTAACTTATATCTCTTCAGTCGAAGCCCCAACAGCAACCTACAATCTAACAGGATTAACGGCAGCAACAAGCTACACCTATAGAGTTAGACTTGTTGACTCTGGTGGTCTTAACGATGCAAATACAAACGACATAAGCTTTACAACAATAGGCGCACCAAGTGCTCCGACAGGTCTAGCTCTAACAACACCAGCCTCAAGCCCAGGCTTTGATACAACACCAACTATTACTGTTAGCGGAGTAAAGTCAGGAGATACCATTAAACTTTTTACAGACCTAACTTGCTCAACAGAAGTCGGTTCCGCAGTTTCTGCTGGAACAACAACAGCAATTACAACATCTACCTTAGCAGCAGCAAGCTACACCTTTTACGCCAATGCAACTGGAAGCGGCGGAGCAAGCTCCTGCTCCACTGCAAATGTTAGTTATACTATAAATGCATGCCCTGCTGGATATATCTCAGTTCCATCAATGGCATCAGTAGGCGCACCAGATAATTTCTGTGTCATGCAATATGAAGCAAAGAACAGCGGCGGCGCCCCAGTGTCAACAGCAACAGGTGCCCCATGGGTAAGTATAAATCAGGTAAATGCCAAGGCTGAATGTCAATCCTTAGGTGCAAACTACGACTTAATTTCAAACCCTGAATGGATGGCAATAGCTAGAAACGTAGAAAATGTCGCTTCTAACTGGACAGATGGAGCAGTAGGTTCAGGCTGTCTTAAAAGAGGAAATGTCGGCGGAGCAAATGCTTGTGCTGGAGGAGACTCTGGTTATAACGGATCAGACCCTGAATCAGGAGCCGGCAGAAACGCCTTAGCCTCACTCACGCTTGATAACGGCGAAGTAATTTGGGACCTCTCAGGAAACGTCTGGGAATGGACAGACTGGACCCTAGGCGGAGCCCTCTCAACGAATATGAGCCAAGCTAATAAGCCAAGTAGTGGTGGTACACCGGTAGCATCATGGATTGAGTTAACAGCAGTAGATACATTTACAGCACTCTCTCCTGCGGAATCAATATTACCAGATGACCCTAGTTTTAACGCAAGTTATGGTATGGGCAGATACTATGCAGGAACATCCGGCGGGGCGGCGCTTCGCGGTGGTATTTGGGGCAGTGGAGCGAACGCTGGTGCGTTCGCGCTCTATTTGGTCCTTTCCTCTACGTCCTCGTACACGAGCGTTGGCTTTCGCTGCGTCTTCCGCCCATAGTAACGCACAGAGCATAACTTAATTTGTAAGTAACTCTCTGCATAGGGTGCCGTCAGGCACTTGGACCCTTGAAATCTTGGCTCTTGGAATTTTAATTTTCTTTTTTAACAACTAAAAACATTGCAAACTTTCCGGAAACCAAATGGCTTCTTTCCGAATCAAGCCAAATTTTCCGGAAAAATGTTTTGTTTTCTGAAAATCTCTTTAAATTTTCAATATTTTCCGGAAATGGCAAATTATACGGCCGCACTTTCGGAAAAAAAGTGCTATGCTTTCCGAAAGTACGGAAAGATAGAGAAATGAATAAAAATAAGATTGAAGTATCAGTTAAAGAAGCTGCTGAAATGATCGGGGTAAGCAGTCGTAGCATCATAAACTATATTAAAGCAAAAGAAATTGCAGCGATTAAAGTTGGAAAGTCATGGTTTATCAAGGAACCTTCTCTCATAGCATTTTCTCAAAGACATGGAATAAACATTGGGCAAAACAACAATAACGATGAGCCAGAGACTGAAGATAGTACAGAGAATCATAGTCTCCAAGAAGAAATAAGTCCTGTAGCTATTAAAAGTAAGGATTCTAGACAATCTAAAAATAAAAAGGCCAGATATATAATCAAAAATTTAAAACTGTACGAGATAGCTCATAAGGCTTTTCAAATGCAAAATTGGGTTCAATTAGACAACAGCAAAACCCCACCTCAACTACTAACTAAGCTTTATGACTTAAAGTTAGCAGCTCTTGAATTAATTGGGGCCGGATATCACTCATTTGATAAAAAAGAGAAAAGAAACTTATATAATCAATCAAGGGAGAAAGTAGGAGGAATTCTTGCTTTGCTGTATTCTGACGAAGAACTAGAAAAAGCTTGGGGCAATGAAATTAAGTTTATGGAAAATCAACTTCTTGCAGCTTACTCATCCCTGATTAGAAAAATGGAAAAAAGAAATGAAAAACAATAAGATATATTCAGACTGCTATCAAACGAGTATTCATATTTTTAATAGAACAAAGTCATTTCCTAAACATTTAAGACCAACTCTTGGTAGAAAAATTGAAGAATCAATTTTAGACTGTTTATTAAATATTAGAAAGGCGAATGTTTCCACTGCTCCTAAAAGAATTGAATTTCTCTATCAAGCATCAAACTCTCTTGATGATTTAAGAACTTTAGTGGGGATATCAAAAGATATGATGGCATTAAATCCTGCTGGTTTTTCTGATATCACAGAGCTTACAAAAACAATTGGAAAAGAACTGGGAGGGTTTATTAAATATGAGAAAAACCGAAACCCTGCTAGATAAGGTTGCTAACTTTAATAATCTATGTGCTGCTTTTAAAGAATGTTCAAGAGGAAAAAAACAAAAATCTGGCTATCAAAATTTCCTTTTTAATTATGGAGAAAAACTCAAATCAATTGAGCATGAACTTCTTGAAACAGGAACTTTTAACTGGGGAGGATATAGAGAGTTTGAAGTTTCCGATCCTAAGAAAAGAACTATAATGGCCGCTCCGTTTAAAGATAGAATTTTGCATACAGCAATTCATAGAGTTATTGCACCTAATATTGATAAAACATTTGGTGCTAGGACTTATGCCTGTCGTAATGATATGGGTAACCGAAATGCAACAACAAGAGTGTGGGAACAAGTAAAAAAGATGGGGGCGAAAAGGTATTGTATAAAGTTAGATGTTAAACAGTACTTTGCTCACATCAATCACACTATTTTGGAGGAACAAATCTTTAGAATTTTAAAAGACAATTCTCTTCGTCCATTAACTCATGGTTTGATTTCTTCTCACCCGAAATATAAAGTATCACAATGTGGTATACCAATAGGAAACTTAACATCTCAGCTTTTTGCTAATCTGTACTTATCAGGAGCAGATAAATACGCCTGTGAGCTTCTCGATATAAAATATAATGAAGATGATACTAATGAAAAGAATTTTTATATACGCTATATGGATGATATGGTTATCCTTGCTGAAAACAAAGAGCAGGCATTTTATTGTGCTAATAACCTAATAAGACATATTCAAGAGCAGTTAAAGTTATCAATACCTACAAGTAAGAAAGTGATACTTGCAAATGATCCTATTCCATTTTTAGGGTTTGTTCTTGATAATGACTACCGAGTATTAGCAAGAAACAAGAGAAAACTGTTCAAAAAAATTAAAAGATTGGATAAAGCAGGGGCTTGTCTATCTGATAAGGCCATGGTGCTACAATCTTATAATGCTTGGAAAGACTTAGATCATAGTATGGGATAGAACCATGCCTCAGAAGTCCGGCGGGGCGGCGCTTCGCGGTGGTAATTGGAACAATGGAACGAACGCTGGTGCGTTCGCGCTCAATTTGAACAATTCCTCAACGTCCACGAACACGAACATTGGCTTTCGCTGCGTCTTCCGGGTGCCGTCAGACTTGAAAACAATAGGTGTTAGAAGTAATTTAGTACTGCTAAAATACCACCTTTCTCTTTATGAGATTTCAAGGCCCTTCGGTTCTATTCCAGGGCCCATCACGAGGGGGAATATTTTTCCCTCTCGTGAAGTCCGAATTACAATAGTTTAACATTTAACAATGATACTCCGATTAAATATTGAGGAGAAAAATTGTATGATAAATAAAAAACTACTTTTTCCATTGGTTGCAATACCCTATGCATATGCTACTTGTGCTTATGGAGGTGAGTATATTGTTAAAGAGGGAGAAAGTATTTCAAGTATTCTTCAATACTATCGACAAACGAGAGGTATGAGCACTAAAGGAGAAGACTTTAAAAGAATAGTTAAGAAAGTCCTCGATCTTAACCCTACAATTCTCAATGCTAATTTGATCAAAGTAGGACAAAAGCTTCAATTACCAAAAGATTACTCGTTTGAGACAACGCCGATACAAAAATATGAAGTTAAATTTGGTGATACTTTTTCTGAAATAGCACAGCGATTTTTAGAGCATGGAAAAATTTGGAGTAAAGTTAATTACTTAAAAAAATATAATCCAAAAGTAAAAAATATTGATTTTATAAGATCTGGAAGTATAATAAATATTCCTAGTAGTAAAAAAAGAAGAGAAATTGCGACTAACAATAATTTCTCTTCGAATCCTGAATTGACCAATGAAATTTATTTTTTGAAATCAACTGATGCTCAAGATTATATACTCGCTTTTAGATCATTAGTTCAATCTGAAAGTAAAATTGACTTGGTAAAATCACTAAAGTTTTCTCTTGAGCTATCTCGAAAATTTAAAAATGATCATCTTGAACAAGCTTTTTTAGAACTTATTACTGTGACTTTAAAATCAAAGGATGATATTCATTTAGATGAGATAAAGAAGTTTCTTTTATCATGGAAAAGAGTAAGAAAGAAGAAAAAACAAAATGGATATGTTTCATCGCTATGAAAATAAATACGCTCTTTATCACCATATTTATTAGTATATCAGCTTTAAGTAATGAGGTTTTAAAAGACATTAAATTCGCTGATGAGAAAGTAGGAGGTGATCGAGTTGAGACCTACCGAGTTCTTGACTCTGATACATTCTCGTCAATTGTAGAGGAACATACAAAAAAATCTACAAGTACATTTAATGAGAATGCAAACTTTATAAGAAACTTAAACCCACAAATTATAAATATTAACAAACTTACTGTCGGACAATTAGTTTACCTGCCAAAGGTAGATGAAAAGAAAATTGCAAGAATTCAAGAAAACACTAAGAAATGGAGTGTCGGAGCTAGCTATGGGTCAAGCTATTTTAATCTTCTCCAGAGAGGAGTTCTTGGGAATTCAAATATAAGAGTGAATACAGCTTCAAGTCTTAATTTATATTCACAATATAGTAATGAAAATTATAAATTAAGGATTGACTATGAATCGTATAAATTAAACTACAAAGCGAATGGAAGTGAAAAATCTGATAGCTTAAATAATTTTGGCTTGAGCTTTAGATATAAATCATTTGTTACAAACATCCTTGCAAGTGAAGAACTTCTATTTAAAAATAACAATGGAACAGTTAGTCATTCTAAGGTATTAAATAAAAAAATTGGAGCAGGATTTGTAAAAGATTGGAATCTTGAATTTAAAAATCCAACCTCACTAGAGTTCAGCTCTATTTTGAATTATCAATTTGCTGGAGATTCTTCTGATAAAGAGTTAAAACTCTCAAAAAGTTCAGGATATGGAGTAAGCTTCAATACAATCTTAAAGCGAGAGCTATATAAGAAGTCTTTGTTTGAGATTTATTTTGTCTGGCCAACATCAATAGGATACCAAGAAAACTCATCAACATTAGACTGGAACTCAACCTCTGGAATATCAAAATCAAGGAACTGGGAAGTTGGAACACGTCTTGGAATAGAGGCTAGATTCTAGTTAGGTAAAGAAGTTTTAAGAAAGTAAGAGCAAAACGTCAAAGCAGATGCTTTCGTGGAGTGGCTCTAAAGTTCTTTATCAAGGTTGTTAATAAGTTTGACTAGGTCATTTATGATTGTTCCTGCTTTTTTTGGAATAAAACCTCTAAAGGGAACCATAATCCTATCTTTGATATCGTTATACTCCTCTCCTGAGTATAATGTTAAATTGTGAAACCCTTTTTCTTTAACCTTTCTTGCTATCTCATCACCAGTTTTCCCTTCTGGCATTAATTGCAAGTCAAAAACTATTGGTAAGTCTTTTGGGTACAAGTCTATATCTCTTAAAAAATCTATCGAGTTCGTAAATACAGTACTATGAATACCCAGAGCTGAAAGCTCTTTCTTTAATCGCTTCAAGAGATTTACATCATCATCGAGAAGAAGAATTTGAGTATTTGGATCAATCGATGGCTCTGAGGTTTCTTTTTCTGGATGATATGCTGGAATAACTATAGAGATTGAGGTTCCAACTCCAACCTCTGAGTGCTCTACAAAAATATCTCCACCAAGTTCTTTGATTCTTGAGGCTTGATAAAGTCCTGAGCCTGTTCCTTTCTCTTTTAAGGTAAAACCCTTTTTAAAGATATCTTCCCACAGATCTTCCTTTAAGCCAGACCCATCATCTATGACTTTTATTGTATGTCCTTCTCGTCCACCAGATAAGGCCACCTTTATATTACCATTGCGGTTAATGGCATCTGCTGCATTATTAATAATATTTTCCAAGGTTACTTTTAAAAAGTTCAAATTAAAGTGAGTATATAAAGTCCAGTTTTCTAAAGTTATATTTGAAATATTTATTTCAAAATCCTTTAGCCTGTATTCTTTTTGCTTTTCTTTACAGACCTTATTGATTAAGTCATTTAAATGTATCTCTTCAACATCACCTAGAAAATCTTTTAGCTCTTCAGTAGGTCTTCTTAAGCTATTAATGGAATTTTCAACTTCTTTAAAGTACGACAAAGCTTCGTCGTCAAAGTCTTTGGCTCTTTTCTTTAGAATTATGCCTAAAGTTGTTAACTTACTATGAACATTGTGAACAATTTCTTTTTGTAGTTCGGCTCTTGCCTTGTAGTTGATTGACTCAAAGAGCTTAATTATCAGAGGTTTTATTTCACTTGGAGCCGCCGTTATTATTTTATCGCTAAAATGCTCACTGTTTGAAGACTCTTTAACAACACGATGGAGTGGCTTGAAAACAAGATTTGTTGTATATACAGTGATTAAGAAAGATATGATTATAAAAGTTATAAAAATAAGTAAGGCTAAATTTTGAAGGTCATTTTGCCTTTTTTTAAGCGAGCAAAGAGACTCTCTAATAATGATATGGCCCATTGGTTTATTATCAATTTCATTTAAGAAATTATACTTATGATCTTTTAATAGTGAACACTTACCATTATTCGATCCCTTGCGTTCTGCGACTTGTTCATTGCCTTTAAAGACTTCTATGTAAGAAATAAACTCAGGGAGATGTTTTGTTTGAATCATTCTTTCAACCTCTGCAAGCTGTCCTTCGCTGTGAGGTCTCTCTAACATTGTTATAAACATGTTACCTATAGAGTTGATATGTGAATCCCTATCTTTTGTTTGATTATCAAAAATGTAGCTTTTTGATCCAAAAATAAGGACTGTAAAAAAAAGTAAACTGGTAAGTATCGAACTTAAAACAATCATTAGTTTTAAAGATTTTTTTTGTTTTTGATCTGTTTTCATTCTTTAATCCATTCGTTAATAAAATAGGAGTAAAGCATATATTGGTTTGTTCTCCTTAATCTCCAAGGCTTTCTGATTAAAACTAGCCCCGAGTTATGAGATGCCAGAGGAACAATAACTTGATGATCTATTAGGCATTTCCCTGCTATCTGATAGAGCTTATTTCTTTTAGAACTATTATTTTCGTTTACAGCAGTATTGATTTTAGTATCACATTCTTTTTGTTTCGCTCTAGGTGTATTGTAGACTGATGTTGATAAATATGAACCCAATAAAATATCTGGTTCAAGTGATCCAGCGTACTTTGTATACCTTATGACTTCAAAGTCTCCGGCCTCTTTTCTTTTTACCAATTCTTTATGTTCTAATAGTTTTACTTCTACTTTGATAAAAGACTTATTAAAGAGTTTTGGCCAAAGTTTAATTTCTTTTTCAATATTTTTTCTCATTGATGTTAGTATGATAAACCGAAATGGCTTTTTTTCTGAATAACCTAAAGATTTTAAAATCTTATTTGCCTCTAGGTAATTTCTTTTCTCTAAATTTCTTTTTATAAAACCACTCATTCCATAAGGAAAAAGACCTTTTTGCATTCTTGAAGATGACCATTTCATCTTTTCAGAGAGAAGTTTGTAGTCGATAGCAAGTTCAACAGCTTTCCTTAGCTTTTCATTATCAAAGGGCTTTTTAGAGTTATTAAAACCTAATTGATATGTTGCAAGACTTGAGCTTTTATATCTATTAAATTCTGGTGTTGGCCCCGGATCTTCTTTTAGTTCGATAAGGTCAAACTTGTTCTTCATCTTTTCATAGTTTCCGAAGTCATTATTAGAAGTATAGATGATCTTATCTGGCCCTGATTTCTTACCAAAGAACTTATTTCTTTTCACTAGTACTAACGAGTTTTGGTCAGAGTTTTTTTGTAACTGATACGGGCCAGAACCTATAGCTCCTTTTAAAAGATCATTACTATTTTTAGTAGCCTTTAAAGCGGAACAACTAACATGGTGAAGGTTGTCGATTATACGAGGAGCATATTTTTTTGTATTAAATTGAATGGTTTCACTATCAATAACTTTAAGTCCTTCAAGAGTTTTACTTTTGTTTGAAATAAAGTTCTTATATCCAATAATTTGCCGAAAGCTAGTTAGAGGTAATCTTTTACTTCGTTTTATACAATCAGTTAGAGATTTAATTAGCTGTTTACTCGTTATAGGAGAGGCATCACTAAAAAAATGTTTCCCTAATTTTATTTCAAGAGTCTTTTGATTATTTTTCCATTTACTCTCTTTCATCAACCGAGGGTTAAACTTTAAGTTTTCACCAATTTCAATAAGACCGTCGACTAACATTCCTGCCACCTTGGTCTGATCCATATTTATTAATTTGTCGAGTTCTAAGTTTGATGGAAGAGCTTTTAATGGCACTCTAACAATTGTTTCACTTGAGAAAACAGACAAGGATAATAGAAATATTAATACGATTTTAAGAATCATTTAATGGCCTCACTAACTTTAACTTTTGGTATAAAAAAGAATGCAAAAAATCCTGAAAGACAAACAACAACAAAAGCATATTGAATGCCTAATCTTAGGTTTGACTGAGCTACAGGAATAATAAAAAGTCCTCCCATTATTTGGCCTACATTTATTAGGGCACTATATAAGGTATTGACTCTCGCTGTAAGTTCTTTGGGTATTCTTTCTTTTCTTAGCCCCATAATAACAACATTTCTAAGCCCTGAACCGAAGCAGGCCGTTAAGTATAGAAAACCAATCGCGTAGATATTAGGAAAAATGTAAGCAATCAACAAAGCGATAATGTTTGGTAAAAACGATATCGGTAAGATATGATTTGCACTTTGTTTTTGAGCAAACTTTTTAAAAAAACGATAAAATACTGTACCCAGTAAAAGACCACCAGCGAGAATAAAGCCAACAACAGTATTATTTGTTCCAAAGGTTTCAATTGAAGCATATTTAACAAAAGCAGGTATTAATGCTCCTACAAAGTTAAAAATTAAGACTGACAGACCGAAAAATAAAAGTAACTTGTCTTTAATTAAAAAATCAAAGCCTTTTTTAAAGCTTAAAACAAAGTCCTCTTTAGCTTTAACCTTATCTTTCATCATTGGAAAGATTCTAGGATAAAGAAACAAAATGGGTATAAAAGTAACTAGAGCAAAATAGATACACCCTTTTAATCCGAAGTACTCAGAGATAACACCGGCAACAAGAAGCCCCGCAGAGTTTTGAATTGCAAATACTGTCGCTAGAATTACTTCTCCTTTACCTTTTTGCACATTTTGCTTTATAGCTGAAAATCCCACAGAGCTGTGATGTAGTTGAGAGAGAGAAGCAGTAAGAGTTGTCGCAATAAAAATCCCCAAAAGTGTTAGCTCTGAGTAGGAGTAGAAACTTAAAATTCCAATAAGAACAAATATATAGGAAATATCTATTGCAAAACTTGAAACTCGACTAGAAAACTTATCAAAAAATACAGCCAATATTGGAGCTATAATACTTCTTCCAACCGCCGACCCAATAAAAAATAAACCAACGCTACTTAAGTCTGACTCGACAGCATTAGATACTCCAAACTTAGTGAAAGCATAGTAAAATAGTGCAAACTCAGCACAAACGTTACCAACTGTCGACAATATCATAACGCCAAAAAACAAATTTAAGAAGCTAAGGTGTCTTTTCATCTATTCAATCTCCATACCTAAAGTTATAATAAGGCTCTCTAAATGATTGGCTTCACTCGTTAGGCCCATGTCCCATAGTTGCCGTCCGTAATCAAATATAAGGTCATAGAAAACAGGAGAGGTTTTTAAAGCTTCTTCATAAAGATAAAGTGCTACTTGAGGTTCATTCTTATACTTTAGCTCGGCTAATAAATAATCATATTCAAAAAAACCATAATCTAATTCTTTTGCTTTTTGTAAGTAGTTTTTTGCATTAGATAATTTCTTTTGGGATTTTGCTATCTTGGCTTTATGTCCGAAGATATTACCTTTAATATGGGCCGACACTTCTTGATCGGCAATTTGGGCTGATAACAGATCAACTTTTTCAAAGCTTTTTTCAATCTCTAAACTCTTATTGGTCTTGTGATAAAAGTAGTTTGCTCTGTTAATAATTTGAATCTCAGCAAGAAGCTCTTTGTCATTAGTAAAGTTTTTCTTTTCTGAGAAGCACTTCTCTATTTCGCAAATAGAAAGGCTTGAGTTCAAATTAAACCAGTATTGAGATTGAATAAGTTTTTTTTCAAAATCAGGAATTGCATGCTTGCTAAGACATTCATGTAATTCTTTAGTTGTAATTTTGTCTAGCCATATCTTCGATCTAAGTGGATAACTACTATGCGTATACTCTGTAAAAGAAGATAAAGTTTTATATTGTCCTAACTGATATAAAAGTTTGAAGTCATTTAAGTTCTTAGTGAGTTCGCTTAATGTAGAAATTCCAAAAAGATTAAAAAGTTTATCGGTGTTCCTCGATATCTCTTTTCCAAAACCACGCGACCCATTACCATGTATCATTAATTTTATCCAAAGAGGAAGGTCTTTCGCTTTTGAGTCTTCATTATTAAAAATAGCAAGATAAGTATCAAGAGATTTTAATAATAGTAATGAAAATCGAGACTTTGAGGAAAGAAGGGCTTCTATGGTGCAATTGAACTTTTGTTCATCAGTACCATAGAAGCACTCATTTTTTAACCGTCGTAAGACGCTCTCAATGATCCATTCTTTCTTTTTCCGTTCCTGAACATTAGATTCTCCTTTGTTAAGGGGAAAGTCGATATTAGGTTTGCTCGTTAAACTCATGATAAGTTGCCTCTTAGCACTTCTTGGCAACCTTTCCAATTGTTAGTAATTGTTTTTATATATTCATCTATTTCTTGAATTAATTCGTCCTCAGTATTAGAAGGAGCTACTTCTTTTAATGCAAGCTCAAGGCCTAGAATAGCGTTTGCTATTTGATGCTTATGAGTTTTTACAACATTTAATTGGTTCATATCGCTCATTACTTCTTCTCCGAGCTATATTTACCTTGTGCTTCTAGCTTTTCAATAATTCGGCTAATTCTTTGCCTTGTCATTCCAAGGACTTTGGCTGCATTAGTTCTGTGTCCGTTTTTTTCTTTTAATGCTTCGAGTACTGCTGCTTCTTCAATATCTTTAATGAAATAATCTAGGCCATTTGCTTTTATTTTGTTAAAAGCTTGTTTTGTAAGACTTTTTCCATTGTCTTGTTCAGCTCCGCCTAATGGCTTATTATCCCATATATGCTTAGGTAAAAAATCTGCTTTATAGCGACTTTTTCCACTGGCACAAATCATTTTTATTACACTTTGAAGTTCTCTAATGTTTCCAGGCCAATCATAATTTATCAATTTCTGTATCGTTTTGTTATCTAATTCAACCTTTAATAGTTCTCCATATTCATTCATGTAGAAATCAATAAGCATCTTAATATCACAACGTCTTTCTCTTAATGGTGGCACTTCAATTATAGTTCCACTAAGTCTGTAATAGAAATCTTTAACAAAAACATCGCTAAGAAGTTGTTGAATGGGTGTACTTGTTGCTGCTATTAATCTTGAGTTCCATTTTATTTTTTTATTTGATCCCATTGGGCTAAAGAAACCTTCTTGCAAGGGAACTAAAAGTTTATTTTGAATTTCTTTACTCAGTAAACCTATTTCATCCAAAAAAAGTGTTTTTCCATCAGAGTGTTTTAGCAAACCATCTTTTTCTTTATCTGCGCCTGTAAATGCACCTTTAGTGTGACCAAATAGTTCACTCTCAATAAGCGATGATGAAAAGTCATTTAAGCTTGCATGGGTAAATTTTGTACTATCAATTTCGGCGAGTGAATGAATGAATTTTACTATAGGTGTTTTTCCTGAACCTGTTTCTCCAAGGACAAGAAATTTTTGGCCAAGTTCTCCTGTTACTAATCTTGGGAGTTGTTTAATTTGTTTAATAAGCTCTGGACACTTTGTTTTATATTCATTTCTTAAAAAATTTTCAACTAAAATATCACCTCTAAGCATATTACATAGATATCTGACTGATTGTTCACCATTCCTAAGCAGTACCTTTTTATCAATATGAAGAGTTCCGTCGATCTCGTTGAGCTGCCTTGTTGTCTTAGAGTCATTAAAACTTGTAATTGCAACTGTTTTGATATTTTGTCTTTTAGCCCTCTCTAGCAGTTGAAACCCCTCCTGAGTATCAGGGTTTTCTTTATCAAGGTTAAGATCCGAAAGAACGGCATCAATTTTATTATTATCTAGTATATCAAAACTACCGCTTAAGTCTTTAGCTTTGAAAACATTAGCATAAGTACCAAACTCTTCTGCGAGAGTTTTTAAGATTCGAGGCTCATCTTCAAGTAATAAAAAATTCATAAGTGCTTGTTCCTTCTATTTGAATAGAAATATCAGTTAATTGTATTAGGTACAAATAAAAAGGTTTTTGCATGTAACATTTATAGTTATGCCGTATAACATAAAAAGTTACGCTCTGTAACGTAGTTTTAGTTGTCATTTCGGATTTCTTTTTTATTAAAGTCAATCATTTTAAGAGGTTAAGAAACACTATTCTCTGAGATGTTGATTCTAAATTATTGGCATTCAACTTGCTCTAGTCTTTTGTAAGAATCAAAGGAAAGCATGCAACCCCTTTAAGGTTTCTTAACTAAAACGAAATCAACCAAAGGATTGAATATGACAGTTGGAATAGCTTATACAAATTTTGAAAAAGCACAATTACATGAATGCTTAAAAGAGCTTAATGAAAAACAGCAACAGGCACTTCATTTAAGGTTTTGGGAAAACTTCTCAATAGAGGAAATAGCAAAAGAGATGAGAGTCAGTTGGTACTTTGCAAATGAGCTTATTGAAAATGGTATCTCAAGTTTAAAAGAAAAATTTAAAGATAGGGGAATCCTATGAACTTAATAAAAAAAGTAAAAGAAAATATTTGTAAAGTCTTGAAATGTATTTTTATGGAGAACGTTGATTATAGATATTTAAAAAGAAGGAAGGAAGAAGATTACTTCAAGTTCTTATCAATGGGTATAGGACGAATTTAATTTAAATATTATTAAGGGGATAAATTAAAATGGAAACGACAAATAAAAAAAATGAGATGGGAATGCCAGAAGCTCTTATGGCAAGCATCGGTGTAATCGCAATCTTTTTCTTATTATCTTTTAGTGCGAAGTATGGAGTAAATAACACAATAGATAAAATTGAGCTTATCTGGGAATTAAACAAAGTACGAATAGTCTCTCTTGTTAGTATTTTAATCGTAAATATATTCCTTATTTGCTCAATTACAAAACGAACTCTCTTTATGAAAGGACAGGGAAATAGACTCAAAAATATTAGGGGAGAAAAAAAGCAAGGTTTAAAAGAGAAGTTTCTCAGTATTAGTCTTTCATCTTTTCTCATAGGACTTTTGTACTTAACTTTTAAGGAAACTCTTATTTATCCTTTTATATCGATTGAAGGAATACGTTTGCCTTATACAGTTAAGCAAAATATAGAAATATTATATTTGACCAACTTTGGGTTTTTAGCACTTTTTCTTTTAAATAAGGTACTTTTATTAATTCAAAAGAGCTTCCGTTTTTTTGAAGTGAAGCAAAAATTACCTCGAATTCCTACCCAAGAGAATCAAGTTGTGATCGGGACAGAGGGAGAAGAAGATGATAATGAGTCTCACAAGTTATCTGTATATTTTAACTATATTGTTCAAAGAGTAATCAAGTGGGTGACAATACCTGTAAAAGGTTTAAATGCGAATGTTTTATTTCTTGGTTCGATAGGAACAGGTAAAACGGCAGGGATGTTAATTCCTTTTGTTGAACAGATTTTAGTGAACTTTAAAGTTGCTCCATCTATTTTAGCTTTAGACCCTAAAGCTAACTTTGTTAAAGAGTTGATTAAGTTATTAAAAGAATATGGAGTTGAGAAGGACATTTTGCATCTTAAACTTGGTGGTCCTGTGACTTTAAATCCTGTCTATAAGAAGGATATGCTTAAGAATGGTAACTTTATTGAAGTTGCGCAAAATTTTAGAGCAGCATCAGCAAATTATATGGGAAAGTCGTCAGAGTCTCCATTTTGGGATAACTCAGCTTTTAATCTAATAAAGAATACGATTGTATATTGTTCAGCAGTTTATGATTATTTCACACTGAAGGAAGTGTATAAGGTAATGCTTATTGCTGTCGGAGATAATGGAGGTATTGAGTTAAGTGATACGCTTGAATCAATTATTGATAGCGAAGAACGAGGCTTTGATGAAGAAGAGCAATTTAATATCACAACCGCAATAGAATTTTTTAGAGGTGAGTACAACGAAATTGATAAAAAACTTAAAAGTGGTGTTCATGCAACGGCAACAGTTTTTATGTCGATGTTTAACGAATATCAAGCAAATAAGATCTTTTGTCCAAAAAAAGAAGATTTGGTTATTCAAAGTATGGAGGATTTAGTTAATAGCGGAAAAATACTGATCTTTGATGTCCAAAAAGAAGGTTTAGCAAGACCTATGGGAACATATATTAAGCTTCTCTATTTACAGGCCGTCTTAGCTAGAGGGCAGAAAGAGTCAGAGAATGATTCTGATGGAACCTATCGAAATGCTCTTGTCCTTGCAGATGAATATCAAGACCTTGTAACAGCAGGAGGAGCCGGTATGGTTTCTGATGTTTCGGCACTGGCAAAAGGAAGATCAAAGAAGTTGATTTTTGTTGCAGCAACACAAAGTTATAGCTCAATTATTAATGCTGTTGGAAATGAAAAAGCTTCAAAGGAGTTATTGCAAAACTTTAGAACTAAAATATGCGGCCAATCATCAGATTTGACAACAATTAAGGAGTTTCAAGAGTTAGTTGGAAAAATTGATATTGAAAAAGTCTCTCGAAGTATTGGTGAGAATTCTCAGCAAGCTAAAAGAAATATGGTTTTGGGTGGCTTCGATGCTGATAATGCTAATATCAATGAATCTGTAAGCACGAGTACACAAAAAGAATATATTATAACGGCACAAGACTTTATGAATTTAAAAACTTATGAAGCTTTTGGCTTTATATATGATGGAGTTGGCCAAAGTTTTAAGAAGATATTCTTTAAGCCTCATTACTATACAGATAAGAAGATTAAGCATAAAAAAGTTTTATCTGATTTAGCAAAAGAGTTAACTACTGCAATGTTTGTGTTTTGTTTTTCTTTCGGAGCAATGGCATTTCCTAATATTTGTAGTGTTGTGAAAACACCGACTTTTAATTCATGTTTAAGTTTAAAGGTTGGTAGTTGTACTTGTGGCCCTTGGTATGCACCAAGACCTTGTGCAAGAGTAAGTTACTATGTACCTCAATCTTTTATTGAAGCTCATCCCCATAGAAAGACTTCATACTTTATGGATCTACCTTTGGCGGCGGCACAAATCAACTCTTTGAAGGATGTATCAACACCCTTTGGAGCAGAGGCAGATCAGGGAGCCTATTCTTTTCATGCTCATTCGTTAGCGGTTCCCTTTGGAAGCTATATGAATGTATTGCCTTGTGGTGGAAGTAGATCGGAGAAAACTTGTTTTGATGGAATGTCAGAGCATTTACCTACGCATTGGAGAACGGGAAGTGGCGATACGCTTCAACCTAAGTTTTTGGCTTGGAGTCTTGCTCCAAAAGCTTGCCTAATCAAAGGGGCTGCTATGTCCGCAACTGGTGGAGAGGCCAGCTTTTCAGGAGAGGGGGGGTGTAGTTTTCCTATGGATTGGATGAAAAAATTTCTTCCTTCGACTCACTCTGTTTGTAATGGGTGGGGAACTTTCTTTCCTCGGAGTGGAACAGTTCAAGGTGTAAATCAAACAACTGCATCTTTAATGATTGCATCACGGATAAAAAGCTTATCTTCGGAAGTGTTTAAGTCAATGCCAAGCTCTTTTGATGAAAAATGGCAGATGATTTCTCCACAGGCCAGTTCTTGTTTTAGAGAAGGGCAAAATATGGGGATGTTGGAGCTTCCCAAAATGGTAAATGAAGTAAAAAGACTTAGCACTGGAAAGGTGACAGGTTATTTATATACAGTCTGGAAAAGAGTTAGCTGCTGCATTGATTATCCACGATTACCTGCTGTTTATGCTGCGATTTCATTATTGAAATCTACATGCCAAGGGGTAAAAAAATGACAGACAATATTTTTATCGAAAAAACTAAAAGTATTGAAGAGAAAATGGAGTCAGACTTTGCCTATACTTCAATCTTTAGAGAGTCAATTAAGAAAGCGAAAGAGTTTGAAGCAAGTGATGTTCACATTGAACCTTTTGAAAGTGGTGTTCGTATTCGCTTCCGTGTTTTTGGAAAACTATTTATTTGGAAAGAGCTTTCTTTGGTACATAGAGAAAGTTATATAAGAGAAGTTAAGCAATTATGCAATATGTCGATTGCAATTGTTGGTAAACCTCAAGACTCCTCAGTTACTTTTAGTAATTGGAAATTAAAACTTAGAGCAAATATAATTCCTTCAATGGATGGTGACAGTATTGTTTTAAGGTTAATTGATATTGGAAGAGAGGTTAATCTTAATGATTCAGGCTTTTCAAGTGATGTTTATACTAATTTAGTCCAATTAACACAGCTAAAGATGGGGCTTTGTGTTTTTTCTGGGCCAACAGGTAGTGGAAAATCAAAAACTCTAAATGGAGTCATCAATAAAATAGATAGGATCAAAAATAAAGTTATTACTTTAGAGAATCCAATTGAATATCCAATTGTTGGCGCAACACAAGTTGAAACAAGTGCAAAGCTTACCTTTTCAGAGGCGCTAAGAGCATGTATGAGGCAAGATCCAGATATTATTCTTGTTGGAGAAATTAGAGATAAAGAGACTGCACATTTAGCTGTAGAAGCAGCAGCAACAGGGCACTTAGTCTTTTCAACGATACATGCAAACAGTGCTATAGAGGTTATTACAAGACTTGTCGATACCTTTGAAGTTGATAGGGGATTATTGAAATCTGTTCTAAAGTTTTCTTCGGCACAAAGGCTTATTTCTAAAATTTGTTCTGAGTGTTTCCAATTAGCAAATTTAGAGGATGCGGCAATATTAAGAAAACGAATTTCTGAAAAATGGTATTTAGCAGAAGAAAAAGAAGAATCTCTTCGAGTGAAAAATACTCATGGGTGTCAGCACTGTAACGATGGAGTTATAGGCCGTCTACCAATTCTAGAGTCGATTGCGGAAAGAAGCATCATAGATGTTTTTGAAGGAGAAGAAAACAGTATTAAAAAAAACGATTTATTTAAAAATGCAATAACTCATCTGGCTAGAGGTGAGGTTTGTTTAAAGGAGGTGATGCAAATTGATAAATCTAGTTAAAAGTAGCAGTTTGCTTGTTGCTATCGCTTTGTGCTTACAAAGTGCGAAAGCAGTAGAGAGTGAAGTTAATTTTTTTGAGGACAGTTCGATTAACTATTGGGGCAATGAAAAGAAAGAAGCAGTAAGTGAAACTAAACAAAAAAACAAAGATGAAACGAAAAAGAAGGAGGCTAAAAAGAATAAGTTCTCATGGAGAAATCATCTGGACGTGGAAAAAGATGATTTTTTTAAAGAAGGGAAACACACGCCGCCAGCACCTTTAATGGAAGTTGCAAGAAGACCAACTGATAAAAATATCAAAAATTATTTAAAGTATTTTGGTATGAAAAATTTCATTAAAGAAAGAATGCAAAATGCTATTGAAAATTACATCAAAAGAACTAGGTTGAGCAAGAAGAGAGAACTGCCACTTGCTTCTAAGAAGTATTTAATTCAAAAAGCAAATGAATTTAAAGGACATGTTAAAGGAAGAGAGAAAATTCGATTTGTAATGTATTTTCGTTCGACATGCCCGCACTGTAAAAGAATGTTCAAAACCTTAGAGGAATTACAGGAGTTAGGCTTTATAACTCATGCAATTCAAATGGATAAAGGTACTTTAAGAGATAGCTATAATATCGCAATCTCTAATGGAACACAAAAAGATTTGAATCTCTTAAAACGACTTGGAGCGAAGGGAGTTCCATTTACATTGATTCAAGTTGAAAACAAAAAACAATACTCTTTAAAAGGTTATCGCTCTGTCAGCGAAATTTTAAATCTTTTAAAGGCTCAACTTAAACAAGAACAGATTTAGTTCTTTTTTCTTCTGACTTAGAATGAATCAGAAATTATCAACGACATAATGAAAATTATGAGGATTTTCCTTGTGTCAAAATGTGAGGTGCTTATGGATGCAACTAATGCATATCTATTGTCTCATTCTATTCTTAAATCATCTGATTTGGGAGGGAATAGAGATAGGCCACCAAGTGGCTTTTGGTTTTTAGTCTTTATTATCGGGGCTTTATGTCTTTTCCAAGTATGTGATGCCTATGGCGGAAGAATACCTGGGGAAGACGTGAGTGATAAAATGGAAGCCGCAGGGAGTTTGTTAAAACTTACTGATACGCTTTTGTTTAATTGGGTAACAAAGCTCTTGTCGGGGATATGTATCTTAACAGGGGCACTTGCTTTAAAGGATCAGCGTTTTCCTATTTTTATCATGTGTATCATTGCTGCTCTTTTACTTGGAACCATTAGTTTATGGATCAAAAACATTTGGGCTGTTGGTGGAGGATCAACATTATTTAGCTTTGTTGAGCAGTTGATTGCTATGGTGAACAATTATGCATGACTATTCAGAGTTTAAAGTTAAGTATGGAACGCAAGTTTCACAAACTGTAGATGAACCAATTATGTTTTTAAACTTTTGGGATATCACAGATCTTTGTTTGGGAATGCTTGTCATCTTAGTGTTTGGAACTCTCTTTTATGCGTGGTGGACAATGATTTTTCTATTGTTATTCGTCGTTATCATTATTCCACAGATTAAGCGTAAAAATAATAGAGGTGTATTTCAACACTGGTTTTACAAGAACTTAGGGATAAGTCTACCTTCCTTAATGAACCCAAAGGGTAGGCGCAAATTTTCAGATTAACAATGGAGAAATTTATGAATGAAAAAATAGAAACTACAAAAATAGGGGAAAAGAAGTATGAAAACAAAAGCAAAAACTACACAAGAAGGCTTCCGAATATCGAGCTATTTCAAAGTGTCTCTAAAGACGGAAGGTATCAAATCGTTAAAAGAGTGGAAACCTTTGTTATACCTATCAACTATATTAAAACAGTTATGGGGGAAACAAAAGGAACTGGTAAGCAAATTGCTTCAAAGAATGAGTAGTTCTATGAGATCAAATATGATCGGGCCTATTGAAAAGGGCCTAGAGGCTGCAAGGATTCAAACTCCCAAGGTCGGAACTTATGAAGGTCACGATTTAAGGGTTTTACCTGAGTTTATTTCTTACAAAGCGGCTTTAATTAAAGAAAAGCTAATTTGGAGAAATATAAGTTTTTTAATGGGCCTTATGTTTTTACTTGTCGCGATCTTTAGTGGGGGGACAATTTCATCTTTAAATGAAAGATTAAGGTTAAAAGAGTATATCTCTTTACCTGATTTCGTTGCTGTTAGTCCTCAGTCTATCTCTGATGAAGAAATTAAGGGCTTTGTAGAGGACTTTATAGACAAGCTTGGAAATTACAATGCATTGAATGTTGAAAAGAACTATTTGAGACTTTCAACAAGTATGAGCAATAAGCTGCGCATGAAGTTTGAACTAGAAAGCTCCGATCTTATCAATTGGATTAAAGAAGAGAATGTTACAGAGACTTTACAATGTCGAAAAACTGAAATTGTAGAAGTTGATGGTGTTTACAAGGTTGTTGCATCTTGTTCCAAAGAAACTTATGTAAATCGTGAGTTTCTTGGAGTTAAGGGGCAAATTATTGAAATGGAAGTTAAGCTCTTGCCGCCTAAAAAAGGAAAAAAACCTCTTCAAGTCTTCGATCTTCAAAGAATCACTCCCGAAGGGTTTAAGGCCAAAAATTCAAAGTAATTTATTAATTTTAATTAGGAGGTACTTATTAGACACTCAATTGTCTTTTTGTTTCTGCTTGCGACGTTCTTGGGAGCGTCTCAAGCCTTGGCAAAAACTATTTATTATGGAGAGGGGCGAGAAACAGTAACGGTGGTCCAGAAAGAACCAACTATTTTTCGCTTTTCAAGTTCGGTAAAAACAATTTCAAAAACTGATGAATTTTCTATTTCGCCAGTAGATAAAGCTGATCCAGATTATTCAAAGTTAAAGGTTGTTGCTCATTTTAGAAAAAGTAAAAGCAAGATAGAGTTTATTTTGGATAACGGCGAGGTTGTTAAAATTTTGCTTGCAGTTGTTCCTGGCAATATGCCAAGTCAAACAGAGTCCATTTATGATTTTGAATCAAAAGACTCTCTTCTTGCTAGAAAGGATAAGCGAACATTTATATCTGAAATGGACTTGATGAAAGCAATGATAAAAGGAAGTTTTGTTACTGGTTATAAAATTGAAAGCATGAATCGTGCTGTATGGACAAAAGCTAAGAAGTTTAAAGTAAAGTTATTAAAAGTGTATGTGGGAGAAGAGTTTAATGGCTACATCTTCAAGGTAACTAATACTTCGAGAAAACTAAAACGCTTAATTGATCTTTCTAAAATTAAAATGGGAAGGACGAATCTAGCTGTTTTAGCACAAGTAGATAGAAAAGAGCTTCTTTCCTATTCGAAGAAAAGTAGCCGATCTACTTTACTGAGAATCGTTGCTAAACCTTCTGCTATTTATAGCTATCTTCAAATTCCTGTTAGAGCAATTAGGAGGGGAAATGAAAGGTAAACTCATTGAGAGCATTTCTCAAACTTTTGAGGAACTAAAGAGAAAGAATACAATTTTTGTTGTAATCGGAATCGTTTTAGTTTTTTTGATTAGCTATACGTTTATTGTTATCAGCTCTAGCCCGAGTAAAAAGATCGTCGTTGAGAATAATAGGGACAAGGGAAAGTATGAGCACTCTAGAGTACTAGGTGACTTTTCAAGTTCTGGATATAGAGGAAAAAATCGTATTTTTTCAAAAAAATTGAATAGTATGGCAAAAGGCCAAAAATCTATTACAGATTCTCTTTCAAGACTGGCTAAGAGGCTTGAGGAAATAGAGCTTCAAAGTCAAAAGGAAGAAGCTGAAAAGGAGAAAAAGGCTTTAGAAAAAGAAAAAACTGAGTCTAAAGTTGGAAATGTAACTTTTCACACATCAAGTGAAGAGTTTACTGCCAGTAAAGGAGAAATGATTAAGCATACTAAAAAGAAACTAAAAAAAATTAAGCGAAAAAGCAAAAGGTTAGTTGTTTCTTTTCCTGTTAAAGATAAAACCAAGAGGAAAAAGCTTGGAATTGTTCTACCGTCGGGAAGTTACGTTAAAGCAAAGCTTCTAACTGGTGTAGAAGTACCAGAAGGAAAGACCTATCCTGTTCTTGCTCAACTAGATTATGCTTTTATTGCTCCAAGCAATACTAGGATTGATCTTTCAGGCTGTTTTCTAATTCTAAAGAGCACAGGTGATTTAAGTACAGAGTCGGTGCAGTTTCAAGCAACGAAACTTAGTTGTGTAAGCAAAAAAGGAATGATGTTTGAAAGAAAAGTTAATGGGTTTATTGCAGATAACAAAGATAGCAATTTTGCTGTAAAGGGAGAAGTTTTATCAAAGCAAGGACGAGTTGCAAGAATGGCACTTGTTTCTAGCATTGTTGAAAAAGCATCGACACTAATCTCTGGAGCAAAATCCGGAACGACTAAAGCTCTTGGCTCTAGTGGTGGGGATGCAGCTTCAATTGTTGCTAATTGGTATCTAAAACAAGCTCAAAGCTTGCTACCAACAATTAGAGTTGGGTCTGGTCAAGATATTTGGGTTGTTATGGCCGATAGAGTTGATTTGCCAACAGAGTATTTTAAACGAACAAAAAGGAGAAAAGGAAATGAAACTATTTACTCGTATTTTTCAAACATTCTTGATTAGTATTTTTATGATTTCATGTGCGCATAGAGAGCATAGTAATGAGTTAAGCCTAAGGTCTAATTATGATAAGGACTCGAAAAGAACTAGAGCAAAAACAACTGAGATTTATATCTTTCCCCATGAAATGCCAAGTGGAGATCGTTTTATGGGAGGCAGAGTTCATGCAATCATAGAAAGGGAAAACTGGAAATAATAGAAGCGATTCGCGTTTCTATTTCAACTTAAATCTAACATTGTGAGGTGTGTATTGAAGAATCAAGAAATTCTTGATGAAGGACTAGTATCGACTAGTTTGTTCAGTAAGGCATTATTTCAAAGGCCCGAGTCTTTGAGTAAGTATTTGCCTTATGAAAAATTTATTAAAAAACACAAAATATTTTTGTTAAAGGATGGCTCTTTTGGGGCTATCTTTAAAATGGATCTTTTAGAGCATGAAACTATGTCAGCTCAAGAAATCATTGATAGTGTGGAGTCTTTAAAGTCATGGTTCCACTTACCTACAAATTGTACTTTCCAAGTTTCATTCGATCAGTCTTATGTTTCTAGGCTTGATCGAAGATGGGAAGAGATGAGAACTACTTATAAATATCCCCATAGTGTTTCAAAAATCTTATTTGAAGAAAAGTTAAAGAAGCTAAGACTTGCAAAAGGGGAGCAGAGATCAATGGAGCGTAAGGCATATATCTCTATTCGTTATTACCCTGACTATATTGGAAAGACAGGTTGTTATAAGGAGCTATTTAAAAAAGGTGAATATGTACTTTTTGAGCAGACAAAAGAATTTGTTAGAGAACTGAAAACGTTTAGTTCTATTTTAAAAACTTTTAAGATGAACTCAAAAGTTAATCTTTCTCAAGTTGATGCAAACGAATTGGTAGAGTATCTAAGAAAGTGTTTTAATCCAAAGACATTTTATAAAAGAGAATTTGCAAAGTTTAATGACAATCTTTCAATTAGTGAGCAGATCATTTATAACTTTCCAATTCTTGATTACTCTGGAATTGAAAGGGAAAAAGTTAAAAGTCGGACTCTATCATTAAAGACAGCTCCATCTTTTGCATACTCGGGTGGTATGAGTTATTTTTTAAAGCTTAACATCCCTTATACAATTTCTATGAACTTTAGTTTTCCAACAAGTCGAAAGATAAATGGATTTTTTAACTTTAAACATACTTTACTTGAAAAAGCCGTTAGTGAATCAGCAAAAAGACAGTTAGGAGAAATTAAAGAAGTTCAAAAGTCATTGGCACATGGTGATCGTTGTCTGCATTTAACCTTTAATATAACGATTGAAGGAGGTACAGAAGATGAATTAGACGATATGGAAAGAGAGATCGCCAAGATTTTCAACGAAGATCTTTCATGTGAAATTATTCGAGAAGATGATATTGGACTAGGGCTGTTTTTAAACGGACTCCCATTAAACTACACTGTTAAGTCTGATCTATCAGCAGCGAGGTTTATTAGAATCCTTCGCTCTGATGCGATTAAGTTCTTACCTATTTTTGATTCTTTTAGAGCTGAAATGATGAATAAGCCGCAGGGTATTTATCTTTCAAGAGAAAAGAATATAGTTCCTTTCTCTTTACCTAAGGGACATTCTGTTGTCGTAGCAGACACTGGATCAGGAAAAAGTAATTTTATTGTTGATTGTGTTCAAGCTTCAAAGCTAGAAGAGGTAGAGCCTTTAATTTTTGTTATAGATCGTAAATCAAGTTATGAGATGATAACTCCAAACTTTGATGGCGATTTAACAATCTTTAATCCTACTGAGGATATGCCATTTTCACCGTTTAGAGGTGTTTATGATGAGCAGAAGATAACTTTTTTAACAAAGTTAATAGTGACGGCGGTTAAGTTAAGTTCTCCTAAGTTTGATGTTGAAAGTGAGCATATATCAGCAATTAATAAAGCCCTAAAGCTAGCATATTTAAGTAAGAGTAAAAAGTTAGGACTTGTTTATCAAGACGGTGACCTTGTAAAGATGAATGAAGAGGAGATTGAGCTAGAGTTGTCGATGGATGATGTTATTGCTGAACTAGCAAGTCTTACTTCACTTAAAGAGTTTGAAAAGCTTGAATCTGAAATTGAAATACTTTTGAATAAGCTTAAACCTTTTTATGGTGATGGGTTATATGCGAAGTACTTTAGAGAAAGTAACTTAAAGAAAAAAACAAAACAAACTTTGTTTTATGCTTATGACTTAGATGCTCTTTCTACAGATGAAACCTTGCAGTCTCTTATGACAATGAGTGTAATTGAAGAGATCAGGCAAACAATACGGCTACCAGAGAATGAAGGAAGAGGCGGTTATATTGTGATTGAAGAACTTGGAATGTTTGGAAGAGACAATAAAGAAGCTTCTAATTTTATTATTGATGCGGCCGAAACTTTTAGAAAACTTGGTTACTACTTAATTGCATTAACACCAAGAGTTTCTAATTACTTTGAACTTGATGTTGGTAAAGCAATGTGGGCTTTATCTACAAATTATATTTTCTTACAAATGAAAGAAGATGATGTGGATTTTATTTTAAATAATTCCAATGTTTTAGATGAGGCCACAGCTCCCATTGTAAAATCTTTAAGAACAGTAGCAGGAGAATATGCAGATGTCTTTTATGTGAATAAGACTAAGACGATTAAAGGAGCATTTCGCTATATTCAAACAATTTTAGATCACTGGCTTGCACCAACTAATAGTCTTGAAGCAAAAGAGGCGAGAAAGGCTAGAAAGAAGTTTGGCCAGCACAAATGGCAAGCACTGGAATATTTAGCGAAAACTTTTCCTCAAGGAATAAAAGCGTGAGATTGTTTATATCTCTTGCCCTATTAGTAGCACTTTTAAAACCTAATATAAGTGTAGGGCAAGATTGGAGCCGTAAACATTCGATAAAGCTTTCTCCTAGTGATTATCTGTTAAAGGATCGCGGAGATCGAAGTGATCCTATTTTTGAAAATAGGCCAACAATTGAACTTGGAGCAAATTTAGGTATTGGCTCTGATTGTGGAAAAGTAAACTTTAGTAGCACACTCAAAGCAACTTTAAAGAACCTTTTAGGATCTAAGAAGTACTTTGAAAAAGTCGGAATGGATATTTTGGCGGCAAGCCCTATGCTTTTGACATGTTATTTCTCTCCGACTTGGTGTTCAATTTTAAAGTCTACAAGGATGGATGCAAACTTTCTTTCATCAATGAGATTAGATCAATGTGCTTTGATTGATAAATACACAGACAGTAGAACAGATGATTTTTACCGAGAAAGGCAAGAGTGCGTACATAAGGCAATTCAGCAAAATGGAGGAAATATGGAAGAAGCAATGCAAGAATGTAAAAATGGCAATGTTTGGAAATATAACCTCAGTGATTGGGCTGGAAACGGTGGACGAAAGGTAAGTGAAAATAAGCTTCTTGAGTCTTCGGCAAAGTGGGCCGGGATTAAAGGAAGTGAGGGAGAAAAGACATTAAATCTTTTAAAGTCATTAGTTGGAGAGACGATTATTTCAAAAGGTCGTGTATCTGTTGATTATGGGCCTAAAAAGTTTGGCATAACTCCGAGAACTCATTTTCTTGGATTAAAAAAGGTCACTCATGAATTGTTATGTGAAAAACTTTTAAAGAAAGTTGAAGCCAAAGGAACCGCTCAAAGCTTTTCTAAAACTGTTACAGACGAAGAGTTAAAAGAGATAAGTGGAGACTCTAAAAGTCTTCTTTTAGATAGGCAAACGGTGAGATCAATAGCGTTCATGCCATATCATAAAAGAAAAATGATATGTCGAAAGCTTTCAAGTGCAATTGCGACAACACGTTTTGCCAGTGAGATGAATAAAACCCTTGATGTTCTTCATTTAGCAGCACAAAACCCTAATCTTCCAGAGAAAAGAAAGAAGGAAGTTATTCAAAAAAGAAATTCATTGCATGAGTCTGTAAAACTTACGATGGAACTATAT
This sequence comes from uncultured Oligoflexia bacterium, assembly GCA_937120495.1. Lineage (GTDB taxonomy): Bacteria > Bdellovibrionota > Bacteriovoracia > Bacteriovoracales > Bacteriovoracaceae > CAKZJW01. Next base: position 57,582 of record CAKZJW010000024.1, read on the forward strand.
GAACAAAAAAACAGTCCGTTAAACAAAGTTTTATCCCAGATTAATGAGCAGGGAATAAAGCTGATTGATGAAGCGACAAAAGAGAGTCTTGGTGGTGATGTTAACTCTTTAAATCAGAGGAAAGTTGAATCTTTATTTTGGGATTGTGCAGATGGAATCATGTGCAAACAAGGAGGTCGATAGATGTATTCACATACAGCTTATGAAGCTTTTTATGTTTACCTTGGATTAGCTTTACAGGGCAAAATAACAGAGATTATCGTATCAGAAGCCTTCTTTAAGGGACTGATACTAATGATTTTTGCTGTAGTCTTTTTTGTTACAGCTCTAAAGTTCTTTTCAAAATATCTGCCGCCAACTTTGATACAAAGAAAGCCTGTACCTCTTTCAAAATTTGTGAAAGTGGTAGCTTCTCTCTTTTTAGGGTTATCTTTACTTAAGATGGGTACAAGTACAAAGCTTTTGAGTTATTCAAATAAGTCGTGGCACGACAACACCTATGTAGAGAAGAATATGAAAACAACTACTGAAACTCATAAAGTAAGCTACGTTTTTGATATCCTAAGTCGTACTAGTGAAGAAGTAAGCTATATGTTCTCAAAGGTTATTGATAAACTTATGAGTCGAACACATTCTCAACTAGAGGCCCCAAATTTCTTTTATAAAGCAGTCCTTTATTCAAGCTCTGCTACGATAGAGAACCCTGAGATCAAATCTCAAATTGGTCGATATACTGAGAATTGTTTAGATCAAGTATTACCTTTAATGGGGGATGATATTGTTCGCAGTAAGTTAGATGGCTTCTTTTTTAATTCGACAGGAGCTTTAGATGACAAATTAAACTCAATTGACCTTGAATCAAGAAAGTTTGGGCCAATAGGTTATGACTATACTTGCCTAGATCTAAAGGAAGAACTAAGAGAGAACTTTATTGATTACTCATTTAGTAAGAATCAAAGCTTTTTAGAACTTGTTGAAGAAGGTAGGAGAGGAAATCCATTTAAGTATGATTCGTGGAAAAACCTTCATGCATCTAATCTATTGGTAAACCATTTTCTAGATCAAAAAGAAGTTGGGCTTGGAATCCAAAAAGGATCACAGCTTCCAACAACAAGCGGAAGGGTATTTCAGTATTTGAATAAAGTATGGGGGATGGACACTATTCTTAGTTTTTTTGGTTTGAAAGAACTTCATGGAGCAAGTCTGGCTGCAAAAAGAAGCCAAGAGTTTAGTGAGCTTTTAACTCGTGCGCCACACTTACAAGGAGCAGTAAAATTATTCTTGATAGCTTGTTTTCCTCTTTTAGTGTTCATCGTTGTCGCAGGGAAATGGAAGTGGTTAGTCTATTACTTTGCAGTTTACTTGTCGGTGTTGTTGTGGACACCGATTTGGACATTACTTTATCACATTGTGACAAATATTCATTTGGCGACAGGAACGATGGAAGATTTTGGGCGGCTTTATGACGGTATAAGTCTTTATTCGTCAAAGGTTCTGAGTTCAAGGATTTACTACATGTACTCTGTGTATTCATGGTTGCAGATAACACTCGGCCCACTTTTTACAGGCCTTTGTTTGTATTTTCTAAGGCCAATGCTATCAGATACAGAGAGTGAGAAAGCTCCTGAGTTTGTTAGTGATGCTGTGAGTGCTGGAGGTAAAGCGGTGTCTGCTGCGAAGTTTGTTGGAGTATAAAAATTAAAAATGGAGATTAAAAATGAATAAAGAAGAGAAAAAAATAACAGCATTATATGCGCGTACATCAACTTTAATGCAGGCTTCTGGCCTAGACGCTCAGATTAGAGCACTTAGAAGATACTGTTCTGCAAATGAAATTTCAGACTATGTCATCTATGAAGATGATGGTATCTCTGGTACTAAAGCATCAAGGCCAGCACTTGATAGAATGATGAAAGATGTAAAGGAAGGTAAGATTGAAAAAGTTATTGTATACTCATTTTCAAGGTATGCCCGATCGACAACTCACTTATTACAAGCACTGGAAACTTTCAAATCTTTAGGTGTTGCTTTTGTAAGCACTACTGAAAATTTAGATACAAATACGCCGCTCGGTGTGGCGATTTTTTCGATCATTTCTAGCATTTCTCAACTTGAAAGGGACCTAATTTCAGAAAGAGTGCGGAATGGACTGAAGGCTGCAATTGAACGTGGAGTAAAAGTTGGGAGGAAAAAAACTAGGCCTTCTCAACTGATTAGAACTCTAAGAAAGTCAGGATTAACGTATAGACGAATATCTGAAATAGCAGGAACCAGTCAGGGAAGTGTAAGTCTAGAGATGAGAGAATGGGAAAAAGAAATCGCTGAAAATAGAGAAACTATTTATGAAGGAGATATTCCTATACCGGCGGAAGAAGATGAAAGCACTGAGAAAAATGAAGAGATAATTGGAGAACTTAAGCCAATTGAAACTGTTCGCTTTTAATTTATTTGGGATTGATTGAGAGTATTCTAGAGGAACTTTTTGATGTAAACAGCGTAAAGTATTGAATATATAGTGGCCTGTCTAAACAATTTACATGTAAATAATACCTATACTGGAATTGAGCGTTGAGTTAAGTTGGTTTTGCACATAATATTACGGAAAAGAATATTAACGGTTTAAAAAGAACCATTAGTTTGATGAGTTTATCTCAAAGGATAAGTTATGAAGAAGTTATTAATTGGATTAATTGCTATTACTTCAACTTTAAGCTTCGCAAATGCAGGAGTTTATTGCAAGGGAAACAGCTTGATGGATTTAAAAACTAGTGATCACTTAAGAACTATTTATAAATATCTTGGTGATGAAATGAGTTGCAAAGACTTAGTGAAGAATGCAAAACTCTAGTTTTATGAGTTAGAACTACACATCAAATTCAGTAAAAGAAAAATATAGAGAGCATCGTTGATGCTCTCTTTTTATATTTAGAGTTTATTGGCAGAGATAAGCTTTAAATTCACTTTATAAGCTTTGATATCGAGTGTGGTACAAACTCAAGAGTTGTTTTCGGGGGATTGGGGGCTTGCCCTCAACAAGCAAAAAAGGGGATTTATCCCCTTGGGCCGAAGGCTCTTTTTTGGGACTCAGATATCTGAGTCCATGCTTGCAACCACCAAAATATACAAAAAAACAAAACTAGAAAATAGAATACAAACGAAAAATTAAAAACGACTAAAAATACAATAAACCAATCCAAAAAAGAAAACAAAAAACTACCAAAGCAAACTAAAAACAATACCAAGCTAATCAAAATTAACAACCCAAACAATTAACAAAAAAAATACTTTCAAGTAAAAGGAGGAATACGCATGCTATTTCAAAATATCCCTATATCCAAAAAAATGTCTATGTTACTTATTCTACTAATCGTTTGCACTTCGTGCAGCTCTTACAAGTATCAATGTAAAAAAATTGTGAAGTCATTAAAAGTTCAAAATAAGCTAATTATAAAAATAAAAAAGCAACGAGAGTCAAAAGAAGTAATAGAACAGATAAATATGAACAGTAGCCTAAAAAGATCAGAGTATTACTTAAAGGAACTTTTTAAAAGTATCCAACTCTCAAATGAAGCAGTCATCAGACACTTAGAAATAGATCGAAGCCATAAAGGAGGAAGAGATGACAAGTAATTCAAACTTAGAAGAACAGGGAAATCAAATATTGAAAGATATTGGTACTTTGGATGGAGTTACAGAAGAATTGAATGAGCTTGATGTTATAGATTCAGAAGCAGAGATGGAAGAAGTAGGAAGTGTGCTAACTGTTTTAGGGAAAGCACTCTTAGCAATCTTTAAATAAACTATTAGGAGATTTTAGTATGGCAAAGAATAAGAAAATTAAAAAGAAACTTTATACACATGCAACATGTGTAAAGCTTGATGAGAATGAATATGAAAATATCTCAGAAGCTTCGAAAGTAACAGGGAAAAGTATTCCTGAGATTTTGAGAAGTTGTTATTTTAAAAAACCGATTGGTAGACCTTTAATTGCTAATGATATGGCAAAGACCATTAGAGCAGAGCTAAAAAGAATCGGAAATAATGTAAATCAAATCGCTCGATTGATGAATAGTGGCATCTATGATGGTTGGCATAGTGAATTTAGAGACTTTCATCGTGACTTTGCAAAAATCTGCCAGTTACTTGTTAGTTATTCGAGAAGTTAATGGCATGGAATCATATAAGAGGCTTTCGTTCTGGTATGCAAGGTGCAATTGAATATGCTTTACGAATGGTTCAAGAAGGTGCTGCATTTCATAGTTCAGTTGGGTCTTCTGATCCTAAAGAAATAGCCTCTATTTGGAAAGCAGATCAGAAACTTCATAATTATAAAGGAGCAAAAAAGTATTACGTTGTTAAACAAAGTTTTAGCATTGAAGATGGCAAAAGATCATCCTTGGAAGATCTTAAAGAAGTAGGAAGAAAGACAGCAGAGAAGTTATTTCCAAATCACGATTTTGTGGTTGGCCAGCACACAGATACAAAAAATATACATAATCATATAATCTTTAATATTGTGAATCATGAAACCGGACGAATCATAAATAATAAATATGAAAACCGTAATCGACTGATGGAGATTAGTGATAAGCTTTGCAAGGAAAAAGGCTTGTCGGTCATACAGCCAGAGGAAAAACTAAAAATAGAAAAAGGTAAGTATGATCTTGAAAAACAACGAAAGAAAATTGGACGGTATGCGTATGTTAAAGATTTAAAGCAAAAGGCAGATTTGGCCAAAGAGCTGTCGATAGACTTTAAAGAGTATTCATCTTTTCTTGGAGCATTTGATATAAAAATCAGAGTTGAAAAGGATAATATCTCTTATCTTTATCCAGATAAAAAAAGACCCATTAGAGGAGAAAAGCTTGGAGAGACATACGAAAGATCTAGTTTAACAAAGGACTTTATTAAAAACGAAGAAAGATTTCGCACTAACCCTAAGTTAAGAGAATCCTTCTTAGGAGAAATAGATAGAGTTAAAAATAATAAAAACTATGTTTTTACCTCTGAAGAGAGAAAAGAGTTCTTAAAGTCGGTAGAAAGTTTTACATCAAAGGGAAGACGAGAGCAAAGATATATGTCACCTTCTGAGAAGAATCTAGGACGTATTAAGTTTCCAGACTCGGAACTAAAAAAGGCTAAGAGTAATAGCATTATAGATTATGCAAAGAAGAACAAAATAGGACTTGTAACTGATGATAAGGGAAAGACCGTTTTAAAAGGCCGAGAGCATATATCAGTACAAAACTACTCTTGGAAAAATAACAAAAATGGAACAAGAGGAAACATAATTGATTTTGTGGCAATTGATAAGAATATTTCATTTATAAAGGCAGTTTCAATCTTAAATGATAACCCTCGGTTAACTCTATTAGAAGAACACCATAAAATCAAAAAGATGGAATACAAGTCTTTTCATATTCCTAAAGACAAGAGGATGAATAAGGACAAGGCAATTAGTCATATTGGTAAACTTTTTTATCAAAAAGGATGGGACTCTCAAATGATCTCACCTTTAATGAAAAGAGGGCAGCTACAAGTCGACAAAAAGGGACGTATATTCTTGTTTGGTGAAAGTGACGACAAAGGAGCTTATGAGTTCTACCAAGATCATAATAAGAAATGGCAAAAGCAAGAGCATGGAAAGTTTACTAATAGTTTCTTTAAAAGCTTTAATCATTCGAAAAAAGGAACTCTTTTCTTAGACTCATTCTCATTTATGAATCAGGCTAAAAAGTCTGATTTAACTCAAAAAGAAAGCTCTAGGAGTATTTTATCTTTAATGAAGTTAAATGTTGAAGAGGTCGATCGTTTCGTAGCAGAAAACAAGAACATGACAGAGTTAAATATCTTTTTACCAAAAGGAAAGAAGTTAAAAGGATTTCTAATTGGGTTTATATCTACTTTAAAAGATAGATATAAAAGCTTTGGAATGAGTATCAATACTTCTGATGATATTGGGAAATCAACATCAAGAGACATCGACATTAATTTTCATTAATTAAGTCTAACTAAATTATCAAAATTACTAAGAAGCCAGCTAGCAATGATTGCATAGAGAGGTTTTTTAGTAGCTAAACTGGAGGAACAAATGGAAACACAAGTAAATAAAGTAATCATAAAGAAAAAAGCAAAAGGTGATGGATCATCATCAATAAAGATTAGTAAGGAGGTGAAGAAAAAACTTAATTCACTCTTAATTAAGATCAATAAAAAGGATTTTGGAAAAAGAGTACGATCAGAAAAAGTTATACTTTTGGCCTTGCAGCAAATTGATGAAGAACATATCAAGGAGTTACAGAACTCAGCACTTACAAATGCAGATAAATTAGAGATTAAATATAGGGAATATGTCTCACGAAATGGGAGCATTTCTAAGGATGAGTTTCTTGGAAAACTATTGGAAATAGGAGCATTTGAAAGAGGAAAAAGTGACTAGTTTTCGTCTTAATTGTTGGCCGATTAAAGGAGTTGTGATATGGTAAACGTCAGTAGTAGTGTGCCTCTTGATGAGGCAAGGTTCTTTGACATTTATAAAAATATAAAACAGATAGTAGACGAGAATAAGAATGAGCTTTTTAAAAAGAAGCTCTGGCGAGTTTCTGATCTTGCTGAGTTTTTGGGTATCTCGAAAGGGCATATTTATAATTTAAACTCAGAAGGAAGGATACCTAGCCGAAAAAAAGGTAAATTGTTGTTTTTTATTCCTGTAGAGATCTTTGAATGGGTACTCGATGGAGGTACAACATGAAAAAGAATACAAAAAGGTTTTTAAAAACAGCACACAAAGGTATTAGAAAAGACGAACAAAGCGGAATGTTTGAAGCTAGAAAACAAATTGATGGGAAACCTTTTCGAGATGTTTTTTCAAACTTAAGAGATGCCATAAACTGGAAAAAAACATTTCATCCACATTTAACTTATACTAATACCGAATTAGTTCGAGGAATCGATAAAATTCAAAATAATATAGCTCCAAGTAATACGATCATTACAAAGCCTAATGGTCTAGACTTAGGTTATAAGTTTCGAGATGCTTGGGATCTGTATGAAACATTTCACTTCCCTCTGCTTCAAAAATCGAGCATTAAAGAGCGAGAAAAATACAGAGACGGTTTTCTTAGTGACCTCATGAGTTTTAAAATGATTGAGATAAACGCAAAGCTACTTGATATCTTCATGAAAAAACAAAAAGAAAAGGCTCTTGTTGCAAAAGTGAAGAGAAGAAAGAACTTTGATAACGACTTAAAGCTTTTAAAAGCATTTCTAAATTTTTATCGAGAAAACTATGACGAGCAGTTTTCGAATCCAATACTAAAGAGACATTATGCTTTAGGAATAATAAAAAAATCTGAAAGCAAAAAAGAGAAAATGACTCTTAAAGAGTTTGAACTGTTTTTAAGTGGTTTTACTTGTCAGTTTTGGCGAGATGTTGCTGAGGCACAGTTTTTCTTTTCAGGTAGGGTTCAAGATGTAGGAGGGCTTCAAGTTGAAAGTATTTTTCTTGAGGCTAAAAAAGTAGAAGTGAAGTATGTAGCGATTTGGGGAGATAATAAAAAGTTCTGGTACTTAAAGGATATTCCAAAAAATGGATATGAGAGATGGGTTTATATAAATAATCGTCTTTCTGAAATTTTAAAACGAAGAATTGAAGATCGGCCTAAAGAACTTTGTGAACACTTCTCTGAGCAGACTGGGAAGAGGTTAGACTTTGTTTTTCATATTGATGGTGAACCAATTTCATATAGACAGGTTCAATATCAATATAACAAAGCTTTAAAGAGAGTTGGTCTTGATGACAAATTTTCTTCTACTCATTTCCTCAGAAAAGCTATGGCAAAGGCCACAAGGGATAATGTTAGCTTAGATGCAGCTCAAGCAATAGGTGGATGGAGAGATATCAAAGTTGTTCAAGATATCTATACAGATATACCTGAAGACCTCAGCATTGAGGCTTCAAAAGTCATAGAGAATTTAATCTATGGAAACAAAACTAACTCACCTGATGACGATCCTAGTAGAAAGTTAAGCTTAGTAAATTAGCTTTGGTACTCCTAAGTTGATTCTAACAATTTAAACGAGTTGGTCTGAATTGGTCTAAGTTGGTCTGACAAAAAAAAAGCCCTGTAAAAACAGGGCTTTATAAAAAATTGGTACTCCCAAGGGGATTCGAACCCCTGTTGCCGCCGTGAAAAGGCGGTGTCCTAGGCCAGGCTAGACGATGGGAGCATATTCAAAATCCATCGTGAGATAAGAATGGTGATCGCGCTGTGACTCGAACACAGGACCCTCTCCTTAAAAGGGAGATGCTCTAACCAACTGAGCTACGCGACCAAATTCTTAAAATCGTGAGATCCAATTTAAGCTGACATACCATTTCTGTCAACGTTTTATTTGATAATAGTTAAAGTTTTTATGAATTATTTTTCATCCAATTAAATAAATATTATCTCACCATGACTTGTCAGACCAAAAAAATTAGATTAATTTGACGTGTCATTTTTACGAATTACTCCATAAGGTGCTCTATGACTAAGAAAGTTTCATTTCATACATTGGGTTGCAGATTAAATATGTCTGAGACTGGCTCGATCGCTCAAGGCTTTGTTGATCGAGGCTACGAGGTTGTGGCATTTGGAAAAGAGGCCGATGTTACTTTTTTAAATACATGTACCGTTACAGATGGAGCAGATTCTACTTGTAGAAACTTGATTCGAAAGGCTTCGAAGCACTCACCCGAGGGGAAAGTTGTAGTGGCCGGATGTTACGCTCAAATGGAAGCAGATAAGATTAAGTCGATGTTAGGTGTTGATTTAATTTTAGGAACAAATGAAAAGTATAAAGTTTTTGACTACTTAAATGATGAAGATGAAACATCAGTAAAGATTGATAAGATGACTGAGTTTTGGGGAGCGGCTACAACTGAAGCTGATAACCACACAAGAGCATTCTTAAAAATTCAAGACGGTTGTAATTATGTTTGTTCATTTTGTATTATTCCATTTGCTCGAGGAAGATCTCGTACGATCTCAGTTGAGGATGCTGTAGCAGAAGCTAAAAACTTAGTATCCAAAGGCTTTAAAGAAATAATTCTAACAGGTGTTAATATTGGTGAGTATGAGAGAAGCTCTGGCGAGAGGCTCGAGGATCTTGTCTCTGAGCTTGCAAAGGTAGATGGACTAGAAAGATTAAGACTTGGGTCTGTGGAGCCAAATACCCTAAGTGAGAGTCTTGTAAAGACGCTTTCAGAGATTGGTATTTATCAAGACCATTTTCATATACCAATGCAAAGTGGATCTGACTCAATTTTAAAATCAATGCGAAGAAAGTATGATGTCGACTTTTATAAAAAGACGGTAAAAATGGTTCAGGAGTATTTTCCAAATGCTTCTTTTGGAGCGGATGTTATTGTTGGCTATCCTGGAGAGAGTGAAGAGGACTTTAAAAAGACTTTTGATCTTTTGAGTGAACTTCCAATTAATCATTTTCATGTATTTCCTTATTCGAAAAGAAAGAACACGACAGCAGCGAAAATGGATAATCATGTTCAGGCCGAAATAAAAAAAGCTCGCGTGAAAACATTAATCAACCTTGGAGAACAAAAACAAATTGATTTTGCTAAAAACCTTGTTGGTAAAACGGTTAATGTTTTGTTTGAAAGAAAAAAAGATGGAGCATATGAAGGGTATACTTCTAACTATGTGAAAGTGAGTTACACTTCATCTGAAAAACTTGAAAACCAAATACTTCCAGTAAAAGTCTCTCAAGCGATTGGTAGTAAAGTTATGGTAACTTCTATTTAATCCAGTTTATACATGGAGTAGGCAGAATAATTGTTTCATTATTCTCATCAAGCATATCTTGATTAAAATCTAGCTCGTTAGTATTTTTAACACTTGGAGTACTGTAGAACCTTCTGTGTTTATAACCCATAGCCTTTCTAACAATATTTTCCATTCGCACGGCTCTATATTCTGCTACAGGTTGAAATTCATGAGTCTCAGACTTTACAAATCTTCGATCTAAAAGACCTCTCATTCCATCATAAGCATGAAGCATTTCATGTGCTAAAATAATGTCAGTGTTTACTTTTCTAATTACATTATCAGATTCCATAAAACTAGCTTTTGTACTTGGATTCCAAAGAATTTGACCACCGTAACCAATTTGAGAAAATGGAAGTCTATCAATCATTGGTCTTCGCTCATCTAAGTTCATAATCATCGTTACATTATTATTATGCCAGTTTGGTCTTTCATGTGTGTGATTTGGACTATACCTATTGCCACCTTTTTTGATAACGAATGGGTAAGGAGAACCTTGCAGTTCTGAAACGAGTCTTCTTGTCTCGGGATTTTTTTCATATCTAGTTAAAACTTTTAAGGCGCGTTTTACAAACTTATCTCTTGATCGAACTCTATTGTTGTTTTCATTAAAAAGTTTTCCATCAAAGTAAGTGTAGGTTTTATCTTCTTTTTTCGAATAAACTTTAAGCGAATTCATGGCCATATTTTGAATTGCTGTATCAAAAAATAACTCCATTCTATTTTGATTATCGCATTTAAAGCTTTGCAGGTTTTCTCGTTTTTGGTTCGACTCTTTTAGAATTTCCTCTTGAGTTCTTGGCTTTGTGGGAGAAAAACTAATTAGCTCATAAGCCATTGCTGAAGTTGAAAGAAGAGTAAGTGATAATAGAAGAGATTTTTTCATTTGGTATAGATATGATAAAAATAGAAATGATTCAAGGTGTTAAGTAAGATTTACTAATACTTAACACCTTGAATTTATTAATGAAAGTAGTTCTTTCTAAAGTGAATTTGGCTTCTATCTGGGCCAAAAGCAAGAATCCCAACTGGAATATTTAGTGATTTTTCAATCATATCAATATAGAGCTGAAGTTCGTCGGTATAAGAATTTTCAGTTTCAAAAGAATCATTAAAAGGTTTTAGAGTTTTATAAAGAGGAGTTGCTTTCTCTAAATCTAAACCTGGGTAAGCACAGTCATACTCTTTGCCATCAATTTCGTATGCATAACATACCTTTAGCTCTTCTAGTCCACTTAGAACATCAACTTTTGTAAGAGCGATAGAAGTTAGTGAGCTGGCCTTTACAGAATACTTTAAAATTGGAAGATCTAACCAACCACATCTTCTTCTTCTTCCAGTAGTGGCGCCAAATTCGTTTCCAATTTTTTGAATCTTATCACCTAATTCATCATTGAGTTCAGTTGGCATTGGACCTTCTCCAACACGAGTCGTGTAGGCTTTAACAATTCCAAGCTTCTCTTCAACAATTCCAGTTGAAACACCGGCACCAGTAAAGATTCCAGCAGCACCAGTTGATGATGAAGTAACATAAGGGTAAGAGCCGTAATCAATATCTAAAAGAACGCCTTGCGCCCCTTCAAATAGTACATTTTTATTATTTGTTAGAGCGTCATCTATATAGCTAAATGTATCAACAACAAAACCTTTTAGCTTTTCACCAAAAGCTAGAAGGCGTTCAACTTCTTCTTCTATAGTTGGAACCTCAGTTTTGTAAAAGTTTTCAAATAGAAACATTTTTTCTTCAAGAGCAACTTGTAATTTTTGAGTCAAAGCTTCCTTATCAAATAGATCCTTAATCTTTATTGCTCTTCGTGCAACTTTGTCTTCATAGGCTGGTCCAATACCTTTGCCTGTAGTTCCAATTTTTCTTTTACCTTTTCCTTCTCTTATTGCATCTAGAAGTTTGTGGTAGCGAGTGATTACTGTCGCGTTTAATGAAATTTTTAATCGATCAGAAGTAACACTTATATGTTCTTCAACAAGCTTTAATTCTTCAAGAAAAGCTTCAGGTTCAAAAACAACTCCGTGGGCAACAACAGAGACACAATTTGAATGTAAAATACCTGAAGGTATTTGATGAAGAACAATTTTCTTCCCATCAAAAATGATCGTGTGACCAGCATTATTTCCACCTTGATAGCGGACAACAACATCTGAGTTTTGACCTAGTAGGTCTGTGATTTTCCCTTTTCCTTCATCGCCCCA
>CAKZJW010000025.1 GCA_937120495.1 uncultured Oligoflexia bacterium
GCAAGAATGATTGCAAGTAAGGGAGTGGCTCAGTCAATTAATGAAGATAAAGCACTAAGCTATGGAGTAAATATTATTAAAGGTGAGCTTTGCTACGAGCAAGTTGCTATTGACCTCAACCTTCCATACTCTCCACTTGAGCCAAAAAAATATCTTTAAAAATAACCTTCGATAAAATTCCCTGTTATGTTAAAATATTGATATGACAGGGAATCCTACGCTAGACAAAATTATTCTTGGAATTAATGCAGTTATTGTTACTGCTGCGGCTGGGCTTGTTTATTACTCTAATAACATGATCATCCCACCTCCAACTGACACTGATCAGCAGTTCAAGCAGATGGTCCAAGGTGGACTTAGTGATCTCAAGCGACCTCCCGTTGTATTTAAAGAGGCGGTTGTTAATCTTTATTCTAAACAAAGAAGATTACGCTTTTTAGATTTAGTTATGAATATTGAAGTTTATGAAGATGGCCAAGAAGAGACTATAAAACTCTATAAACCATTTATAAATGATCGGTTAATCGATATTGCTGGAAATATGTCACCAGAAGAGGTGAATTCAGTTACAGGAAAACTTCTTCTTGAATCAAGAATAAAGAATCACGTAAATAAGTATTTAGGTAAGAAAGTTATTAAGAAAATCTACTTTTCTAAATTTATTGTTCAGTAGACTCAGAAGAGTTGTCTTCAACCTTAGTATAATTTCCTTCTTCATCACCAAGTGACTTCAGGTAATCTTCAACTTGAGCAGATTTTATTTTGCCTTCAGATACTAATCTATCTCTTAAACGAACATCCATTAATTTGTCATCTAACGCCATGCGAAGTTTCATATACTAATTCCTTTAAATTAATTTAAAAGATTTTGTAACATGTAAGGTTAAAAGTTGTAAAGGTTTAATAGCTATACAATTACTTAGAATAGTATTTTTTTGCATTCCCAAGGGCTTCAAGCATACGCTTACAAGCTGCTTTAACAGAAGACTGCTTCTCAAGTTTACTAAATAATTTTGGCTGAAATATCTGGGTTACTTTTTTACACTTTTTAGAGTCTCCACCATTTAACTCAAGGCAGAATTTTTCTGCGACAGTAGATTGAAGCGTATCAAGCTCCTCTTTATTGAGCCCGATGCTCTCACATGTTCCACTCTCAGTGACTCCAAAGCTTCCAAAGTCAGACAACTTAACCCCAGACTTTGCCTCATTTCGTATTGATACAAGATTCGATTCTAATCCATCATTAAAGTCTTTGCTGTTACATATATCTGTATTTTTAAAAGAGCTTAAAGATTCTTGAAGCTTTTCTCTTCGCTTCTTTCGATCCTCTTTTGTAAGAGTAACTTTTACTTTTCCACGGTTTAAAGATCCTTGCGATTTATCAAAAAGAATTTCGCTTTGTAGTTTATAACTTTCTTTGAACTTCAGTAAAACCAAGTGTTCATGAGCAGACCTGCACACTTGAGATTGTGTCAGGGCATCCGCACTTGAGATAGAGGAATAAGTAATAGCAATTAATATTAAGATTGTTTTTTTCATAGCTGATATCATATTAGAATTTTACTCTTCATACTAGTTAAGTCGTAATTTTAGACGGTTATGATTATGTAAAGATTTTTTACTGCCAGAATTTAGGGTCACTTGGATCAGCTTTATCTTTAGGATCCACTTCATCGTCTTTAACAATCCTAAGCTTGGATTTCATTCTTTTTTTGTGTATTTGATTTTTTACATCTCCCATTCTCACACCTCTGGCTTTCATACTTTTAAACTGTAAAAAGAAAAAGCCAAAAAGCATCGCTGACAAATGAGATAAACTGATTGCTCCAGACTGGGAAAAGATCCCCATATAAAGTTGAATTCCCGCTAAAAGAAGGCAGAAATATTTTGCTTTCATTGGGAAAATTAACATAAACGTGAGCTGTCTTTCAGCATAGATAATTGCGTAGGCAACCAAAAGAGCATAGTTAAATCCAGTTATTCCCATTAAAGGTGCACTGCTTGAAGTAAATATCGAAAGAAGAAGGTACACTGGAGCGACACTGATAACAGAGATAGCTAAAAACTGGAGATAAAATTTTTGTCCCCACTTTGATTCAAGCTCACTTCCTATAAACCATAAAAGAAGCCCCTCAAAGATAAGTCCCATAAAACTCCCCTCAACTAAAGGGTAAGTTACTAGTTGATAGATAAGTCCAGAGCTAAATCCAGAATAGCTAAGTGCTAGATAGTGTCCTAATTGTCCTTTAAGAACTTGATTAAGAATGAAGATCACGACCAATGCAATTATGATTATCTTATTAGTTTTTGAAAGTGGAGGTGCTTGAAATTGACCCTGCATATAAACCTTTTATTTTTTTTGAGATATTTCCAAAAGAATTCCACCCGTTGATTTTGGATGAATAAAATTAACGAGGCAATTTCCCGCTCCAACTGTTGGCTTTTCATAAATGAAACGAAAACCTTTCTCAGAGAGTTCTTTTTGCTTCGAAACAATATCCTCAACTCTAAAACAAAGATGATGAATACCTGCTCCATTTTTTTGTATAAATTTATGTATTGCGCTTTGATCACTTGTTGGCTCTAGAAGCTCAATATGTGCGTGCGTATCGATGTGAGCAAAAGCCGTTTTAACTTTTTGCTGCTCAACCACTTCTCTTTTTGAGTCAAAACTCAAACCAAGATCTGTAAAAATTTTAACACTTTTTTCTAAGTCTTCCGTTGCGATAGCAACATGATCAAGATAGCAACCCTCTAATTCAGGCAACATTTATAATTCCTTTTACTTAACTGTCGTCTCCACATTTGAAGTCAAAATATCCATTTGAGAAGTCAGGTGGATCACATGCTTCAGCACAACGATTTACATCATTTGGATCAAACGTTGGCATTGTTGGAACTGGAGGTGGTTTACAAGTTCCACTTTCACAGTCACCGTGTTCCTCAAAAGTATAACATCGAAGAGCACATGTATCACCGCCCTGGGCATCAAGTCCTGTTTTAATTATATAACATCTTGTAACTGGTACTTTTGCACACCACTCTTTTGCAATACACTTTTGTCCTGATTGTTTTGCACAATATACAGGTGGGTCTTGTAGAGTATCGTGAACAGCACATCGTCCAGTCGTTTGAGAACAACAAAGAGAAGAACATTCATAGTCACTTGAACATGTTTGCCCTGGCTCTAATAAACCATGAATTGGCTCATCTTCAACACACGAAGATACAACTGTTTTATCCCAACATCTTTTATTAATACAACATTCATCAGAACCACATTGGCTCGTAGAAGAACATGATTGAAAGCTTGAAAGAAGAACATTATCACCTTGAGGATCAATCGTAGCAGACTTAACTAATTGAAGCTTAACCTCTTTAGATGTAATTATTTCTTCAGAGTTATCATCTTTAATTCTTACAATTTCAATTTTAGAAGTTACGTTACACGAACCGATATGCTCACCTGTCATATTATCAACGCTCGATGCTCTTTCATTACATCCATTCATCCAAGCAGACTCACCATTTGCTGCCATGAACTCTAAGCCTTTAACTTGGTTAGGTACTTCTGAACCAATATAACTAATATCTTTTTGAAGATTTAACTTTGTGGCCAATGGAAATAGTTTCGATCCGTAAGGGGAACCGACACCGATTTCACCTTTATAAAGACCATAGATACCAGTTCTAGCTCCGGCTTTAATTTGCCAAGTAGGCTCACTTACCTTTCTATATGGACCTTTGTATTGATAAATTGATCCATTAATCAAATGATTTGTAATCATATTGATTGTAAAAGAAAAGTCATCATCATATTTATACTGATTATTAAAATACTGTGTTGGGTTGTCATCAAGACAACGGCTAAGTTTTAGTGCGTGTGAATCCTCATAATAAGAGTCAACACCTGACTGAACTTGAACCTCAGAAGGAGTGATCGGAATTTCAATAGCTCCGTCTACTCTTACTAATCCTTGGTCAACAATTTTTGCATATGAATATTTACATATTGGATTTGTAGCATCACAACCTGAATTTAAATTACCCTCGAAAGTTGGATCATCTTCAAGGTTTAAACCTCTACAAAAAAGATTTTTATCTCTATTAACTAAAGTTGGCTCATTAGGAACTGTTGATCCATCACCAGAAAAGTCATAAGCATTATAATCATATAAATCATAATCTAATCTAATATTAGCAAATGGTTTTGTTCGCATATCTAAGATAAGAACTTGAACATTTGTTTGCGGAGTTAAGCCCGCTGCAGTACTTACTGTTGCATCAATATCAATAGGACTTGAAGAAGTTCCAAATCTAAAACGAACCTTGATTACATCATTTACTAGAGTTGAAATATTCAGACCCGCTAAATAAAGAAGGCCATCATAATTTTTTGGTATTGTTAGTTTCTTTAAATAAGTTCCACCATCACTTGAATCATCAATTTTAGGCTCAATCAAATGTCTGATTTCAACAACCGCCTGCTCAACAACTTCTGCATTATTAAGAGCATTATCAGCTCCAGTTGCACCATTACCCGATCCCGTTCCAGGCCCAAGTATATTATTGGCATCTTTCTGTGAAGCCGCAGAACCAACCGATGCTGCCTCCATACAACTTGTAAGGAGCATTAGGTAAGATAAGAGAATAGATAATACTTTTATAGTTTTCATAATCACTTACTTTTCGGAAGATTAATAACCTTAAGTTAATTCTAACCTGATAAGTGGTCATATTTGCCGAAGTAGAGATAAGTGTTTGTATTTACGTTACATGGGTGTGCTTATAGGGTTTTAGCTTGGCAACAATTTATTGCGCCCAGGCTGCGTAAGCCAGCTACTAAATCCTCTCAAAGGTTCTAAAAGCTTTATTCTTTCGAACGCCTGGAACAGAAAAGATATTATTGTGAAATGAGATATAAACCCCAGGCTTGATAATTTGAGAAGCATATAGCGCCTCAGTAACATTTTGAATAGCATCTGAGTCAATAAAACCAAGTGGCTTCATAGCTCCTGTAAAGATCACAGGTACTTCACACTTAGACATATTTTTCTCTACAAGCTCTGCTGTTTGTTGCATGGTATCCGTTCCGTGAAGGACTACGATCGGGTTGCCATAGGTCGCGAACTTCTCGATCGCTAAATGAATGATTCCCCTATCCTGCTCATCCATATCCAGAGAGTCTTTATTCATTAGAGATTTTACTTCAAGTTTTACATAAGGCAGGCGCAGGTTCTGTTCAATTCTATTTTTAATTACAGTTTCATGATTGGCCAAAGAACCATCCATTTCGTCATATGTTTTTTCAATTGTCCCACCAGTTGTGAGAATCGTAACTTTTCTAATAGGATTAGACATTTTCTTAACCTTCAAACCTTGACACTAATTCATTTGCCACCATATTAATGTTGTTTAGCACAGATTTAAATATAATAGTAAATATTACAAGGAGTTAATTCGTGGCATCAAAAAAAGGTACAATTTCAGTAAATACAACGGACATCTTTCCGATTATCAAAAAATGGCTTTACTCAGAGCATGATATTTTCATCAGAGAACTAGTTTCAAATGCTTGTGATGCAATTACAAAAAGATCTACCCTTGCTAGAGCAAATGGATCTGAACTTCCAACAGGAGAAGTAAAGGTAGCCATCGATAAGAACGCAAAGACAATCACAATTTCAGATAATGGAATTGGGATGACTGAGGAAGAAGTTGAAAAATATATCGCTCAACTTGCTTTTTCTGGAGCAGAAGAATTCGTTCAAAAAATGAAAGAAAGTGAAACAACAAAAGATGAGATCATTGGAAAATTTGGACTTGGTTTTTACTCTGCATTTATGGTTGCTGATAAAGTTGAAATCAACTCTCTTTCAATGACAAGTGGATCAACTCCTACAAAGTGGGTTTGTGATGGCGATACAGATTATGAATTTAATGAATCTGAAAAAACAGAAGTTGGAACGGAAATCATTCTTCACATCAATGAAGAAAGTGCTGATTTTTTAAATTCTCATAAAACAAGAAGCACTCTTACTCGTTACTGTGACTTTATGCCATATCAAATCGAGATGATCGATCTAAATGAAAATGATAGAATTGCAGCAGAGAATGCAAAGGCTGAAAAAGAAGAAGATAAAAAACCAATCACAGCTGACTTTGTAAATGAGACGACTCCACTTTGGAAAAAAGATCCAAGCACATTAAAAGATGAAGACTATATAAGCTTTTATAAAAAACTTTTTCCAATGGATGAAGCGCCATTATTTTGGTTACACCTAAATGTTGATCACCCATTTACTCTTCAAGGAATTCTTTATTTTCCAAAGCTAAATCCTAATAAGCCTTTAAATGAAAACAATATTAAACTTTATTCAAAACAAGTTTTTGTATCTGATAACGTAAAAGATGTTATCCCTGAATTTTTAGGTCTACTTAAAGGTGCAATTGATTCAACGGATATCCCTCTGAACGTTTCAAGGTCTGCCCTTCAAGGTGATCCAAATATTAAAAAGATCTCAAACTATATTATAAAAAAAGTTGCAGAGAGCTTAAAGAAACTTCACAAAAATGACAGAGAAAGATACGAGTCTGTATGGGAAGACATTGGTCTTTTCGTAAAATATGGAGTTATCTCTGATCCTAAATTTGATGATGTAATGAGAGAGAGAGTTTTATTTAAAAACTCTGATGAAAAGCTTGTTACACTTACTGAGTACAAAGAGTCTGCTCCAGAGAAATATAAAGAAAAAATTGGTGACAAGGTAATTTACTTTGAAGAGGGAGCATCAAACGTTGCTCTTAGAGAACAACTTAAAGCCGAAGAGATTCAAGTTATCTCAACTGATAACTATATTGATTCTCACTTTATGCAACATGTGGAAATGCAGAAAAAAGGTGAACAAGAATTTAAGTTCACTGTAATTGATAATGCAATTGAAGAAATTCTTGAGACTCAAAATGCAACTGATGAAGATATTAAAATTCAAGATGCCTTTAAATCAATTCTTGTTGGAGAGATAAAAGAAGATGATCCTTCTAAGATGGAAATTGAAGTTCGAAACTTTAAAAATGCAACAAGTGCGGCTTATTTTAAAGTTGATGAACAAATGAAGCGTTTTCAAAAAATGACTCAACAAATGGGACAATCAAACTTTGCAATGCCGCTAAAGAAAACTCTTGTTTTAAATACAGAGAACAACCTTGTTAAAAATGCATACAAGATTTGGGACAAAGGTGAAAATAAAGCGCTAGCAACAAAGATTTGTCATCATATTCAAGACCTGGCTTCTATTTCAGGAGAAGGGCTTGATGATAAAGAAAGAGAAGTATTTGTTACGAGATCTCAGGACCTAGTTTCTGAGCTATCAAATTTGGCTCTCTAATCTCGTGAATAGACCGCAGATAGAGCAAATTTATCTTGTCCCCCAGCCTATATTATTTATGTACGCTTCGCGTGCACGAATGAACCCAAATGACTTTATGGCCAAGCTTCAGCTTGAACATGAATCAATGGATACTAGACTTGGGGGATACCTTTTAACTAGAAAACAACACATGGCCATGCTTTATAAAGCTGGCATAAAAAAGAGTGAACAACTTCTAGATATAAAAGAAGAAGAGTTTTTAAATAAAATTGATACTGCGACTTTAATTGAGGAGCTTGAAAGAAGGACTAGGAACTAGTCCTTCTTCTTTTTAACTAAAGAAATTCCTTCTTTAGAAATCATAATTTTTCGATCTTTATAAAGCATTCCAATAGCATTTTTAAATGTCTTTTTAGACATACTAAGAAGTTCGCTGATTTCTTCAGGAGAACTTTTATCATGCAAGTGACTGCGTCCGCCTCTTTTATGAAGAAACTCTAGAATTTTTATTTTGGAATGATCAAGATTTTTAATACCTTGAATTTGAGTGGCCGTATCAACTAGCCCATCATCACGTATTTTTTTAACAAATCCATCAATTGGCTTATTAATGAAGATATCTTTAAATATTTCTGAATGATAAATAATACCGATATATTTTTTATTAACGATTACTCTATAGCCAAGATCTGTCTCAACAGCTGGAACGATCTCAACCTTATCACCTTCAGCAATATCAAATTGAGAGTTCTCAATATAATGACCAAGTTTAGTTGTTCCAAAGAGTCTATCTGTTCCCTCTTCAATACAAATTCTTACAAGTGCGTACTCATCTTTTCTTACTTTAATTTTTTGTTCATTTCCTGGAACTAAAAGATCTTTAGAAATACCCCACTTAAAGAAAGCTCCAAAATCTTGAACATCAAAACATTCTAAAAGTGCATACTCTCCAACTTCTGCATAAGGAAGAAAAGTACTGGCCACAAGTTGGTCTTTAGAGTCAACATAAACAAAGGCATCTACCTCTTGTCCTATTTCAACTTTAGTCTTTGAAAGTGATGGTGGAAGAAATACTTCTCCAAATTCACCTTCAACTTGAAGGTAATATCCAGACTTAGTCTCTCTTTTGACTGTATATTTATTTATTTTTCCTATTTCGATCATGGGCTCTTCTACCAGATAGAAATAAAAAAAGCCATCATTCGATGGCTTTTTAACTAAGTAATGAATTTATTTTACATATCTACAACGCTTTCGAACCCAATTGTCTTCATGCTTGCAAATTTTGTTTTTCTGGAGATATGCCCATCTTCCACAAACTCTTCCTCTTTCATTGCGCTTAAATCTCTTCTGTGTTTAAAGCTGCCAAATTGTTCTCTCTCTTTTTCTTCTTGGCATCCGATACATAGACAAGCAGTTGGTCTTGCCATTAATCTTTTTTGTGAAATATCTGTTCCACAATCTTCACATAAACCATATTCTCCAGATAATATTTTTTGTTTCGCAGCTTCTACTTTTTTAAGAAATAAAACATTTCTCTCGTCTAAGCGCGTTTTTAATTGTGTCTCTTTTTGAGCTGTCACGATATCAACTTCGTCACCTTTTACTGGACCTTGAGTCGGTGTAAAAAGCTTCTCTAACTTCTTTGCTGATGGCGTTTGCCCTGTTTTGTCAGAAAGAATGTCATTGAAAAGATTCATGAATTTTTGAGTGCTTAATTTGTTCATCCTAAACTCCTTGTGTTACTTTTCTGAACTGTTTTTTTCTTGAAAGTCTTTTTTTGAATCATCCTTAATTCAATTTCGAAATATCCTTTTTCGAAATCCTTTCTTCCTACTTCTTAGCTTCCTGCTTTTTTCTGTAGCAACATTCCTTGTCGCTTACACCCATACATAAAGCAAGCTCCGTGCCAAAACAAGACATCAGCAAATACAGTTACTTAGCTCAAAATCGGCAATTCTAACGCGAGGTGCATTTTGGCAAAAGGACACTTTGGCCGGGGCATCTAGGCACCTAAGATTAAATTTAAACTAATGTATTCTTAATTTCAGATACTTAGAGGAATTTCTTTAATAAAGTTCATAATTACTATATAAATAGAGAATGAAATTAATAAAGTAATCGTAAATCAAATTTTAAATTTATCTAAAGATGAACAAATCATTATAAACGACACTTTAAATTATAGTTTAGATTTATTCGAAAATAAAGAAAAATCAATAGCTGTAAAACCAATAATAAAAAGCAATCATTACTACAATAGAATATCAAAAGAATTAAATGATTGGTTAGATGATGTTTCTTTAAAAGCATCAGTTACCTATTATAAAATTCCATCTAATTGCCCTCTATATTTAATTAAAATTTCTTTTGGTTCAAAATATAAAAAGCCAATTTTATCAGAAGAAAATATTTATCAAGAATTAGAAACGTTAGATAAAAAACTTTGGGAAGAAGAAGCGCAAAATTTATATTTCAGAAAAAATAAATACTGTTGTAAATTCCTATAATCATTTAGATGATTTTAACGAATTAATTAATTTTGCAAAACCTAAAAGATGGAAAGTATTGCAAGTTTTACCAATAGTAGGTCAGAACGATATAAAAGTAGATTCTTGTAAAATTAATAGAAAACAGTTTGATGCTTTTGTAGTGAGACATTCTAGACAAAAGAGCATCATACCAGAATCAAATAATGCGATGAGAGGTAGTTATGTAATGATTGATCCTGCTGGTAGGTTTTTTGATAACTCTGAAGGTAAACATAATTATAGTGACTCTATAATAAGTGCAGATATTGAAAACACAATTAATGAAGTTAATT
>CAKZJW010000026.1 GCA_937120495.1 uncultured Oligoflexia bacterium
GGTAAAATTGTAACAGGAAAAAATAGTAGCTTCTGGGGAAAATATCTAAAAGGCTTTTTTGGCTTTAGAGCTATGGATGCAGGATCGGCACTAGCTTACGATCAATTATTTGGTAAAAACCAACAGATTCAACAAATTCAAAAACTCTATAAAGGTGAATCTAAAGAAAGACCAATAACAGAACTTGAAAAAGAATTTAATGAACTAATGAAAAGTCCAAGCTTTGCTTCAGACGTTAAAGGACTTCTAGCTTACCTTGAAGAAAAATCTAGCCAAGTTAATACAAAATACTACTTAGATAAGTTTTTTAATCTAGGAACCTATTCATCTTTAGAGAGTAATAAAATTACTCAAGAAGACCTTGAGACTGAAGAGGGGAAAGAGATGATGATGGAACTTCTAGCAGAGAGAATGTATCTTCAAAATATGGGGGATTGGCCGATCTTTCAAACGGGAAATCATGGGGCCGATAGATGGAGTTTTTATGCTGCAAGGGCAACTTTTTGGGACATAAAAAGCCTCGCTTTCAACTTAATGTTATTTCAAATTATGTGTAAAGAACCACTTGGAAAAGTAGGATCCTGGGGATTAGTTTTGGCTTTATATCTAGGGGATCAATATGTTTCCGGTGACTTAACCTATGGTTATAGGCGAGAAGCTATTAACCAATAATGTAAAATCTTCACTTTAATTTACCCAAATCCAAATCTTTGAGACTATGATCTTGGAGATTAATATGCTTATTAAATTAACAATGTCTATTTTATCATTTACGTACTGGTCGACAAAGTTCACTCTTGTCGCTTGGTTTGCTTATTCAGTTTTTAGTGCTTTAAGTTAATAGACTCTGGAAGTCTGTCATCGTGAGCTTACCATTGAAGAAGCTATCCTCTTCTGTGGCCATTAAATCCTTAAATAACTCTCTTTTTGCATTTTGAAGAACTAAAACCTTCTCCTCAACGGAGTCTTTTATAATCGGTCTATAGACTGTAAGTTTATTCTCTTGTCCTATCCTATAAGCTCTATCAATTGCTTGGCTTTCAACTGCTGGATTCCACCAAGGATCCATTAGAAAAATATAGCTTGCTGCTGTTAAGTTAAGACCAACACCACCGGCTTTTAGAGAAATTAGGAAAACTTGAGCATCTCCATTTTGAAACCTTTCAACTTCTTGCCCTCTTTTCTTTAGAGTTTGAGATCCATCAATTCTAGCTTGATTCCATCTTCTTTCTCTAATCTTATTTTCAATAATATCCAGGTAAGTTGTAAACTGAGAGAAGACAAGAACTTTATGCCCCTCTTCAATTAGTTGTTCTAAATTTTCCATTAGAAAATCAACTTTTGTACTATACATGAATTTTTGGTTTTGCCATAAACACAGTTGTCTGAGTTTTAGTAAACTCTTTAAAATTTCACTGTATTTTCTTCCTTGCTGAACAGTTGTCATTTTCTTTCTAACACTTGCAAGTGTAGATAGATATTGCTCTTTTTCTTCTTCGCCAAAACTTAAGTAAACTATATTTTCTACTTTTTCAGGTAATTCAGTTAAAACCTCATCCTTTGTTCTACGAAGAATAAAGGGCCTAACCGTTTGACGTGCAAGAAGGCGACTTTTCTTTGATGATTTTGTTTTGAAGAAACTAAGCTCTCCCCAGATACCAGGGATACTTAAGTCCATAATATTATAAAATTCTGAAAGGTCATTTTCAACAGGTGTACCCGTTAAACAAATTCTAAATTTAGCTTTTAAGTTTCTAGCAGCACTTGCTCCTTGAGATCTAATGTTCTTTAAGTGCTGAACTTCATCCATAATAAGAATATCAAAACCAACATCATTAAATGTCGTGAATGACTCTTTTTTCATTACACCATAACTTGTTAAAATGATTTTTGAGTTCGATGGATCTTTTCTATCATTTCCATAGTAGCAGTGAACATCAAGGTCTGAGAACTTTTCAACTTCGTTTTGCCAGTTGATTAAGATCGATACCGGACAAACGATAAGAACCTTCTCTACCTTATGGATAATACTTTGAAGAAACATTATTGTCTGCAGAGTCTTACCAAGACCCATATCATCAGCTAAACAAGCTCCAAATCTATTTTCAAATAAAAAGGATAACCATTGGAAACCAGTATTCTGATATTCTCTGGCGATATCTGTATAACGTGCAGGTAAAGTGTATTCAGGCATATCTTTTAAGTTTAAAAGATTTTCACATAAAGCCTCTTCTTCTTCAGATAGAGCTCCTGTAATCCCATGTTTCTTTAATTCAAATAATTCAAAGATACGAGTTCTCTTAAAGTTTAAAGAGAATCTTTTGGCCTTATTACCTTCCATCTCTTGCTGGTTTGCTTCATGAGATGTGTATTTTTTCATAAACTTTAAAAGGTCTTTTTCTTTTTTCTCTAAGATGACAAGGCCTTGATCAGTAAGAATAAAATTTTCACCCATACTTGCGTTTTTAATAACCTGAAGATCATTTTCATCAACAACAAGATTTAACTCAAACCAATCAAGGTTTGACTTACGTCTTTCAAAACGAATATTAGAACTCCATGTTTTAACTTCAGTTTGATTATAAAAGATAGGAATATTAAAATTACTCATTCTGTTATGGAATGAGGACACACCATTAAAAAGTTGATTCTTTGGTATTTGAAAATAAACTCTTTCATCATCATGCTTGTTAAATGAGAATCGACTAGCATTCTCTCCAAAGCACTCAAAGATACCTTTATATATTGCCAAAAATAGATTTCTATTTAAATAATAAACAGTTCCTTTTTTTAAAGTCATAAAAGGGAGATCATCATTAGCTAGAAGGTGATCTAGCCAGTCTTGAAACTTTTGTTTTTGGCTGTTTGAATGTAAATATTTTTTATATTCTTGATTATTATAATTCAATGAATCAAGTAGATGTTTAATGAATTCATGAGAATCGTTCTTTGTTCTAAATCCACCTAAAAATCCGCCTTCACTAATCATTAGTTTAAAAACTGGTGGTGGAGTTAGCAGTCTTTCGTCTTTATCGTATAGTTCGATATGAAGCTCTAAGAAGCTTTTTCTAGAGCTTGTTAGAATAGAAAAACGGTAATTAATCTCAGATGCTTCATGGTCTTTAAAAGCAAGTGAATCAATATGTAACTCAATGTTTTCTTGGTCTAGAATTCCCGTTGACCAGCGAAGATATTCATTGATCGGTTGAAGAAATCCTTCTCTGTTAATTGTTTTAACAAAATCTTTTAAAGAAGAAGGAAGATCAAATGCTTCACCTGTTTCCCAGTTAAACAAATACAAGTATTCAAAAAGAGAAATTTTTTGGATTTCTTTTTCATCTTTATCGATTAATGAAAAAACGGGAAGATATTTGTTTTCAATATTAGGATAAATTTCATATTCAGAAAAACTTGTAGCTTTTACAAGATTGACTTTTATTTTTCCTTCAACTTTTTTTGTAAGAGGAAAGTTAACAATTTTTCTATTACTTAGAAGGTACTGAACTGATGCATAGGTACTATTACCTCGGGCTCCAGTTAACTTACTTGGGCTTGGAACGATACGGCCATAAGTTTCAACATGCACTCCTTGTCCGTGAGCGGTTAGCTCTGGTCTAAGTGGAGCATCAAGGTTGTCTTTTAATTCTTCTTTTAAAATTTGATTCAAATGAAATTTATAAAATAAAGCGGCTGTATGGGGACAGTGATTTTCTTCTGTGTGAAGATTACAAGTACAACTTGTGCTTAAAAAACCATCTGGATAAGTATCATTTTTTTTATAACTTGCTTTGGCTTCTCTTGTTTCTCCATCATTAACAATTCCGGAAATGATAAAAAATCTCTCAAGGTTTCCCTTTTGGAAGGAGATGTTAATTCGAGCATTTTCTAGAATTTTTTTAGAATGAATAATAAGAGTATTTGTAAAAAACTGCTTACCTTCATCAATGATATTTTGTGGTACAACGTTCAAAGTCATCGCCTTTTTGCTAATTAATCAAAGGCTTTATTGTACATGAAGATGCCCCCATAAGATATAAAAAAACCCCTCAAAAGAGGGGTCTTATAGTACTTGAATTTTTTAATCCGATTAGTTGTCGATATAAGACTTAAGAAGCTTAGCACGACTTGGATGTCTAAGTTTTCTAAGGGCTTTTGCCTCAATCTGACGAATACGCTCACGCGTTACAAAGAAATCCTGACCAACCTCTTCAAGAGTGTGATCTGATTTCTCACCGATACCAAAACGCATTCTAAGAACTTTTTCCTCTCTAGGAGTTAAAGTCGAAAGAACTGATCTTGTCTGTTCAGAAAGAGTAACACTCATTACTGCATCTGCAGGAGAGATGATCTTTTTATCTTCAATAAAATCACCTAGAGAGCTATCTTCTTCCTCTCCAATTGGAGTTTCAAGAGAAATAGGTTCTTTAGAGATTTTAAATACTTTTTTAACTTTATCTACACTCATCTCCATTCTTTCAGCAATCTCTTCAGGAGTAGGCTCTCTACCTAACTCTTGAATTAACTGACGAGATGTTCTAGCAAGTTTATTGATTGTCTCAATCATGTGAACAGGGATACGGATTGTTCTACCTTGATCTGCAATAGCTCTCGTTATTGCCTGTCTGATCCACCATGTTGCATAAGTAGAGAATTTGTAACCACGTCTATACTCAAACTTATCTACAGCCTTCATTAGACCAATATTTCCCTCTTGGATTAGATCTAAGAATTGAAGACCACGATTTGTGTACTTCTTAGAGATTGATACAACAAGACGAAGGTTGGCTTCAACTAGCTGACTTTTTGCAAAATCGGCTTTCTCTTCACCTTTAGTAATAATGTTGAAAACATTTTCAATATCTTCATAAGCCATACCAGCATCAATTGATAAGCGTCTAAGCTTTCTAATGATGTCTTCCTGGTTTCTTATCATTTGCTCAATCTTTGCATCACTTGTGTATAGGTGACGAGCAAGCTTTCTTTTGAAAGCGTCATCTTCCATTACTTTTTCGTAAAGCTCTCTATAAGTCGTATCATTTTCAATTTCTAAGAATTTATAAATTCTATCTTGTTGACCGTATAGATTTCTGAACTGAAGGTAGTAAGCTTTAACTGGATCAGTGAAGCTGTTGATGATTTTTCTATTAAAAGTTAAATCAACTAATTCTTCTTCAACAAGAACCATTGTCTTACTTTCTTCTTTAGTAAGCTTTCTAAGAGTTCCGTCTTCGTTAACAATTTCAGATAAAAGTATTTCAACGTGTTCAACTACTTCAAAAATTCTTTTTTTGAATTTTTCAATGTCCTTGTCACTTGATTCATCATCAAGGCCACGAACAAGATCTTTTACGTATTCATTTTGAGTTTCACTTGCGTTGATTTTATCTTTTAGTTTAACGATCTCTTCTAATGCATGCTTTGAGTTTAAACATGAAAGAACGATTTCTTTTTCACCTTCTTCAATTTCTTTTGCAATCTTCACTTCGCCTTCACGAGTTAATAGAGCAACTGAACCCATTTTCTTTAAATAAAGTTTTACCGGGTCTGTTGAAGATGATTTTAATTCTTTTGCTTCTTGTGCTGAGAGTGCTTCGTCGATAAGTTCGATCTCAGTTTGCTCAGTCTCTTCTTCTTCCATATCAACTTTGTTGATAGTGATGTTCATTTCTTCTAACTTAGCTAGGATCATGTCTAAGTCTGTTGGCTCTACAATACTTGCAGGAATACCATCGTTGATCTCTTCGGGTGTTAGAAACCCTTGGTCCTTACCTTTAAGGATTAATTTTGAAAATTCTTTCGCACTTAAAAATGCTGATGCTATTGACATTAAGCTTCTCCATTATTGATTAGCTAATTATTTCTTTTTTATCTTGTTAAGTTTTACGTTCACTTTTTGAATATCGGCTAAAACTTTCAAACCGGCTTCCTCTGTGATCGCTTCTGATTGAAGACGAAGTAAGTTTGCCTTTTCTTTCATTAAAACTTCTATTTCAAATTTTACTTTTAGGTCCGTCATCATTTTTTCGATAACTTTCTTTTCAAGTTTGAGTGAATTATAGTTAAATAAAGATGAAGCCATAACGTTTTTTAAATCTTTATTAAAATTTTCTTCGAGTTTCGATTTTATAAAGTTCGTGTAGTCCGCATCATCAATTTCTAAATAAATATTCTTCAACCAATTAATTAACTGTTTTACCTCAGAATGGTCTATTAAATCAAGTATTTCAGCAATTTGTTTGCTCTCGAGACACTCGGGATTTGTGACTAGAGTGCCGAGGGTCATAACTTCTGCTTTATTGGGCGCGTTAACTGAAGTTGCTTCATGAAGATCGTGTGGCATATGTTGATCTTCTTCTAGTGGAGGTCCCTGATATTCTTCAGCATAGCTTTCTGTTGGTGGTCCATCAAAACTTTGTGCTGCAGGTGGTTGCGCGACTTTTTGCTGCGGCGGCTTTTTGTATCGATTCTTTTTTTCTTTCATCTCTGATAGAAACTTTTTATATGCGTCAAGGATATCGTCCTTGGAGGATTGAAGGGCCAAGGCCTGCGCAGCAAGGATTACTTTTTCTTTTGCTACAAGATTATCCTCAAGAGGTGAGACGATCTTAAATACTTCTTGCAGAGCACTAAGTTTTTTATCAGTAGTTTGAGGTATCGGGCTTGGTATTGCTGATTCGATTTTAACCTCTAGAAATGTAGGAGCCTTATCCATTCTTTCAACAAGATCAAGTCTTCCAAATTCATTTAAAAATTCATCAGGGTCTTTTGAGGGGGAGAAGTCTATGTATTTAGGTAGGATACCTTGCTTTAGAAGCATCTCGTTTATACGCTCCATCCCTTTCATGCCGGCTGCATCTGAGTCCATTCCAAGATAAAAATTCTTAGTTAAATTTGAAAGGAGCCTACAAGAATTTTCACTAAAGGCAACACCCATTGTTCCAACGGAATTATTAAAGCCAAATTGGTGAAGGACAACTACATCCATATTTCCTTCGACAACAATAACTGCATCTTTGGCCCTAATATTATTTTTAGCAATATTAAATCCGTATAAAATATTTCCTTTATCAAAAATAAAAGATTCTCTTGAATTCATATATTTGGGCTTTTGGCCATCTAGTACTGCTCTTGCTTGAAAGCCGCGCACCTGTCCTGCGTGATCGTGAATAGGGAAGACAACTCGGTCTCTAAAGAAGTCGTACTGACCACCGCCTCTATTGCTGTCACCAATTATCCCAATTTCTTTGGCAAGCTTTGTTGCAAATTCTTTATCTTTTCCACTGGACATGGAATTTAAAAAGGTTGAAAGGGGATTATTATTAGGGGCGAAGCCTAATCCAAAGGCCTTAACAGACTCTTCGTTTAAATTTCTATTTTTTAAAAAATCTAGAAATGCTTTTGGTTTAGCATCACTTCCATACTTTTTATAAAGCTTATAGGCATAATTTAAAACTCTAAACCCCATTTCAAATTTGGGATTCTTTTCTTTCTTTTTAAATTCATCGATAGGAATTGAAAGCTGACCTGCAATATCTTTAACGGCCTCAATAAAATCTAGGTTTCTAAGGTCTTGAACAAATTTTATTCCATCACCGGCTGCACCACAGGCAAAACACTTGTAGACACCTTTGGAGTCAGAAATACTCATTGATGGCTTTGTATCATTATGAAATGGGCATACACCCTTAAAGTCGGCACCCTTTTTAGAAATAGGGTGATAGAAGTTTATAATACTCGATATGGGAGTATCTTTTATAATATTTTTAGCTTCTTCTATGCTTGCCATTTAATCCTAAGATTCTTTTTTTGATTTGATGATCATGGACTTTATCTTAATTCCTTTCTCAAGGAAAATCCTCTCAAACTTTGTTACAAATGAGCTTAAAAAGTGCTCTGGGTGCTCTGCACGAAGATCAAAGCTTTGAAAAATGATCTCAAAACGACTCTCTTCCTTCATAACATCACACATCCATTCAAAATATCCATCGTGATCGGTTTTGATTAAAAATTCACCACCTGGTTTTAATACTTTATAAACTTCATCTAAAAATCGTTTTTGAAAAAGTCTTTTTTTGTGATGGCGCGTTTTGGGCCAGGGGTCAGGAAAGAAATAAAATATTTTTGTAAGCTCACTCTCGGCAAAGATATGACCAAGTCTCTCGCCACGTCCTCTTAGATATTTAAAGTTTTTATGTTGCAGAGAGTTTAATCTTTTAGCGAGATTGAAACTTCTTTTGAACCTATGATCAAGACCAATAAAGTTAACATCTGGATTTTTTTGCGTGTAGTCTATCATGAAGTGGCCATAGCCAGTTCCAATCTCAGTATGCAGTGGGGCATCTCTGTTGAACGCTTTATTATTCCAATTGCCAGCATTCGCTTCGGCTTCATCGTCTCTTAGAACAAACTCTTCAAAGACACCAAGTCTTTCGTGATAAGGGTTGTCGTGGGTATACTCAAAGCCCTCGCCAAATGCTCTATCTTTCTCGTTAGTTTTTTGCTTCTTTTCTGGAAGATCTGTATTTTCTTTACTCATAGACTCTGCTTATAGCGCACTTTAGGCTTATTGAAAATAATCATTAAAAATAAAAAGGGGAGAAGTATTAATACTTCCCCCCTAGTCGGTTCTTTTTAGAATTCTTTATTCAGACTATCCAACTAATCTTAGTGCCTGTGCTGGCATTTGATTCGCTTGAGCTAGTACTGATGTTCCTGCTTGCTTAAGAATATTGTTCTGAGCATTTTCTGCAGTTGCTTTTGCAAAATCTACATCTCTAATTCTTGAGTTTGCAGCTGACATATTCTCTACACTTGTTTCTAGGTTTGCTGAAGTCGTTTGTAGTCTGTTTTGTAGAGCACCTAATTCAGCTCTTTGACCAGAGACACTATTAATAGCGCCATCAATTGCTTCAAGTGAACTTTGTGCATCTTCTTTACTAGCTACACCCTCTCCACTCATTCCTAGACCATCTAACCCAGCGTTAATTTTCCCCGAGTCGTATTGAATTCTGTCTTTAAAATCGTCATTGTTAGCACCAACTTGAAAGTCTAGTTGATCACCTTCACCATTTAATAGTGATACACCATTAAACTCAGTGGTCTCCGAGATTCTTCCAATCTCTTGTTTAAGTTGTTGATACTCTAAGTCTGTATAACTTCTTTCAGTATCCCCAACAGTATCTGATGCTGACTGAATCGCAAGTTCTCTTAACCTAATTAAGATATTACCTGTTTCATTCAATCCACCCTCAGCTACTTGAATCATAGAAATACCATCATTCGCATTTCTATTAGCTTGTTGGTTTGACCTAATATTAGCTTTTAACTTTTCCGAGATTGCTAAACCTGCTGCATCATCAGCTGATTTGTTAATTCTTGAACCAGTTGCAAGCTGTGAACTTAAATTTTCAGACTTTGCTGTAACTTTACTTAAAGCTCTTTGTGCTGCCTGTGACGTTGTGTTTGTGTTAATTCTGAAACCCATGTTAATCTCCTAAATTCATGTATCCACCTCCAAGTGATCAAAGTTTTGGTCCCACCCAAAACTGCGAGCTACCGTGCTCAAAGTTAATATTAATTCTTTTATGAACTTCAATCCCATTAGAAGTTCATGTAGATCATTTCGGTTTTAATTTCTGAGTAGATGAGTATTATTTTGAGTTATCTCGGAAAAAATTGCCGTTTTGAATAATTACAGTAAGTTATTGATATTGCTTGATTTTTATGGTCAGGTATTGAAAGAAAACCCCTTTGTTCGGATGACTCTCGAGCGAAGGGGATTATTTATTTTGAATTGTTTATAAGTCTCTCAAGGATTAGTGCTGCTTTAATCTGAAGTTTGGGATCACTTACAATTTTGTCTGTGATCTTATGTTTCAAAGCATCAATCGCCTTTTTTTGTTCCAGTGAGTTATCTTTCTCTGGTTTATAATATTTGTATTTTTTTGCTGCACTCATTAAGCAGATGCTTCTTTATACCTTGGGTGAGTTGCAACCTTTTTCATATGATCTTCAATAACATCGAATAGCTCTAGCTTAGTAGACTTTGGATCCATACCTTCAGGCATTGCAGAATATACAACTTCTTCATTAATCTCTGTAAAGATGTACCAAGTTTGACCTAATTTTTGGAAAAGAACTTCTTTTGTGATTTCTTGTAGTGATTGATTCATATAACCCTCCTGGTTTT
>CAKZJW010000027.1 GCA_937120495.1 uncultured Oligoflexia bacterium
TTTGGTAAAGCGACAGTTGATGTTGCTGCCCCGGGGGGATCACTTTCAAATGGAGGATTACTTTCTACTGGAATTCCTTACTGTGGAGGACCTTGTAGTAGCGGAGATCAATCTTATGTGACGTCGTCTGGTACGAGTATGGCGACACCTGTAGTTTCTGGTCTTGCGGCGTTAATTAAAAGTGCTGCTCCTCACTTAAATCATAAGAGCATAAAAAACATTATAGAAAAACACGGAAAAAGTATTACAGAGCTTAAAAACTTTATCAAAAGTGGACAAGTGATAAATGTAGGTCAGTCTTTAAGCTCTATTTAATATAAGATTCTTTTTATTTCATGAAAGAGAGAATTTCTGTAATTCTTGTAACCTCTTCACCTTTAAGGTTATCTTCATTCTCTAAGCATTTTTTACCAGATTCATTACAAACATTTACACGTTTACAATTTCTCTCGTTAAATGAATCCCAGATATAGTCTTGTTTCCCTCGAACTAAAATCCCTTCTACTTCATGAGTAACAGCATTAAATACTGGAGAACCAGAGTTCCCTCCAAAAGTATCAAGTGATGCTGAAAAGTATTTTGGTTTTCTAGATTTTAATACCTTTGAACCAGCTGCAACTTTTTTCGGAAGACCACTTGGATGACCGATAACATAAAGAGATGTTCCTCTTTTTACTTTACCAAAAGGACGAAGTTTTAAAGGAGTTCTATCTGTAACATTTCTATCTAGTTCAATAATTGCAAAATCGTCATCATCAGTAAGTTTTGCGATCACAATCCTTTTACATTGATACAGGTCTTTCTCTAAAACAAGTTTTGGCTCAAACCCATCTTTAACTCTATTTTCAAAACTAAATAACCAATCATTTCTTTCACAATTATAATTCGTTGTATTACTAATAACCCCATTGTCATTTAATAGGCAATGTCCCGCTGTTGCTAAAAGATTTGGAGCGATAAGGAAACCTGAACAATTTGAAAGAGATGGCTGATTTGCAAATCTTTCATCAGAACAAACCTCTGCACCCATAGGGTCTTTAAGTCGCGCATAATTATTGAATGCTATATAGTTGGCTTTATTATAAAATCTTTTATTAAACGAATATTTGTCGACTTGAGCTGCTACAGACTTAGAGATATCTAAAATTTTTGAATCTGTGACTTCATTAATATCAACTCTATTATCTTCACCATAGATGATAACTTCTTTTGCAAATGATTGAAAACTGGTACCAAGTACCACTAAGACTGCGATTTTTAACATTAATTTCTCCCCTGAATTTCCCAATTACGTCTTTAAACCATCATATATTCGCTCTGACAAATAAGTATGAAATAACTTCAATCACCCTACTTGGAAATTCAAAATATGATATACAGTGTCAAAATTATTTTTAATCAATTGGAGATATTATGAAGAAGACCCTTATTGGACTTACTCTACTTAGCACGGCAGCGGCTTTCGCACAGGTTTCACCTCTTCAAGGTCACATGTCTACGGACATTACTAAAAATGAAGGCCGTGATATATGGCAGACAATGAAAGGTTCATTTGAAAAGGATAGTGAATGTTATAACAGGGCTCAAAGTTGGACTTATGATATCAATAAGAAATACGGTTTTGAAGGTAAGAAAATTCTTATTCACTACTCTAGAAAATATAATGAAGAACTGAGTGCAAAATGGGGATTTCATATCGCACCTGTATATAAAACAGAAGGTGTAGATACTGTATATGACAAAGGTTTTAGACCTTGGATTCACGCGCCTTTAACAAAAAAGATGTGGGAACAAAAATTTCTAATTGCAGGAACAGAAAAGCTTGTAGAAAAAAGAATTAAACTAAAAGAGAAACTACTTAAAGCAAAAAAGACTTTAAGAGAACTAGACCCTACGGATGAGTATTCACAACAAACTATTCTAGCAACAAGAAAAAAGATCACTGAATACAAAGCTGAAATGGTAGATTTTAAAATTACTGATAACGATCTAAAAGCACAGAAGCCAAAAAAGATTGCACAAGTTCAAAATTGGGTAAACTATTTCGAAGAGCAACTTGCTACTGGAAGACATACTGGATCAACTCTAAACAGTCTTCGTTACCAACTGAAATATCAAAAGAATTTACTTTCAAAAGTTAAATCGAATCTTGATTATGCAGCACATATTGAGTGTAAAAAAATCACAAACATAGAAGAGCTTGATTTTAATATTAATGAAGGATGGTGTTTTATTCAGGAAGTATCACAATACTACTGGGGAGTTCCACAACTTAGATTATTAAACTACGGTGTTGATCAGATTAGAGATATTCCAAACAGATCAGAACTTAGATCTGCTCGAATTGCTGGGGAAAATCACATCAGAGAAGACTTTGATATGAACCAAGTATGGATTGCAAGAAAGCAAGCATTTGGAAAAGATTATGAAACTCTTTGGAAAACAGAGTTTGATCTAAAAGAAAACTCTGCTGATGCGGTTTCAGATATTTATGACATTAACAAATCAGCAATCAAAAAGATCAAAGAAGCGAACAAACTTTATTCTAAAATTGTTAAAGCATCTAAAGGCTTAAGCGTTACAAATACAGAACTAAAAAAGGCAAAAGCAAATAAAGATAGCGTTACGAATAATGCTGATCTGATCTCTAAGTTAAAAGAGAAAATTTATTCAGTTGCTCAAAGTATTGAAGTTGAAGACACTAAAACAAAAGTAAATTCATTTAAAGAAGCTAAAAAGGTTCAATCTACAACTCAAAGAATGATTGACTCTCTAAAAGGATCTCTTTCAAAAGTTAAAACAATAGTAAAAGAGCACAAAGCAAGACAAAGAGAGATTGAGAGAGAAAGAAGAAGAAATAATAGAGACTAATATATAAAAAATAGAAGGGGTAAAATGAAAGTATTAATTGGGATGTTAGCACTTTCAACTTTGGCCTTTGCTGGACCAGTGAGTCCAATGCAAGGATACCAAACGACTGATCATTCAAAAAATGATCTAAGTCGCTTTTGGGAAAAAGTAGCAAAAGTTGAAAAAGATTTAAAAGGTAAAGATTGTTTTAAAAGGGCCAATATATGGTCTTACAAGCTTTATAAAGAAGATGGTGTTCGCTCTAAAAAAGTTTTTATGCACTATACAAATAAATTTAACAGAGAGTTAGATAACTTGGGAAGAAGTGGTTTATCAAATAGACTTGGTGGACTTTTTTCAAGAAATATCGCCTGGGATTTTCATGTAGCTCCTGCCGTATCAATTGATGGCGTAGACTACGTACTTGATCCACATCTTAGAAAAAAACCTCTTAAAACTGTTGAGTGGGTTGAGTTTCTTACTGAGCGTGGTGAGTACAGATTAAGAAAACGTCACAAGGAATTTTTAAAAGATCTAAAGAAACTAAAAAAGAAACTTAGAAGATCGTTAAAGAGTGTAGCAGATTTTCCAGACAGAACAGCAAACTTGAAAAAGAAAATAGCTGAAATAAAAAAGAAAATGGCTTATCTTGGGCTTACGGAAAATCCAAATCAAAAAGTTGATATCAAATGTAAAAAGATAACTCACATAATGGAATTCGATAGAGCACAAAATTCCGAATGGTGTTTTTATCAAGAAGCATCAATGTACTACTACGCAACACGTGAACTGCGTTTTTTAAACTACGGAAATATTAACGTAGATCTTCGCCACCCTGTTACAGATTTATCTCATCATACAGAGCAGAACTATGATAGCGGTAGAAGATATATATTTGAGAGATGGGACTTTGATCGTCTCGAACAATCTCTTGATGAATATCGACTAAATGATCGTCCAGATAGTATTTACGAAATATGAAATAATGGGGAGCAACTTTGCTCCCCTTTTTTTTTAGAAGAATCTAATTAGATTCATTGAAAATTTATTTTGTTCACGCAATTGATATCCAGCAAGGTCTTGCTTTAATGGAATCGTATAGCTTAGGCCCAATTCATACTTTGAAAGACTTCCTTGCCCTAAATAACGAAATTGAGTCTTTAGGTAATCTCTATTTCCATGTTGACTCTTAGGATCTATCGCTGGAGACATTGCCATTACATCTTCATTTGATTTTAAAGGGTCAATTGTTTTATGAAAGTAGTTTAAAGCAAACTCATAACTTTTCCCAAAAGCTTTACTTAGTTCTACACCATAAAAATATCTGTTACCAAGTCTGTAGTCCTCACTATTATCATTTAAAAAAGTCATAAGTTTAACTTCTGGTCTAACTGCCCAATCATTACCAAGTTCAAAAAGATACTTTAATCCAAGATCAATCCCGTAACTTCCTGAGCCTAGCTGCATCTTATAGCCCAACCTTTTAGAATGATCTTCCTTAGTAATACTTCCTGTTGGAAGTGATAAAAGCACAAGTAACTCTAATTTATGTTCCATAAGCAAAGAGTGAGTTCCAAGCTTTATATCCCCCATTCCGGCGGACTTACTCGTCACCTCAGATCGTCCCATTTTTTTTACCATTGTCATCTCTAACTCTTTATAAGGAGCCATTAGCATAAAGGAAGTATTGCCATTTAAAGAGTACATAAAATCTAACATATGCATTTTCATTGTCATTTTCTTAGGTGCCATCATAAAAGATGTTTCCGTGAAGAATTCATTTGTGCTCAATGAGCCTGAATCATTACCAATATTTTCCATTAACATTGATGAATACTGATATTTTATCATCATCTTTGAAGTTAGATGTTTTGTATGTCTTGAGTTATGTGATTGTTTATGATTCTCGTGATTATGTGCAAATGTATTACCTACAGTCGCAAGTAATAATAATATACTTAATGATTTCATAGAAATCTCCTATTTTATATTTAATTTGTGATGTTTCAGAATTATTAATTAAATAATAGGAGGAGCTCTTGATCGATCAAGATAGAAATATAAATTTGAGAATAAAGACTTTCTATTAGAATAAACTACTTTGTTTAAATAAGAGTTTGAAACAATTGTACTTAATGTAGTTTTAATATTTAGTTTGAGATTTTGCCCTGAAACAGCCTGTGTCCTCTTACTACTAAAGATCGAGTCAACAACCTCTTGCATAGAAAGAATTTTTGTAGGTGCATCGCTGTGACTAGAGACCTTAACTTTATCAAAATGTCCTAACTCTACTCCAACTAAAACATAAGCACTGCAAAGAGTTGCAAAGTAGATAAAAAGTAAATTACGAAAAAGTTTCGTTAGCGCTATCGACATGGCGAAATTCTAACATAGATATTAGATAAGGGAAAGTTGATCTCCAAGAGAAATAGAATCAAAACTTTTACCAAGTGAATTTAACACCTGATCTGCAAGCGGTTTAATTTGTTTGTCGATATAGTAATTATAATCATAGTTTTTTGGACTCATCTGAATTGGCTCTGGTCCATTCATAGTCATTACATATGTAACTTCTTTTAATCTATAAGGTCCTGTGTGATTAACCAGTAATGCTGCTCTAACGTGAGGTGGGATATTTTTAACATATTCTTTTGGGTCTTTAGAAAGTCTTTTTGTAATCAAGAGGTCTTCATCAAATTTCCCAAGTTTTAGCTGTGCGACAAATTCTTTTATATAACTTTCAATGGATGCCCCCATAAAATAATTTTCAAAAAGACTGTACTGAAATTTCTTAGCAAGATCAGTCCAGTCAGATCTTACAAATTCCATTCCAACAAATTGCAGTTGCCCATCCAAAAGACCAACATATTTCTTTTTGGCCCCCTGACTTGCCCCTCTAACACTAGAAAAATATATTTTAGAATATAATTTTTCAAACTCTAATTCTAGATATGAGTCAGTTTTAAATTCATCATTGATTAATCTTGTTATAAAAGTATTTGCTTCTTCGGTAAGCTTTGAAGCAAGTTTTTTATTATTCTCAGGCAGTCTTACAAAAATTGAATCCGTATCACCATATAGAACTTCAAGATCTCTATTTTCAAAAAATTCTATTGTCTGTTTTAAAAGCCAATGTCCAGTTTGAGTAATCGCTTTTGGTAGATCTGAATGATAAAATCGACATCTAAAAGAGCCCATTAATCCATAGAAGCTATTCATCAGAATCTTTATGGCCATATTCATTGAGTGATCATTATTTTGTTTTGCAATCCCTCTTTTCATAAGAAGTTTTTCAATTACCTCAGGTAACATATTATTTGATCTTGAAAAATCTATTCCCACAGGTGTATGTATTGGATTTACTTTGGCCATAACTCTAGAAAAAGGATCAATGCAAAAGGTTCTTATAATTGAAGGGTATAAACTTCTAAAATCAAAAACGGCCACGTTC
This sequence comes from uncultured Oligoflexia bacterium, assembly GCA_937120495.1. Lineage (GTDB taxonomy): Bacteria > Bdellovibrionota > Bacteriovoracia > Bacteriovoracales > Bacteriovoracaceae > CAKZJW01. Next base: position 6,302 of record CAKZJW010000027.1, read on the forward strand.
TCATGAAGACCTACACTTGGCTCTATAACCATTCCACCCGTAGAGGGATCTTCTCTATCAATATCAGAAGAATTAGGGGCAACAAACCCACGCCTGTGTAGAGGTGGCAAAAAAACATGGTCAAGGGCTGCAGCAGAAATTCCCAAGCGGTCCATCAAAAGACCAGAAACCTTTACCCTATTAATTAAAAATCCCAACAAATCAACTTTCTCATAGAGATCTGTTACAAGCTTACAATCAAGAAGATTGTATTTTGCGAGGGAAACTTTGTCCTCTCTAAATCGCCTTTCAATTTCATCTACTTTACCAGCATCACTTGCAATATCTTTTCCAACACCAAGAAGCTCAGAGGCAACAGTTTCAAGTTTAAAATTTTTAAACTGATAAAAAGCAGATCTAAAGGTTGGCGGTCCATCTACAACAACTCTACCTTTTATATTGGCAAAAAAACCTGATCCCTTTTTTTCATCAATTGAGATTTCTGAACCATCTCTTCCCAAAGAAAGCTTAATTCCAAGTTTAATGCATTTATTTAGTAAGAATTTTAAATCAAAACCAATAACATGCCAGCCAATAATAATATCAGGATCTTTCTGCCTAAGATCTTCTATAAAGCTTTCTAAAAGCTCTTTTTCATTTTTAAAATAACTTAATTTTTCATCTATCTTTTTATTTTCATCACTTAACATAAATACAAATTCATGTTCTATTTTTCCAGAGTAATGAACTCCTATTGAGTATAAAGATCCATCAACACCTGTTTCAATATCTAAAGAACAAATATTAAATTTTGGAGTAAAATCACACGGAAGAACTTGAGGGTTATAAATGACTCTTTGCTCTCCCTCCTCTTTAATTTCTCCGTGAACTCTTAAGCTTCCATAAATGAATCTCTCCATCAAAAACCTATCTGTTGGCCAGATATCATTTTCAAAAGTCCGAACACCACTTTGAGCGAGTTCTTTTTTTAAATTAAAAAAGTCATTGGAATTTTTTGTATAAAGGGAGCTTACGGCAAGCCCATCAAAAGATTTTAATGGAAGATCTTTTTTTGTAAACTTTGTAGAAAAGCGTTGATCCATTTTTCTCGTTTCAGCAAAAAAAACAAATTTTTCAGTATTAAATTTTAAAACGATTGGACCATCAGCTGCACAGCAGTAGTATTGAAGACTATGACTCTCTTCACTTACCCAGTGGGAGCTTAATATAAAAGCATCGATTTGTTGCATGCTTCAAACTATCACAAAATCTTCAATTCATAAATACTTTGTCCACTTTGAGAGTACTTTCTCTCAAAAGGAGTTATAAATTCAGACAGATTTAAACTCTCAACCCCCTGATTCTTTCTTTTAAAAAATAGAGCTGCGGCTTCAGTCTCTTCGAGATAAAGCTTCCAGTTTGAGCGAAAAACAATAGGTACATGAGTATTGAACAAAAATACACTTACTGGACTTGCATAGAAGCGGCGTTTTATATGGTGCTTTTTCGGCCATGGATTTGGATAGAGAACAAAGATCATTCTTATATCAATTTTAGCTTCTGAGTAAGCCGAATAAATAAGAGGAATAATGTCTAGAAGCTCTCCTCTATAGAGTTTAACCCTTTCATTTTCAGACTCTTTAAAGTCATTTTTTCTCTCAAGTCTCGAGATGGATTTATCGATGCCAACAATATAAGAATCAGGATAGATCTTGGCCAGGTTATATGAACTCTCACCAATCCCACAGCCCAAATCAAAGATTATAGACTTTCCTTGGCAAAACCCTAGGATCTCTTCCCATAATTCTTTTGAGAAACTGGCCACCGGTCTTTGATAGTTAGTAAGACTATATTTAGCTAAATAAGCTTCTAGGTCCTTATGAATTTCTTTTTGGTTTGACTCAATAACATGAGAATTTCCGTAGATTTTATTCATAAGAAATTGTACATTAGTTATATATGCAGACAAGTATTAATGAAAAAATCACATTTATTATGCTTATTGGGCGCTCTCTTCATAAGTACGGAGCAAGCTCGGATAGGATTGAAAAAGCTCTTGAAATCTTAAGCTCAAAGCTCAATGTTGAAGTTAGATGTTTCTCACTTCCAACGGGTATATTTGCTAGCTTTATTGATGGTGATACTGAGCAAGCCAGAATGGATAGACTAGATCCAGGGAAGATTAATTTATCTAAACTCTATCACGTCGATCATATTGTCGATCTTGTAACTTGGAATGAAATAACAATTGAAGATGGATCAAAAAGAGTAAAGGAGATTCAAAATGAATTGCCTCTATACAATAACCTACTTGTAACTCTTTCATATGGCTTAATTGCCTTTGCAATAACAATCTTTTTAAAAGGTACCCTTTTAGATGCAGGTTTCGCTGCACTTCTTGGGCTAATTGTCGGCTTCTTTACTGAGACGGTTAAAGAAGAGAGAATTGACTCTGTTTCTGATGCCATTATCTCATTTCTTGTCGCTTCTCTTGCTCTACTTTTAGGATCTATCTTTCCACTGAATGTAAACCTTATAACTTTGGCATCGCTCATCATGCTCGTTCCCGGGCTGATGTTAACACTAGCAATTGGAGAACTAGCCTCTCAAAACCTAACTTCAGGTACGGCCAGAATTATGGGAGCATTTGTTATTCTTTTGAAAATTTCTTTTGGCGTTTATCTTGGATACCAGCTTGTAAAATATTTTAATATTCCAATGCTAGAAGCGCAGCTTGGATCCCCTTCACTTCCAATTGAAATACTTGCCTTAGTTTTAGCTGGAATGGGTTTATCGCTGAGTTTTCAAGCTAGAAAACAAGACTATATCTGGATTATACTTGCAGCATTTATTAGTTTTTATAGCTCTGCCATACTTATTAATATGTTGGGTGTTGTTGGTGGTTATCTTGTCGCTGGAACTGTTGTTGGATCTCTAAGTAATGTCTTTTCAAGAGTTAAAAATAGACCTGCACTAATCTTCCTTCTTCCTGCAATCATCTTGCTAGTTCCAGGGAGTATTGGATTTCAAGGCCTAGGTTTCTTATTTGATAAAAATATTCTTGAAGGATTTAATTCTATTTTCAATATGATTAGTATCGGTATCTCTCTTATCAGTGGAACATACTTTGGAGCGATATTAGTAAAACCAAGAAGAACATTATAAGACTCGAAATTTCAATTGGTTACCAGCTCATAGTATTATTAGCTCTAGAACTTAACAAAACCCTAACACACAAATTCATCTGGCTTTGATACAAAATCTCTAATACAAATCTTGGTAGGAGAAAATCCAGATGAACACACAGTTAAAAAAAATTAGCTCACAAATTAATTCAATTAATAAGAACCAAGCACTTGATCTTGCTTTAAGATTTTTTGCAGTAGTTGCACTTTTATACCTCTTTCTTGTAGGTGTAAAAGTTTTAGGTGGATCGTTTAAAATGATGGGCAGTGGTTTTGCTCAAGGACTCTTAGATGTTTCAGCGAACCCATTTTTAGCTCTTTTCTCTGGAATGTTTGCAACTGTGCTTATGCAAAGCTCAAGTGTTACAACGTCTATTATCGTCGGTCTTGTGGCCTCTGGAACTCTTCCTCTTGGCGGAGCAATTCCGATGGTCATGGGGGCAAACCTTGGAACAAGTGTTACTAACTCACTTGTCTCTCTTGGATACCTAAAAAATAAACAACATTTCAAAAAAGCATTTGCAGCGGCAACAATCCATGACTTCTTTAATATTTTAACTGTATCAATTATGCTTCCGCTAGAACTTGCAACTGGAGTTCTAGAAAAAACAGCATCATTCCTTGCAACATCTCTTTATGGAAGTGCATCTGGAATGAAATACTCTTCTCCGATTAAAGCCAGCATAAAGCCCTTTGCAAAAGCAATTAAGGTTTTTATCACAGAAACATTAGGTCTTCAGGCAAACGTTGCTGCAATTGCGATGATGGTAGCTTCATTTATATTAATTGTTTTCGCTCTTACTTTTATTGTTAAAATTATGAAAGTTATTGTTGAATCAAACAAAGGTGAAATTGTTGAAAATCTTCTTTCTAAAAATGGATATGTATCTATTGGATTTGGAGTACTTCTTACCATCGCAGTTCAATCGAGCTCTATTACAACATCGCTACTAGTTCCAATGGCCGGAGCTGGAGTCTTAACTTTGAGATCAATTCTACCTGTAACAATTGGAGCAAATATTGGAACAACTGCTACGGCTCTACTTGCAGCCTTAACAGGAAATGTAACAGGCTTAGCAATTGCTCTTGTTCACTTCTTATTTAATATCGCGGGAATGCTTATATGGTTTGTTAATCCAAAGATGAGAAATATACCAATTATTCTTTGTGAAAAGCTTGCAGAGTTAACTCTTAAAAATAGATTTAATGGACTTGCCTATATTTTATCAGTCTTTTTTATAATTCCAGCACTCTTAACAATTATTTTATAACTATTAGAGCTCTCTTATTCATTTAAGGGAGCTTTTATTATTTTATAAAGAATTTCATTTTCTTTATAATCAGGTTTTCCAACTAAAAAGAATTCATCTCCACTTTCGATTAGTTTTTGAATTACTTTTTGTTTCTCTAAATCTTTAGAGCTTATCAAAAAATCATATTCAACTTTATCAATATCACCGTTTAGTACTTTCTCAGTTCTCTCTTTCGAGTATACAGATTTATATGCGAGTGAATTTTTATGTGTATGAACAGGTGTGTGAGAAGAAATAAGCTGCATTGGAGCAAGTTTTGAATGAATATTAATCGCATGACTTCCCCACTGAGTTGCTCCATACATTGTCTTGATTTTCATAACTTCAATCCCCATGGCTTTAGTCAAAATTCCAAGTCCTCTGTAATCTTCTCCAAGTTCAGACTTAAGTGAGCAAAGATTATGTCCAAACCAGCTATCTCCTACCATTGGTATTGCTATAAACATCGACAGGGGAACAAGTCCTTTATAGTCTTTTGGGATATCTAATTTTTGAATAAGTTCACGATCAAGATCTTTAACATTTAACCCAAGCCCCACGATCGCTCCAGGCATCGCTGAACAATCAAAATAAACCCATCCCTCCATGGCCATCCCCTGATCTCCAAAGGTCAATTTATCCATATTTCTGAGAAGATTATAGAATGACTCTGACTCGGTGCTTGAGCAGTCATATATGTTGGATATGCTTCTATCAAAGGGTTTTAGGTTGAAGTGTGGGATATTATTTTTAAAAGTAAAAATAAATGGTTCTAGTTTAGATAATAAATTTTTAATATTTTGATTGTTCATAGTTATTTATAATAGAATGAATAGATATATTTGTCACAAAGATCATTAATCCGAGAGAAACACTATGGAAAACTTTAAAGAACTGTTTGAACCGCTGAAGCTAAAGAATAATGAAATTAAAAATCGAGTTCTGATGGGCTCCATGCATACAGGTTTAGAAGAGGCAAAAGATGGTTATAAAAAGATGGCCACTTTCTATGGTCAAAGGGCCAAGGCTGGAGTTGGCCTGATTGTAACAGGTGGTATAGCTCCAAACTTTGCAGGACGAACTCAACCCTTTGCTTCTCAACTAAGTTTTCCATGGCAAGTAAAGCATCACAAAGTTATAACTGATGAAGTTCATAAACACGGCGGAAAGATTTGTATGCAAATTCTGCATGCTGGAAGATACGCTTATCATCCTTTAAATATTGGTCCGTCAAATATTAAATCACCTATTACTCCATTTAAGCCATTTGGTTTAACTAAATTTGGAATAAAAAAAACGATTTGGGACTTTGCCAATTGTGCAAGTCTTGCTCAAAAAGCCGGTTACGATGGTATTGAGATTATGGGAAGTGAAGGTTATCTTCTCAACCAATTTATTTGTAAAAGAACTAATAAAAGAACAGATGAATATGGTGGTTCATTTGAAAATAGAATTCGATTTATAAAAGAGCTCATTACGAGTGTAAGAAAAAAAGTAAGCTCTGACTTTATAATTATCTATCGCCTATCGATGCTTGATCTTGTTGAGGGAGGATCGACTTGGGAAGAAGTTGTTGAGCTTGGAAAAATTGTTGAAGGTCTTGGGGTTGATATTATCAATACTGGAATTGGATGGCATGAGGCAAGAGTTCCAACTATCGCAACAATGGTTCCAAGAGCTGCATTTTCTTGGATCACTGAAAAATTTAAACCCCATGTATCAATTCCTGTTGTTACAACAAATAGAATAAACGATCCACAAGTGGCCAATGATATAATTAAATCCAATCAAGCAGATATGATATCTATGGCAAGACCATTTCTTGCTGACCCTGAACTTTTATTAAAAGCCAAAGAAGGAAGAAGTGATGAAATCAATACGTGTATTGGTTGTAATCAAGCTTGTTTAGATCATATTTTTCAAAATAAAATATGCTCTTGCCTAGTTAACCCAAAAGCTTGTCATGAAATTGAGTTTTCTAACTCAAATTTATCTTCAAACTCAAATAAAAATATTGCCGTTATAGGAGCTGGTCCTTCAGGTTTATCTTTTGCCATAGAGGCCGCGGGACTTGGGCATAGAGTTACTGTCTATGAAAAGCGTGATCAAATTGGTGGTCAATTTAATATTGCAAAAGAGATTCCAGGTAAAGAAGAGTTTCATGAAACAATTCGCTATTTTAAAACAATGATTAAAAAGCTTAATATTAATCTTGTACTCAACACAAGTGTTGACTATGAATTTTTAAAATCCAGTGACCATGAAAGCTTTGTCTTCTCTACTGGGATTGAACCTAGGATGCCTAAAATTCAAGGTATTGAATCAGATAAGGTTTTAAACTACGCTGAAGTTCTCTACGATAAAAAAGAAGTTGGACAGAAGGTTGCTATAATTGGTGCAGGCGGTATTGGTTTTGATACAGCAGAATTTTTAGCACATAATCCAAATCACAAGCCAACCTCTCTATCTAAAGAAGAATTCTTCCATGAGTGGGGAGTCGATACAACTTATAAGAATGCGGGGGCTTTAAAATCAAAAGAACAAATAAAGTCGCATAGAGAGATTACTCTTATCCAAAGAAAAACATCTAAGCATGGAAAAAACCTTGGAAAGACAACGGGATGGATTCATCGTCAAAGCCTAAAAGATAAAGGTATCAAAATGATTGGTGGAGTCGAATATAAAGAAATTAATTCTTCTGGCCTTGTCATAGAAATTGATGGAAATCAAAAGACACTAGAGGTTGATAATATTATCATCTGTGCAGGTCAAACAAGTGTAAATAAGCTTTATAACGAATTTGATGAGAAGGAATCTAGACCATCCTATTTAATTGGCGGAGCTCTCAAGGCTTCGGAGATAGATGCTAAACGAGCGATTGATGAAGGTGTTAGGCTGGCCTATAAAATTTAAAGAATAAGCCACTGCTTTTTCATAAATTCAATTGAATCAGTAATGCTCTTTTTTGAAGCACCTGGAATAAGTTCTTCTATTTTTTCTAATAATACTTCAACAGTTTCTACTTCATTCTCAATAAGACTAAATATAACACCGATAAGAGAAGACACTTTAGTAAAAACACACATATCTGTATCTAGATTTCTTGCAATAAATAAAAGATTGGTTTCTTTTTTAGGTTTAATTGAAAAATCATCATCTTGTTCAATATCGCGAACCCATTGAGCAATATCGTATTCAAATTGTTCATAATGAGTGCTTGAATTTAGAAATAATTCTTTTTCATTATCTTTTTTTTCTACTTTTGATTTATAAGCATAAAATTCCATAAGCTCATATGTTGCAAGCTCAACATGGAAGTCTTCGAGATCGAACTTATTTTTATTTAATTCTAAAAACTCTGGAAAATCAACAGTTAGATCATTTAAATCCCAGGCCTTTGGTGGGTAAAGACTAAAGTAATTCTTTGAAACCTCACTCCAATCAAATTCAATAAGCTCAGAGAGCCTTGGAAACATTTTACTTAAACTATTTTTATAATGTCTTTTTACAAAACTTTGATAAAGCTCTAAGGTTTCTTTTTTAAATCCTAGAGATTCACTTTGATTATTAGAAACCTCATCATCCAATAGAAGCTTCTCCCAGTTTTTTAAATAAGCTTTGTACTCGCTCATAGAACTGACCTTGCAACTTCTTTCGCCTTTAAGGTTTCAAAAAGCAGTACCTCATAGTCTGGTATATCATTATCCCATTCGATAAGAGTTGATACTTCTCTTTTCATCTTCTTTATAAAGTATTTGTATAGCTCCCAAACCTCATCCGTTACATGATCTCCGTGGGTATCGATGATGATATCACCTCTATCCCAGTGACCAGCAAGATGTATTTGAATCACTTTATCGGTATTGAGTTGGTCTATATATTTTTGAGGATCAATTCCATGATTTTTATAATTAACAAATATATTATTAATATCAAATAATAAATATGAATTCGTTTGATCTAAAATCTTGTTAATGAAATCGACTTCATCCATTGTATTTAAAGAACTCTCTCCATAAAAAGAAATATTTTCAAATGCAAAAGGTGTTTTAAACTTTTTTTCGATAGCTGTAATTTTTGTGACGATTTCAGCTAGAGACTCCTCTGTTCTTAAAACAGGAAGAAGGTCATGGAACTGATGAGTGTTTGTCGAAGAAAAACAAAGATGATCTGAAAACCAAGGGCATTTGTAATCGGATAAGAAACGCTCTAGATACTTAGAGTAATCTGTCTCTAATGAATCAAGAGACCCAATAGATAATCCAACACCGTGAGAGATGATTGGTATATTCTTCTTTTTTAAATGTTCTAAAACTCTTTGAGGCTTACCACCGTAATCCATAAAGTTCTCAGAGATAACCTCTACCCAATCAGGTAAAGATGTATCAGGGGCAAGAAAATCATCAAAGTGAGATCTTCTAAGCCCCATTCCATATCCTAGGGATTTATTAAGCTCCACAAGAATTTTCACCACATGAAGAATTTGAACCTTTTTTTGTAGTCTTAGACTTTTTCATTTTATCTCCACACTTACCTTCACCACATTTTCCTTCGGCGCATGAAGAGTGAGATCCTTTTTTCATTTTTTTCATTTCTTTCATCTTCTTTTTGTCACCACACTTACCTTCACCACATTTTTTCTCAGATGATTCTTTTTTTGCAGAAGATCCACCTGCAGCATGAGCATCCCATGAACCAGGAGTAATATCATTTGCAACAATATTCGCACCAAGTGCAATAGCTGCTGTAAGTAATGTGTTTGATACGACTTTTTTTGCTTTTTTATTTTTCATTCAAATCTCCTTTTTGAGTTTCTTATATTTACAAATATGAGTGCTGAGAGTGTTTTAATTATTACAAAAAAAAAGCCTGCTAGAAAGCAGGCTAAACCTATTTAATTTAGTTTGTTTTTTAATTACTCAGCAGCCTCTTCAGCAGCAGGAGCTTCCTCAACTGGAGCTTCTTCAACTGGCTTTGCAGCAGCTTTAGAAATTTTAATTAGACCAGCATCAAGAAGAATTTTTGCTTTCTCTTCTCCGTTGATCCAGCTTCTGTTTTTAGCTTGAACACCAAAACGTCCACTTCTTTTCTTGTAAATTGTGTTTTCACCAACTTTTTTTACTAATTCCATAATTATCTCCTTACTCTAGTAAATTTCTGGAAGTCTTAATATGTAATACTCTTTTATTAAAGTCTATTAAAAACCTACCGCTGAACTTAAAAATACTTCTCCAACATACTCAGAATCATCTTCGATTGAGGAGTTTTTATAAAAACCACGAAGCCCTATACCAATTGGTGTATACATTGATCTAAAAAAGTAAGTATTAACTTTAAATTCAAGGCCATAAGAAGAAAAATCTAACTTATTGAAGTTATCATCATCATCAGCGTATTGCATTTTGTCATAAAATAATCCTGCCGTAATACTATTAGTATAAATCCAACCTCTAATTCCACCTTCAAGTCCCATTAAAGGAGCTACTAGATCAAGTTTATAAACCTCGATATCTGGAGAGAAAGACAAAGAGTATCCTCTTGCTTGAATAAGCTCAGATAAAAACTCATATTCTTTTTCGTGTTGAATTTCTTTTTCATATCTTAGAGCAATACTCAAAGTATCAAAGATTCCATAGGTGAAAGAACTATATAAATTACTAAGCTTACCTTTTTGATCACCATCTCTTTGTTCAAGATCTTTTAAAGTATAATCGACACTAAAAGATAACGGAGAAAGAGGCCTGACACGATTTGAATTTGATCCAATAGAATAGCCTACTTTTAAAATTCCACCTTGCATTACTCCATTAGAGAACTCGCCTTTTTTATCAAACTCCTTATCTCCTATTTCTGACTGCGCTAGATACAACGCAAAATAGCCCGCTTGAAACCAACGAGAGAAATTGTTTTGATAAATAAATTTCGGTCCAATATAAAAGTTTGACTCTCTCCAAGTTGAATAATCTTCGTCGGCAAGCTCTTTAGATCTTTGATTCACAGAAGCTCCTAAATCAATAGGAACATAGAAACCTTTCAAACTTAAATCAGCAAAGACTCCACCTGTCTCCTCTTCAGAGAAATGATTAATCCCAGCTTGAAAGGAAACGGTTTCAGATTCATTATCCGAGGTAACTGCAAGCGTGAACATTGGACTAACTAAAGGAGGTATTAAAGTCCAAGAATGAAAATTAAAGGTGTCATCATCAAACTTATGAACGTCATAAGATTTATCACCTTTTATGCTTACTTTATTTTCAACAGAAGGAGTAATATAGATATTACGTGAAATTTCATTTTGCTCATCAACAGTGTTGTTAATAGGTTTCTTATGAAGCTTAAACCCGTTTGCACTTGATCGAGAGAAATATAACTCTCCATTATGAACTTCAGGGTTGATTGCAGCAAACTTAGAGTTTGTATGTTTTAAGATTTTTTTTGTCTTCGTGTTAAAACTGTAAATTTCTTGAACTTCACTTTTTTCCCATTCGAAAAAGACTCTATCTTCAAAAATTTTGTGACGTCTGATTGCTCGTTCAGAACTCATTAGCGTTTTTTCTTTTTGAGTGTCCAAAGTTAAGGACCTTAAAGAAAATACCCCTTTAGAGTTTTTCATTATATAAACGACTGAGTTTTTATCTTTAAACTGAGGGTTAATATAAAGAGAGTTATTTTCTGAAGTTTTAGTAAATATTTTTTTCTCATTTTTATAAAGCGTGATACTCGACTTACCATGGAAGCTAGAAGTTATAGAGTATCTACCAAGACGATCATAACTTCTCTCAAAGCCATTTAAGTAAAAACAATTATGTTTATTTTTATAAGTATCCAAAGAGCAGATAATATTTTTTGACTTTGTAGCATATCGAGAATTAACTCTATTTTCGATCCAAAAGATTGTGTCTTTCTCAGAATTAATTGCTCGCGTTGAAATAGAACCTGGATAATGAAGAGTCTCTTCCCTTGCACCATTAGGGTCTAGCTTTGAAAAACGAGACAACTGCTTTACCCCTCCAACATAAGAGACAATTTCTCCTTTTGTGTTTACGAAAGGGTATTGATAGTTTTTTGTATATTTCGAGTCATTAACTAGAGACTTGGAATCTTCTTTGATATTTGTACTACTTGCCCACTTCAATCCGTAGAACTCCAAAAACTCTTCAACTAATTCATCTATATCCTTTCCTGTCTGTCCCTTTATTACTCGAATATACCCAAGAGGATTAAAACTTTTACGAGCAACCTCAGAAAAAGATTTTTCAATATTGAAGTCATACTTTTCTTTTAAAAAATTAAAAAAGAAAAATCCAAATTTATAAAAATCTGGAAAATATTCATATGGGGAATTAAAATACAGGTCTTCGTAATTCAGATCTGCCCCAGATAAAAGCAAAGCTCTAAAACGAGAGGAGAAGGCTGCATTTCTTCCTCGTCCAAAATCGGTAATAGCTGTTTCTGTATAAGTTGCATCACCTTCATGAACCCATGAGGGTGTTGACCAAAGAGTTGTTAGTGCAATTCCAAATTCACCCAAAACCCAATACATAATTCGACTAAATCCAGAATAAGACTGTGAGAACTGAACAACATGTCTGTACTCATGCAAAGAAAGCATGCTTACCCACTCTCCTAGATCTAACTGACCTTCTATAAATGGAGCATCAAAGAATTCTGATTTAAAGGGCATCAGTCCAACATAACCATTCGAAGTTGTTGTATTTGATCTTAAGAAAATCGTTATTTTCTTCGGAGGTAACTTAAAGCCTTTCGTTAAGTTTTCTGATTGCTTTTCAATCGTTTCCAAAGCTAAGAAAGCTCGATCTTTGTATTGTTTTTTAAAAACTATTTTTACTAAGTCGTTCTCAATAAAATAGAAATCACCCGGTTCCTGGTTTATTGAAAAAGGTTGGATTTGAATATCTTGTGCAAAAACAATATTACACACAAGTAAAGACTGAAGTAGAATCAGTGCGATCGTCATTCTTTTTATCATAGCTATATCCTTAATTTGAGCTAATTATAGTAAAAAGGATAAAGCTTTTTCAATGAATATAAATTTAAAAGAGACAATTATCTAGGCTGCTGCATCATCAGACTGTAGACATCCTACTTTGCGCGTCAAAGGTATTTTTAGGCGAAATTCACTGCCAAAACCTTCTCTCGTTGCAACTTCAACACTTCCTCCAAGAGCTTCGAGATCGGTTTTTACGATACTCATACCGATACCTCTACCAGAGGTCTCTGAGGCGACTTCCATAGTAGAAAATCCCTCATTAAAGACAAGGTCTAATATTTCTTTTTCGCTCAATTTACTCTCTTTCGATATCAAGTTTTTTTCCAATGCGACCTTTTGAATCTTTGATAAATCAAAGCCAGCACCATTGTCTTTGATCTCCAAAATAAGACTTCCTCGCTCTAAAGAAGCTGTAATTACCACCTTATTAATTAGATTCGATCCATTAACAAAACCATGATCAAAAATATTTTGAATAATATGAACAAGAGACTTTTTAAGAATATTAAAAGAAGTTTCTTCAATTTCAATAGACTGTAAATTAGATATCAAATTAACATTTTCTCTAAATTTACTAGAACCATTTTCGAGAAGAGATGTTAATTCCAAAACATTTCTTTTTTTAGTACTGTTCTTTTTATTTCGTTCAAGGTTTCCAAAATCAAAGCTCCAATCAAGAAGTCTTAAGCTCTTTTTCGAACTTGTTTCTTTTTGAATACGAGATGAGAGTTTCCTAATTTGTTTTATTACAATTTTACTATCCATTTCAGATGCGCAGATGTGATTTAGAATATCTTCGTAACTTGAAACGAGCTTCACTATTCTTTGAGAGGACTTATGTTCAATTTTTTTATTTATACCAAGAAGAAAACTTTCAAGTTTATGAGAAAGATCAGTAATTTCTTTGTTACCTAGAAAAGCTGCTAGGCCTTTAACATTATGAATAACATAAAAAACTTCTCGAAGAGACTTTTCATCTATACCCTCAGTTCTCAATTTTTTAAATTGCTGAGAACCTAAAGCTAAAAGTCCTTGCAGCTCATTTATGAAAATATTTTCTGCTTGAGTCGTATTCATATTTAAGTATCGGAATTTAAAGAGCTTTTCATTAATTAATCCTCAATAGAGAATATCTATTACCTTATAGAAATCTAATATTTCAAATAAATTCCCTTCTTTGCGATTATATAAACAACCAAAGGAGAATTTATGGAAATTTTAACAAAAGACAACCTAGAAGAACTTATCCAAAATAATGATAAGGTCGTAGTTCAATTCGGAGCAAAATGGTGTGGTATGTGCCGAGTAATGAAGCCCAAATTTGAAAGACTATCCAAAGAAAACCCTGATGCTCTTTTTGTTTATGTAGACGCAGAGGAACTTCCTAATTCAAGAGAAGTAATAGATATTGCAAACCTACCTACATTTGCAAGTTTTTCAAATGGAAAATTAGCAAAGCAGTTTGCTGGAAGCAAAGAAGAACAGCTTTTGGAGGTTATTAATGCGACTGCCAATAATTAAAAATTTAGTTGAATTCATAGAGAATAATGATGAGGACTATCTTATTGAAACAGATGAAGTCTTAGAGTCCTTAATTAGTGCAAAAGGAATTAAGGATGAAGAGATAGAGGTCATCGCTGAGCTTATGTCTAATTTATCTGGAGCACTGGAAGTTAATAAGTTAATTAAATCAGGCACTCCAAAAAAAGATGCTTTAAATCAGTTTATGCAAAGAGTACTTGGAGCAGTAAATAAGTAAGGGGCTTACCTCTTACTTAAATACTTCCATTGTATCTACTGGTTTATCAGAATTTCCATCATAAGAGTGGCCACCTAAAATACCTAGGTTTTGTTTCCACTTTGTTACTTGTGAAAATCCCTTTGACTCTGATAAATAGCGGCCTGTATGGTACCACTTATTGAGTTTAAAGTCGTATTCATAAATATGGCGAACATATTCATATTCCCATTTTGAAAGTTTAAACATTCCACCAAAAACAAATGCCGAATCTTTAAGCTCACCCGCCGCTGGTGCAAATGTTGCAAATGGAAGAGGTGCAAGTTGAGTAAATACTTTTAAGATTGGATCAAATTCAACAAATTCATCTAGAAGAGCAAAATGACTTCCGCCTTCACTAATACCACCAACAAAATAAATTTTTCCGTTTTTTGCAAAGCCAGAAAAAGCTCTTCTTTTACTTGGAAGCTTTTCCTTCAGTGTTTCAAAGGTATTAGTTGAGATATCGTAAACATCAATTTCACTGTGAAAAGTTCCATCAACATCGTTTTCAAATTTTGGAGTACTATTCCACCCACCTAAAAGGTAAACTTTCTTTCCCATCTGTATTGCAAGATTTGAAGACCTTCTTCTTGGCATTGTATTTATTTCTTCCCATTTATTTGTAAGGATATTGTATCTCTCAACCACATCAAGTGATTTCCAAGCTGGACTAGTTGAGGCTTCATAAGCAAAACCACCAAAGGCGTAAATATAGTTACCATCTGCCGCTAACTGAAAGCCATGACATGGATTTAACCTTGGAGCGAGGTTTTCCCACTTCCCGCTTGTATGATCAAAGACTGTTACTCTTCCAGTAAAAGACTCTGGCGGATAAGTATGCTCCGCTCCCTCATGTCCACCAACAACATAAGTTTTTCCCTTATGATAAATAGCTCCAAAAGAAGACCTCGGTGCTCCTGGCATTTTTGAAAGCTGAAGTTGCTTATACTTTGAGATCCCTGAAGTTCTTGGGGCGTAGAAACTCACACCAGTTTTCGTGATAACTACTTTTTCGTTTTCGATAGAGCTATTACTCCAAGAAGAATAATCTTGTTTGAAGATTGAGAAAACACCTTTCTCTAGTTTATCACTTGTGTAAAGAAGATTGTTATTATGATCAAAGTTTGGAGAGAAATCAGAATTTTTATCTGAAGTAATTTTTATCGTTTTCTTTGTTAGAATATTATAAACATAGATATCCCAGTTCCCTGCATTTTTCATTGTAAATGCAATATTAAGTTCATCTTTACTAAGACTTGGAGACATTCCCTTTGAAATTACGATTTCTTTTTTCGTATTAAAGTCATAAAGAACTATTTCTCGAACCTTATTTGTATTTCTTTGATAAACAAGCTTTTCACCTGTTTCAAACGGTACTGGAAAGTATCCCTCACCAAGTTCATCATAAACAGTTTCATTTGCTCTATAAACTGTATATCCATTTTGAATTGTAGGTCTAATCGTTTTTCTAGATTCTTCTAAATCTATTTTTACAATTTTATTTTTTCCATTAATTTGTTTTGAGAAGAAAACTAAGTTTGAATTATCTGCAAACTTAGGCTGAAGAATAAACCCTCTTGATCCCCAAAGCTCACGAACTTTATTACCTCTATTTTCAACAATCACACCTAAAGATTTTTGTGATTGTCCCTTTACATATGTTAGCCACTTTCCATCATTAGAAATTGATGGGTATAAGTTCCACTCAGAACCTTTAGTAAGAAGCTTGTAGTTTTTAAAGTCTGAAGAGTAACCAACGTGCTTACCACCTTGAGAGTCCTCTACTAGGAAAACCATCTCACTTGCAATAGCACTAGAAATTATTGTGAAAAGTATTAGAAATATACGCATATATTGTCCTTATTTTGAGTTTTTCTCATTGAACAACATTCGTGTTTGGTATGTCAAACACTCTCTCGGCAAATGACTCGGGTATTTGATTTAAATAACTGAAGGTAGTAAATTTAATATATTACAAATATTTTTACGACAAGGATGTCAAAATGAAGCTGGTTACTCTCCTAGTGTTATTATTAACTTTTAACGCGTTCTCACAAACTCTTCAATTCTATATGCCTAAAGACGGTGGCCAATTTCTAGAGGTGGGTGTTTCAAAAAATGACATTACAATTATAGATACGAGCTTAGGTGATCAATACAGAATCGATAGCCCTGAGAAAAATACAAGTATTAGATTTGATAAAGCTATCTCACCTTTTTGGAGTTTTGGTTTTAAATATACAAGTACTGATGCTAATGGTGAGATTGAAAACTACGATACCGCTCCGTCCACTACTGGTAACTATGATAGAAAAGGGCCAAGGGATCTTCCTATTTATATCTATGGTCTTTTAGGATCATTTTACTGGAAAGCAATTTATTACCACGCACTAGAGCAAGCTAAAGATGGAGATAACAAAACGAACTATTCTACAGGCTCTCACTTTGGCCTCTCTCTTGGCTTTTTGATCACTCCAAATACTGGGGTCCGATTAGATCACACACCTGGATACAATTATGAAATTGATGATGGAATTGTTGATGATGATGAATATGAAAAAGGAGCACAAACGTCATTTGCCTTTTTTAAAGAATTTACATTTGAAGATACACTTTATGGTGTTGAACTTAGTTATTTGGGATTTAATAAAAGCACTAGAACAAATAACGACGGTGGAAGTGGAACGAAGTACAACATAAAGTCAGCAGAGGCAGTCAAGACAAAGTTTTATCCAGCAATTAATTTTGGATCATTTCAAATTATTTCAAACATAAGTTTTACAAATTATATAAATGTTAAAGACAGTTCAAGAACTGAGCTTGAGTTTGGAGCAGACTTTAGATTTAACTTTTAATTTAAACCATAAAGAAGTGTTTCTCTTTTATGAGCAGATAGTTGCACGAAACCCACTCGTTTAAAGCCATAATTTTGAAATACTTCTTTAAACTCTTCTAAAACCTTTAGATGGTCGGTCTTAACAAGCTTTACGGTATAAAAAATTCCCTTAAGACTTTTATATTTTTTCGAAAGCCTAATAACTTCTTTTATTCCCTGTTTTGGATTAATGTTTAAATCACTAGTAATATAATGGACATCATAGTCAGGTAACATTTCTTGAGAAAGATTTTGAACCGGTTCTTGCATATGAATAAATCTTTCATTTTTAAGACAAATCTCATCCATAACAGCTGGATCCACACCACAAACATTTCCAAAATTATTTAATAAATAATAACAAGCTCCCCCTGGAGCACTTCCAAACTCGATCCAATTCGTATCTTTGTTTGCCTCTATTTTAAATACATTACATGTTTGAAGTATTTTCAAATAAGCACGAGACGGTGACTCTTCTGGATATTCAAGATCACGCTCTTTAATTTTAAGTTTTTGCTCAATTGCTTCGTTACTAAGCTTACCAATGCTCTCTCCCCAGTCCAGAGCGAAAGCCAACTTTAATTGTCTAATTTCTTTTTGAGTTAAGGGAGTCTTTTGATTCTTATATGTTAAAAAATCCCCCTTAGAAAAACTTGGTGTTAAGAATTTAAATCTTTGTTCGATTTCTTTTTTTAAAATATCTCTATTTCCTTTTACACAAACAAAATAAATAAATTGATCACTCATGAAATAAAACCCTTAGAATAAAAAAGCCTCGCAAAAAGCGAGGCTTTAAAATAAAAACTATATTTAAAAATTATTTTCTTTTAAGAAAGATAGTCAGCGTTTGGCATTTTGGAAAAGTTACATTTCCATCTCTATCTCTAGAGTATGTGAAGTATGCTCTTCTTGTAAGAACACCGTTTTGAGCTGCTGTTGCATCAATCTGAGCGATCTTTTCTTTACATAACTCCATTGTTCCATTTCTGTCTGAATAAACCTCTGAATAGTCAGCATCAAAGTAAACACCTGAAGTTCTTGTTGTTTGAATCATATTTCTACAAATCAATTGAGTTCCAAGGTTTCTGTATCTTTTCTCAACTACATTATATGTTGTATGTATATCGTGAAAGTTAAAAAACTCACTCTGTGCTTCAACTGCAAGGTAATGGTTTGTTGATCTGGCAGGAATTTCTTCATAACATTTAACAACAAAATCTTGTCTCGCTTGTTCTCTTTGCTCAAGAGGAATATCCCAAAGCTCAAGTCCATCAACATTTATAGTTAAAGATTTCTTCTTAATGATATCATCATTCTGAATTCTAGAACGTCCACCAGCTAATACAGAACAAGTTATGCATAATAATAAAACTATTTTCATTTTTCTCTCCATTTTTTATATAAACTGAATATTAAAGTTCAATCCCACCACTACGAAGAGCCTGTCCATGTAATTCATTTAAGATTGCTTTCATGTTTTGCGATGAAGTATTAAAGTTTGCTGCAGCTTTTTCAATCAATGCATCTAGTGATTCATATTCACCAAATTGTGCTTGTGAAACGGCACTAATAATTTCTTTAGAGTTAACTCCATATAACTTTTTTGCAAAGTCAGCAATATCATCAGAGCTTCTATCAGCTAAAGCGTCGAAGTCTAAAATATTTTTAGCAAGTTTCTCACTCTGCTCAGACGATAAAGAAAATTTATCACTATAAAATGCAGTCATCTTTTCAAGTTTAAACTCTTCAAGGTCAGAGATCTCACTAGCAAGGTCTAACTCAGAAGTAATTTCACTATTTGAATACCAAAAACAAGCATAAATTTGTTGGCCACTCATTGTATCGTAAACGTAGTCACAAATGTATCTTGGTGGATCAACATAAACATCACCTGTTCCAGTAGATGTTGAACTGTTACAAGATATAAACAGCATAGATAGTAATCCGCTTAAAATTAGCTTTTTCATTATAGATCTCCTAGTAAAATAGTCTCTTAATTTTATGTACTGTATCAATATCCTAAAATACCTATAACGACTAGATGCTTTGCGTCTATGCTTAAAGCTTTTATTGACATCCTTTTTAATCTAAGCCACTATAATCACTCGTCTTTAAGACAAAATCCAATGGAGAGGTGCCTGAGTGGTCCAAAGGAACAGTTTGCAAAACTGTAAAGCCGTCGGTTCAAATCCGATCCTCTCCTCCATTTACACCTAATTAATTTATATTCAAACAGTAGAGTTAAAAATGAACTACCAAGATGAAAAATTTAATCTTATCTCAAACACAGTAAAAAATATTAATACAAAACCCAAAGTCCTAATCCTTTATGGCTCTTTAAGAGAGAGGTCTTACTCTCGCCTATTAGCTGAAGAGGCCAAAAGGATCCTTGAGTTTATGGGAGCTGAAGTTAAGATATTTAACCCTGATGGACTTCCGCTTTTTGATAATGATCGCTCTGTGGATCACCCACAAGTTCAAAAGCTCAGAGACTTAAGCCTTTGGTCTGAGGCGCAAGTTTGGTCTTCACCAGAACTTCATGGAAATATGTCAGGCTTACTAAAAACACAAATTGATTGGATTCCATTATCAATTGGTGCCGTAAGACCAACCCAGGGAAGAACACTTGCACTTATGCAAGTAAGTGGTGGGTCACAAAGTTTTAACGCTCTAAATAGCATGAGAGTTTTAGGTAGATGGATGCGAATGATTACAATCCCAAACCAATCATCTGTAGCCAAGGCTTATAATGAGTTTCATGAAGATGGAACAATGAAAGACTCCCCTTACAAAGAGAGAGTTGTCGATGTTATGGAAGAGCTTATGAAGTTTACTTACCTAACAAGAGAGCATTCAGAGTTTTTAGTTGATCGATTTAGTGAAAGAAAGTCTTCAAATGAAAAAGACCAACTTAAAAAGATCTGAATTAGTTATTCTTTTATTTTATGAAATTTATTCATCCACTCAGCACTAACTGCTGAGTCATTAATAACTCTTTGATTAATTGCTGGTGAATTATCAAAGAATCCAAAAGCACGAACAATTCTAGCGGACGTCGGAAGTTTTGTTGTATTTTTTAAATCATAAAGATATTTATTTGGATTAAGAAATTCATCTGAAGATTTGTTTTCTTTTAAAGAAGGAAATCTTCTCTCAGCATAGCCTTTTGTTGCATCTGCAAAGTGACAGCTTGAGCAGTTCAAGATATCAGGATTAGTTTTATGAGGATTTCTAAATCTTGCAACAGCGTCTAGTTGTTTTTTAAATACAGGAAGATCTCTATCATCCTCAAATCTAAATCCAGCACTTGTAATTCCAAAGATAATATCTTCTTTTGGGTAAGTTGTAGGGAAGATATTTATAATTGCATCCATTCCAAAATCAGAAATTTGTCCATTCGCATCTCTATCTAAAGAAGTATTAAAAAGATCTTCAATCCTATCAGTAAGACGAGGAATAACTGGAGACTTCCAAGAGTCATCAGTTTGTCTCTCAAAGGCTCCAAAACGCCACCAACGAGTAGGCACAAGTAAAGACATAAAAGTTATTTTATGAAAATTTTTCTCTCCGCTGAATTCAAGAAGGATGTTTTTTAAACTTGGTAAGAATTTTTTATTCTTAGAAAAAGCGGGATGAATATTAAGAACTTTCTTATGTGTTGAGATACCTAAAGCTTCATTTGTCTTTTTAAGCATCCAAAGTTTTTTCTTTAAAGAATTAAACTCTTTATTTTCTAATTTATAAAAAGTATGAACAGCTGTATCATCAGACGTTACGCCATTTTTTGTCATTCTTATAGGTTGCCATACAAGTCTAAGCTCCGGATGACAATTCCCTACCTCTAAACTTGGACAGGCATCAACTCTCACTGATACAACTCTTAAGTTTTGAGAATAAATTTTATTATTAGAAGAGCCACCATTTAATAAAACAGGTATCTTTCTAAAAACGTGACTAGGTAGTAGAGCCCCTTTTTTACTTAAGTCTGTCGGCTTTAATAACTCAGCATGATCGCGAGGAACATCAAACAAATAACTTATGTCATTTAAATTCCACGTTGAAGCTGCATAAATGGAAGGTGCAAGGATAAGAGTAAGTAACAAAACTAAATTCTTCATGATTTGTCCTATATTTGAAATTTTTTAATTTTTAATTTTAAATTAAACTACTACGCCCCACAGAATATGCCAAATAGCCATTTTACTAATTCTTAAGAGTTTGTTTTTACTTACACTCACGCATAAGGCTCATACCACTTAAGTAAACTGAAATTACTCTAATCTCTTCTTCTGTTAAATTAGCCGCAATAGAGTTCATTTTAAAGCCAAGTCTTTTTTTATCTCTAAAGGCCATAAGACTCGTATGAATATATTTTTCTTTTTGTCCAAGAAGTCTCGGTGCCGAATGATGAAAAGATGAATGACAATGCATACAGTTTTTCTCTAATACTTTTGCTCTCCCTGCTCTAAAGTCCGCGATAAATCCATCTCTATTTCGATCGATTTTCATATCGATATCACAAGGGTCCTGAGCAGAGACATACAATGATACTTGTTTTATTTGTTTATCAGACAAGCTAGAACTCATTGTATTCATAAATGACATTATATAATCATCTCTGTCTCCACTTTTAAATTTGTGAAGCGACTGAGTTAAATAGCCTCGCTCTTGTCCAAGCAAAATTGGAGTATTTAAAGTTAAGCCATTTTCTCCATGGCATGAGATACATTTTGAATTGTATATCGACTTACCTTTCGTGTAATCATCTGCTCCAAAAGATTGGAGACTAGATATCAACAAACATAGAGTTAGTAATAAGAAGTAGAATTTATTTTTCATTGTCACCTTTGTTAATCTTTAATTAAATGCCGCAAGACCAGTTAGCTCCATTCCTACAATAAGAGTATGAATTTCATGAGTTCCCTCGTAAGTATAAACCGATTCCAAATTACACATATGCCTCATACTTTGATATTCGCTACTTATTCCATTTGCTCCAAGCATGCTTCTTGTTGTTCGTGCTGTATTCAGCGCCATTTCAACATTGTTCATTTTCGCCATAGAAACTTGAGCCGGTGTATGTTCACCTTTATCTTTTAATTTTGCAAGGTGATATGTCATAAATTGTGCTTTTGTAATTTCGGTTGCAATTTTTGTAAGTTTTTGTTGAGTGAGTTGAAATTGTGCAATTGGTTTACCAAATTGCGTTCTTTCTTTTGTGTATGAAAGAGCTTCATCAAAACACGCTTGAGCTGCTCCAATCGCTCCCCATGCAATTCCAAACCTTGCTTGAGTTAAACAGCTCAGTGGGCCCTTAAGACCTTTAACATTTGGAAGAAGGGCATCCTTTGATACTTTTACATTATCAAAAACGAGCTCACTAGTTATACTTGCTCTTAGAGAGTATTTATCTTTAATAAGGGGCTGAGTAAATCCATCAAGACTAGTTTCAACAATAAAGCCTCGAACGACTCCATCGAGCTTGGCCCAAACAATTGCAATATCGGCCATTGATCCATTTGTTATCCACATTTTTGCACCATTGATTAAGTAGTGATCTCCTTGATCCTTCGCTGTCGTAATCATCGAATTTGGATCTGATCCATGATCTGGCTCAGTAAGGCCAAAGCAGCCAATTTTTTCACCTGCAGCAAGCTTTGGGAGCCATTTCATTTTTTGCTCTTCTGTTCCAAAGGCATAAATAGGATACATAACAAGTGCCGATTGAACGGAGGCAAAACTTCGAAGTCCAGAATCTCCTCTTTCGAGCTCTTGGTTTATAATTCCATAACTTATATTATTTAAATTTGCGCATCCATATTTCTCAGGAAGATTCGCCCCTAAAAGACCAAGGGAGCCAATTTTTGGAATTAAGGACTTATCAAAATGAGCATTTTCAAAGTTTTCTGAAACTGTTGGCATATATTCTTTTGTAACAAATTTTCTTACAGAATCTTTTATCTGTAGCTCTTCAGGAGTAAGTAAGCTATCCAAATTCATAAAATCTAATTCTTTAAACATTTTAACCTCGTTATTTTCTATTTTATAAAACTAAACTTCTTTGAAAGTCATCTCCCATCGCTAAAACATATGGCGAGAGACCTTGTCTTTTTTTAAATTCTTCTTTATTGGTAATATCTTTATATTCAAACTTTATTAATGATTGCGCTACCGCTCCACCGAGAGTCATTCCAGGGCCTGTTATAATAAGACAATCTGGTGAAAATTCCTTAATTGCAACTTCGATGCATTTTGTAAAATCATACTCACAAGAAACTTGATGATCTAGTGTATAATCCCAAAGTTTATTTATATCCGTCGAATAAGGCATCCAAATTTTTCCCCTTCCATCAATGAGTGGAATTTTTGGAGTATGAAATAGATTCACAGGCAAATCAATTTTAGCCTTATCAACTATATGCTTTAAAAGAGGCGTGTGAAAGGCAGCATTTCCTGGAAGCTTGAAAGGAAATCGTTCTTGAACATTTGGAAGTTCTTTTAAAAGCCATTTTAAAGCCAAGTCATTTCCACCAATGACCCTTAGTCCACCAAAGAAGATTGAAGTATAAGCCTCATGATCTTTAAGATTATTTACTTCATTCATTTTTTCTTCTAATAAAGAAACTAAATCTTTATCTTCATTCCAGTTTTCATCAACTACGGGATAAATAAGCTGCCCACCAATTAGACCGTCTCGCATTTGTGAGCCCATTGTATTTATCACATTGATTGCATTTTCTTGGTTTAACACTCCAGCGCATGCACATGCTATATACCACCCCATACTATTTCCAGTTATGGCCACAATTTCATATTCATCTTGATTAATATCTAAGTAATCTCCAAGGCTACAGCCATAAATGAGGCTTGCTGAATTTTCACCGGGAATATGATCCTTTAAACTAAATGACTTTGCTCCATCAAGATCCCAGATAGGTAATTGATTTGATTTTTTTCTATGAGTATCAATTGTTTTAATCATTTCTATTTTATTTTGATGATGCTTATGAAGGTAACCAAGTTCCCCTTTTCCATAAGTTCCTCTTCCGGGACAAATAACGACTGCAGTTTTTTTACTCATAGCTGCCTCCCAAGAAGTGAGACTACTTCATCTACTATATCTTGAGTTTGAGGGAGAACTAAATTTGCTGCGTCCCCTAGAGGGATATAACTATCTTTACCACAGAGCCTTTTTACTTTTGGAAGAGGAGCACACTCTTCTAGAATTAAAGTCATTAATGCTTCACTTAAAGATCCACTTTTTCTGCATTCATCAACAATTAAAACGCGCTTTGATTTAGAAAGTTCAGAACCAAGTTTTTTTTCATCAAATTGAGTGATCCAGCGTAGATCAATTATTTTAATTTCGATTTTATATTTATTTGATAAAATTTTTCTCGCTTGTCGACTTAGATAATATCCATTTCCATAAGTAAGAATACAAATCTCTTTCGATTCACCATCAATAAAGAACTCTCCAACTTGAATATTTTCATCAAGGTTTTTTGGGTAATTAAAACACCACTTATTATCACCAGGCTCATGTAAGTCCCTCATTGGATAAAGAGCAATTGGTTCTAGAAAGACACAGACTCTTCCATACTCATAGGCTTCTTTTACACATGTTCGAAGCATTTTAACTGCATCCGCTCCATTTGATGGGCAAGCAACTATGACCCCAGGAAGATCCCTAAAAATTGCAATTGAATTATCATTATGAAAGTGTCCGCCAAAGCCTTTTTGGTAAGCAAGAGAGGCGACTCTAATAACCATACCATTTGTAAATTGTTCATTTGAAAAGAAGCTTAATGTTGCTGCTTCCCCTCGAAGCTGATCTTGAGCATTATGGATATAAGCCAAGAATTGAATTTCAGGAATGGGTAAAAAACCATTATGAGCAAGACCTATTGCTGTTCCTAAAATACTTGTCTCATCTAAAAGAGAATTAAAAACTCTTTTAGAGCCAAATCGTTTCTCTAGCTTAGAAGTTATATGATAAACGCCACCTTTTTTTGCAATATCTTCACCAAATACGAGAGCTTCTTTATGTTGTCCCATAATATCAGTTAAAGCAAAATTTAATAAACGTCCCATTGGAAACGAAAGTTCATTAATTTGCTTCCAATCAGATCCAAACAAAGCCTCTCTATTATATTCTATAGGTGGGGTAATTCTTTTTCTTTTCTTAGGTAATATCGGAGACATTATCTCATGATCAGACTCTAAGATTTTTTTGTTTATTATATCTTGTGCAATTCGATCTATTCTTTTTTTTGTGTTTATGTAAATATCATTCAATTGTTCACTTGAAAGAAAGGAGTTTTGTAAAATAATTTTAGCCGTTACTTTTAAAGGGTCTTTAGATTCATTTGTTTCAATTTGTTTTTTTGATCTATAGATCGTTTCAATATCACTACCTGCGTGTCCTAAAAGACGAACCGTTTTAATTCTTAAAAAACAAGGTTTTCTCTTCTCTCTCGCATATTTAAAAGCTTTTGTCGTCGCTTCAAATGTATCTAAAATATCAAGACCATTACACTCAAAGTATTTTATTGAGTGACTCTTTGATTGAGAGTTTCTCACCCATTCAGTTGGAGTTGGAACAGAAATACCAAGGTCGTTATCCTCACAGATAAAAACTAAAGGAAGAGGAATATTTTGATAACTAATCCAGTGTGCACAATTTAATGCACTTTGAGCTGAGGCGTGATTTAAAGAAGCGTCTCCAAATGTACAAAACGCAACTGCATCACAAGGCATCTTTGATTTTATATCTAGTGCTTCTGCTCTTGGTATAGATAAAGCCGCGCCAACAGCCTTTGGTAGATGCGAAGCTATTGTTGAGGTTTGAGGAGGAATGAATAAACTTTCACTACCTAAAACTTTATGGCGACCTCCACTTATGGGATCATCAACTACCGCTGAAAAAGATGCCAGAAGATCATTTATAATTGTATAACCAGGTTTTTTCTTACTTCTTTGAATAAATAAAGAGCAATCTCTATAGTGCAAAAACCCCATATCACTTATTCGAGAAACAAGCCCCACAGCTGCAAGACCTTCGTGTCCACTCGAAGAAATAGTATAAAAGCTTTTTCCGATTTTTCTAAGCTCTCTTGATTTAATATCTAAAAGCCTTGAGGTGACTTGAGTTTCAAATAGTTCAATCAATTCTTCTTTTGTTAGAGAGTAATCCTCAAAAGAGGATTTATGAGTTGATTCACTTAAAAGATTTTCTCTACAAAGATAATCGAGTAGATTCTTATCAATAATACTTGCTCTATCAAACATAATAACCTCAAAGCCCCACTATGACTTTGCAGTTTTCAGTTTCACAAAGCTCAATTTTAGAAATCATTATATTTTCATTTTTAAAAAGTTTAGGACTAATTGTATTTAATAGAAATAAAGCAAGGTTTTCTGCTGTTGGGTTAAAGTCGGCGATAAAGATTTTCTTATTCACTTCTAAAATATTTCTATTCTTTATCAGCTCATGATCTTCACTGGAGACAATAAAAGTATGATCCCAGTTTTCATCGATCCACTTACCCATCTTTTCTTTGATAATACTAAAATCAATAACTCGTCCTAATTTATCAAGTCCAGAGGAAGTAGCATGAAGATATATAGAGTAGTTATGTCCATGTGCATTTGCACACTTCCCCTCGTGCCCCAGTACTCTATGACCAGAACAGAAGGTAAGCTTTCTTATGCACTCAACATAACTACTCATTTTTTAGAATTTACTTACAAGTTGAAGATAGCTAAATGCTGAATTATCATCATTATTTGCTTCTTTAAATCTTTTACCAGCTTGAAAGATTGAATATCCTACTTGAACTGACATATCTTTTTCTATTGCATAAGTTGCAACAAGATCAATCTCAGAACCTAGTTCATCTTCACTCGTATCTTCCGCTGCTGTGTACATCCACTTATGAGCATTAGAAGATTTTTTTACAACTTTAAAAGTATGATAGCTTAGAGATGTTTTTAGTTTTTCACTAAATGAATATTTAAAATGAGCTGCAAGTTGTTCTATATTCGCTCTTTTAAAAAAGTCAGACATACCAAGCCACTTATGTCCTGTCGGGTATAATTGTCTATAGTCTTCGTCAGCTCTTGCAAACTCAACTGCGACTCTTAGCTTTTTTATTTTGTATCCTACTTCTAAATTATACTGAGTTGCTGTCTTAGAAGTACTATGGAACTTAATATCTTGAGAGGCGTACTCTACTCTATAATCAAATTTATCCATATTAGTTTTAACTCTAATTCCTGCAGTTGAAACCTTTATATCGTTATCACTTGTTTTGTTTGTAAGGTCTTGGTCAACAAGATAGTACAAATCAATGTCTTTAATACTTCCAAACTCTCCAGAGTGATAAATCCCTTGAAGATCATGATCTCTATCACTATCTGATTCAACACCATTTTCTTTTACTGTCATATAAAGAAGATCCGTTACACCATATTTTGAATTATAAGATAATTTATAACCATCAAACGAGCGTCCAACATCATGCCACGGAACACTACCAATAAGGAGTTGGTCCCCATAAGCTAATTCTTGTCTTCCGGCTTTTAGAGAAAAGTCTGAAAACTTATGAGTTATAAAAGCTTGGTGCATATCAAAACCATCAGCATCCTTTAGTGCTCCTGATGATTGACCACTAGTTGTATCCCCTGCAACTTTATTAAATCTTGGTTGAATATAAATTGAAGTGGCTTCGCTTTTAGTTATTTTAAAACCGACTTGAAATCTGTAGCTTGTTTTTTTATTTTCATCTTTACCATCATCATCTAGATCGTAATTTTTCGTACTTGAACTTCTTACTCTTCCCATTCCATCGTATTCAACAGTCACAGCAAATGCACTAGAGCAAATGAATGCGCAGATACTCAATAAACTAACCAACTTTGTCATTTTCGTCTCGCTTTTCTATAGATTAAAATCTTATTAAAGCTTAAATTGAAACGATAAAGTAATGACCTAGCTCAGGTTTTTGAATGAATTATAAAAAATTTAAAATTGAATTTAAATCAGGGCTTATTTTTTACTTACAAGCGCATCAATGCTGTATCTACCAGCACCTGTAAAGAAAAGCGCAAGAAACATCACAAGATAAACAAATGATGGTTCCATCTTCGACCAGCCATCACCAGAGTGGGCAATAAACCCAGCAACACCCATCGTGAGCACTAAAGATAATGCTGCGGGTCTAGTTAGAACTCCTGCAGCGATAAAAATACCACCAATAAGTTCAGATAAAGCAGCTGCCCATGCAAAAAGCTCTGGAGCCGGAAATCCAATCTTTGCAACAAAACCAATAAAGCCATCACTTAGAGGAATTTTTCCAATTCCATGGGCGAAGGCCATAGTTAAACCTGCTCCAAAACGAAGAACCAAAAGGCCAAAGTTTAGTGCAGGTGAATAATTTGTATCTGTGTGGAATAATAGTTTTTTCATAGAATTACTTTACTATAATTTTTTTAACTCCAATAGTCCCAATTGCAAATTTTTTATTAGATACAAAATGAAGTTTTTTAATCTTTTTTCCTTTATAAGAAATAACCCAGTTATCTCCATTTCGACTTAGATCAAATTGAATTGATCCTCTTTTTCCACTTATACCGCTATATAGGTAATCGAGGTTAACTTCACCACCGTTATGACCCGAGAAGTTTTTAGAATTAAGTTGAACAACCTTACGCCCTTTTTTCTCCATAAGAGTAAAGCCCGTGTATACATCCTGAACCTTAAAGTTCTTGTTTGTGATTGCCTTTCCCTGAGGAGTTACTACCTTCATATTTAGCCCGGTAACATCCACGTTTTTATCAACAATAAGAGATAGAGTTATAAGGTCCTTATCCTCTTCATTTGTTGCAGTAATAAGTTTGCTTACAGCTGCAAACGAGTTAAAGCTGATTGTCATTATTGAAATTAGAAATACTAGTCTGTAAAAATTAAACATTTTTCCTCCAAGTTTTACCCTAATCTTCCATGAGCGTGTTTGAGACGTTATACACCTTGATGCAACGCGCAGGTGTAAATAATTTAAATCTAGTAATTATTTTATGAAGCCACAATGGCATTGGGGACAATATGGCACCAGTTTTTGTCACTAAAACGAGAAAGGGCCCAGTAAACCGAGCCCTTTGTATTCTAAAAATATTCTTTAATATCTGTTAGTTACGCTTCTCTAATAACGTATTTTTCCTTACCAGCATCAACCATCTCTTTAAGCTCTTTTCCAACTTTAAAGAATGGAACTTTCTTTGGAGAAACCTTAACTACTTTACCAGTCTTTGGGTTTCTTCCTTCGTAAGCTTTATAGTTTCTGTTCGCAAAAGATCCAAAGCCTCTTATCTCAATTCTTTCATCATCAAAAAGTGCTTGAATCATAGTATCGAAAGCTATGTTAATCACTTTCTCTGACTGCTTTGGTGAGAGGTTGGCTTGTTTTTCAATAACAGCAATTAAGTCTGCTTTTGTCATAATCTTCTCCTGATAGAGTTAACTCTTTGTTATTGTATACCTCATCGGTATAACTAACTTAAAACATTAGGGCTCCTCATTTATTTGGCGTATATTTTTAGATTAAAACCTAAAAATCACTCTAACCTACCGAAAATACAGCTAATAAACTTTTCTCTTTTATTCAGGTGATAAAATACTCAAGTAAGTGGATTTGATATTCGATAAGTAGGCATATATTGCCGCAGGACTAATGGGAACAAATGATAAATTACAAAAGACTAATACTTTCACTAATTACAACAATACTGCTAACTGCAGTGTCGTGTAATAACGCTCCTGTTGATAGACCTATTCTTCAAACAAAAAGCAACGCTCAAAATACTATAGATCCAGATGCTAAAACAGAAGAAGAGATCGAGCAAGAAAGACTCGATAAGCTAGCAAGACCAGATAATGCAGTAAAAATTGAAAGTGGATTTTGTGCGTGTAAAGAAAGTAAAACTATTTCTTGGGGAAGCAACTGTGATAATTTTTGTTCAGATAAGGCTGATGCAAACGCAACTCTTTATATGAATGTTTCTGTTACAAGTGATATCTCTGAAAGAACTGATCTTGGAACATTTTATAACTGGTGTACAAAACCTATAATTGACCCTCTTACAGAGGACACTATAAGTGAAGCAAACTGTGAATTAGAGGTAAAGAATAGCGCTGGGGCAACACAGAACCTTGCACTTATTCCCCTATCTCAAGGATCAAATACTGTTAAGGCCGTGATTGATTCACTTGCTGATGACAGAACTTATAGGGTTAAAATTTTAGAAACTGGCTCAAACGTTTCGAGTGATACAATTCAAATTAGAAAAACTTCTATTCCAATTACTGATCCAATTGGAGGTCCTCTTTGGACTCTACCAATATCAAGATACACATGTATGAACATTACTACTGTTCCAAATGATGTAAGTCTTATTTATTTAAATGCTTCTCGTGAATACTTCTACTTTAATAACGAAACAAGACCAGATCCTCTGACACAGATTTTTGCAAATATTTACTGTCACGATATTATAACTTTTGGTTCAACTCCTCGAAACGATCCTTTACTAGAAGAGACTCCTGGAGCATTAACTCTTTGGAATGCACTAGACCCAAGATTTTTCGATACTGACGGTGATGGGTTGCCACAAATTAATCAACTGCTTCTTCAAGAAGTAGAAAACAGAGGTGCAAGTCTACCTTCGGCTCCAAATTTATTCTTTAAATTTCAATGGACAGTTGGTCCTGATATTTCAACAGCTGACAACACTGGTAACGGTGGTACTGTTACGGCAACAGCTGAGAATGCTGACCTTGGTTACTACATGACTCCATGGATTGATCAGACAACTTTTAAATCATATTGTCCAAACGAAGATCACTACGCTAGTTCAAATCAATTGTTTGCAGCCATGAAAGACATCGTAGGTGTAGCAACTGAAGGTCTTTATATAGCAGAACAAGAAAGTGGATCATCTCGAATCCTAGTAAGAGAGTCTCACCTAAAGCCTATTTGGTTTTACACTGAGAATGGACAAAACATTGAGCCAAATGAAAATTCAATCACTGGTAAGAAAATTCAATTTTTCTGGCCACCTGATCCAACATCTCCGTACATAAAGAAGTCACATCAAAAGACTTTTACGGTTAAAAGACCAAGTGAAATTGGAGATAGTGTAAGTCAGGACTCACAGGGTGGAAATGGAGTACCTACTCAATACCCTGCTCATGATAAAAAAATTGGCTGTATTCCGAAGTTATAGATGTATATGTTTAAGAACTAGGTCAATAGTCGGTTGAATATTGGGCTTAAACATAAAGTAAAATACACTTGCATTAGTAATTGATACACCTGCAATAATCATTAGCTTTCTTCGAATTCTTTTAAATAAACTTCCGTCACTATTAAATAAGTTTAAAAAGAAACTTACGATCAACACGCCAAAAACAATAAAACCATAGGTCTTTACTTTTTTAGGTTTATTTACGATTCCCACAAAACGAGGAAGAGCTCTCTTATCCCGAAGCCAGTCTACAAAGAAATCTAAAAGACGAGGATTGTTCTTAAATAGTTTCCCAACAGGTAAATTACTTAAGTGGGCCTCAATAAGTCCTCTCACCTCAGATTTACTCATTTTTGATAAAGGATTTTCTTTTAAAAGATCCTTGATCATATTTTTCATCATGCCATCCATAATATTAGTCAGGTAGCTATCTTTGAGTTCTCTAGGTTTGTAGTGAGCTTTAGTAGGAGTATTTTCTTTGGGATTTGTATTTTGTTCAACATTTATAGTTTGTAAATTTTGAACAGTCTCTTTTATTGACTCCTCTAATTCATCTTCGGGATTTGCAAAAACAAACCCCGAAAAGAATATAGTTATAATCAATAAAAGTTTTTTCATTATATTATGCTTTAGCGCCTTTGAACTTATCAAAGAATAAAATCGTAGGAGCTGCAACAAATAAAGATGAGTACGTTCCGATAATTACACCAAGTGTAACAGCGAAAAAGAAGTCATGAATTACACCACCACCCATCGAGAACATCATTACTGATACAATCAATGTTGTGATCGAAGTTAGTACAGTTCTAGAAAGTGTTTCATTTAAGGCCTTATTAATAAGTTCCTTAAGTGGCTTTTTTGTATCTTTTTCTTCGTTCTCACGAACTCTATCGTAAACAACAACGGTATCATTCACCGAGTAACCAATTACGGCTAAAAGAGCACCAACAATTTGAAGAGAGAACTCTTTATCCATAATAATAAAGATCCCTATAATGATAATTACATCGTGAGCAAGAGCAACAATAGCTCCTGGTGAATACTTATAATCAAATCTAAGAGCGATATAAATCATAATCATAAGTAATGCCCAAATAAGAGCTTGGAAACCAGAGATTCTTAACTGCTCTCCGGCTTTTGGACCTACGATATCCGTTTTTTGAATAACAGGATTGATGCTAGCAAATTTTCCCATAAGCATTTTTGTAATTTGATCAGTAACCTTATTAAGGTTTGCTTCAGATCCACTAACCTTAATTAGAAGTTCATTTTGAGAGTCATCACCAATTTGCTGAACACTTGAAGATTTAAAGTTACTCTTAAGCTCAGACCTAAGTGCTCCTAGATCAATCGAATCAGAGAACTTAACTTGAATTTCAGCACCACCGCTAAAGTCTACTCCGTAATGAAGCCCCTTAGTGGCAAATAAAAATATTGAACCAAGAACAAGCACAAGAGATGCGACAACTGCAATTGGAAATTTTGATACAAAGTTAAAATTATATTTTGTCATTTTCTTATTCCTTAAATTAAATGCTTACTGACTTTCCGTGAGTTTTATCCATATAGAACTCAAAGAAAATTCGCCCAACAAAGTATGCTGTATAAACAGTACAAACAATTCCGATTATTAAAGTAACTGCGAAACCTCTAATTGGACCAGTACCAAAATTCAGAAGCATTAGACCTGCAACTGCTGTCGTTAAGTTGGCATCAAGAATTGTCCAGAATGCTCTTGAGAATCCAGTCTCAACAGCTTCCCTAACAGGAGTACCAAAAGCCAGCTCCTCTTTAATTCTTTCATAGATAATGATATTTGCATCAATGGCCATACCGACGGTCAATGCAATACCAGCAATACCAGGAAGAGTAAGAGTTGCCTCAAGACCTACCAGACATGCAAGAACAAAAAGAATATTCATACCAAGAGTTGTTATCGCTAGTGATCCACTTACCTTGTAGTAAATTAAAATAAATAGGAAAACAATTGCAGCACCAATTAGACCTGCAAGTCTTGATCTTTCAATTGAATCTTTACCTAAACTTGGACCAACGATTCTTTGCTCTTGAAATTCTAATTCAACAGGAAGAGCACCAGCTCTTAGAACCAAAGAAAGGTCACTCGCCTCTTTAAGAAGGTCGTTATAGTTTCCTTGTCCAAGTGTGATCTGTGCATTTCCACCAGCAATTCTTGCTTGAATAACTGGAGCAGAGTAAACATTACCATCAAGAATGATTGCCATTCTTTTTCCTGTATTATCACCTGTTAGTTTTTCAAAAATCTTTGCCCCTTGAGACTTAAAAGTTATTGCAACATAAGGTTGATTATTTTGTTGATCAACTCGAACACTTGCATCTTGAAGAGAGTCACCAGTAAGATTTGTAGAAGACTCAACTACATAAGGCATAAGTTGTTCAATATCATTTGTTACTTTATTAAGAGTTTTTTCAAATGCTAGTTCATAACCATTTGGCATATCTTTAGATGCAAATTCGTTCATCTTTCTAACGTATTCAGAAAAACGCTGACCTTTTTTATAATCAATTCCGGCTGCTTTTGATTTAGTCATCCACTCATTTAAAAGAGCAGCACTCATATCATCATTAACCATCTTAAATTCAAGCTTTGCTGTTTTACCAATAAGCTCTTTTGCTCTTTCGATGTCCTTTACCCCTGGAAGCTGGATAACAACTCTATCCGTTCCTTGAGAAACAATCTCTGGCTCAGTTACACCAAATTCATCAATTCTGTTTCTAATAACTTCAATTGATTTTTTTACAGCGTTATCTTCAATATCTTTTTTGAATTCACGATTAAGAGCGTACTCAACAGTTGTTCCCTCAAGTCCTGTAAACCTTAGAGGCTTTCCTGAACCACTATAGTACTCACTGATAAAGTCACGTGCTTTTTGAAGATCTCCCTCTTGAGAGATAATCACCGTGTGATGAGGGTCTTCAGGATCTGTAACGCTTAGCTTCCCAATTGAGCTTGCGATACCTTCATCTTGAAGAGTAGTTTGGATCTTTTTTGCGTAGTTTTTCATCTCATCTGAATAAACTTTCTTAAAATCGATCCCTAAAACCATATAGAGACCACCTTGAAGGTCTAGTCCTAAATTGATTTTTGATTTAACTGGGAATGAGCTATTTTCATTAAAGTTAAAAACTGTTGGGATTACGGCCATAACCGAAATCACAAATAAAAATAACATGAAACTAAAACGGTACCACCAACTGCGATTCATTAATTTTCACCTTTTCGTATAAAATTTCGTAGAATTAATAATATAAAACATTGAAAATTCTAAACAATAAAAAGGCTAAGGGCAAATGCTTTGGTTGGTTTTATTTCTTATCTTTGATGCTATGCTCTTCATGATGGCTTGGATCTAGGTCACTGGCAAGTGTCTCATCCGCTCCATCACCTTCAACTGACTGTTCAGCAGACTCACTAACCGACGCCTCAACAGGTGGCTGATCCAGGGGTGCAGCTTTTGGTGGGATATTACTTTGTGTAGTATTTGACTCAGGATTGGTGATTGTCTCTTTTATTCCATTCGCTGCATTTTGAAACTCTCTAATCCCCTTGCCTAAGCCTTTTGCAAGCTCTGGAAGTTTCTTGGGACCAATAAAGATCAGCGCAATAAAAAGAATAACTACAATTTCACCAATTCCTAAACCAAACATTATTTTACCTTATTTTTTTTCTTCTTCATTCTTATAAAGGTTTTTTGAACTTCCTGCAATTTGAGTACGAAGAAACTTAACTCTTACTCCACCTTCAATCTCTAGTGTAACTACTTTATCAGTTAAACCAGAAATAGTCCCTAGCATTCCAGACTTAGTGAAAACTTCCTCACCTTTTTGCATACCAGCAATGTATTCTTGCTCTTGTTGCATCTTCTTTTTTTGAGGTCTAATCATAAGAAAGTAAAAAACAATAAAAACTAGAATAATTGGAACAAAGTTCATTATTGTATTTGGTTGTTGTGCAGCAGCTTGAGCGTGTGCGTCAGAAATTAATAAACCTAACATGTATTTCTCCTTAAATTATTTGTGCATGTCTGAAGTATAGTTTTTATAAAATTCTTTGTAATATTCGTCAAACTTATCTTCAATTATTGCGGCGCGGGCATCCTTTACCATCTTTAAATAGAAAAATAAGTTATGAAATGTAATTAATTGCCCGGCCAAGTACTCACCTACGTTAAATAAATGCCTAACGTATGTTCTAGAGTAACGAGTACAAACAGGGCACTCACAACTTGGATCTGGTGGAAGTGGGTCTTCTTTAAATCTTTCTTTTTTAATATTGAGAGGTCCATGTTTTGTTAAAAACTGACCATTACGAGCATTTCTAGTTGGAAGAACACAATCAAACATATCGATTCCGGCTCTAATTCCATTAAGTATATCCAAAGGCTTTCCAACCCCCATTAAGTATCTAGGTTTATTCTGTGGCATCTTTGGTGTGAAGGAATTTAAAAACGAAACCATCTGCTCATTTTTTTCACCAACACTTAATCCACCCAAAGCGTAGCCTGGAAAATCCATCTCAACTAAGCGCTCCATACACTCTTCTCGAAGATCCTCATAGAGACCACCTTGGATAATTGAAAACAGACTTTGATGAGGCTGTAGTCCATAGTCTTTACATCTTTTAGCCCAACGAAGTGTAAGCTCCATACTTGTTCGAAGTGTCTCTTTAGTTGCTGGTAGCTTTGGACACTCATCAAAAATCATTACAATATCTGAACCAAGTGCTTTTTGAATTTCCATCGATTTTTCAGGACTAAGCATATGCCTTGATCCATCAATATGAGATTGGAACTCAACTCCCTCTTCTGTGACTTTATTTAAATCGCTTAAAGAGAAAACTTGAAATCCTCCAGAGTCTGTTAGAATTGGTTTATCCCAACTCATAAACTTATGCAGCCCACCCATTCGATCAATAAGCTCATGACCTGGACGTAAAAATAAATGATATGTATTTCCAAGAATAATTTGAGCATTCATTCGCTCAAGATCTTCTTGCCACATACCTTTTACGCTTGCGCGTGTTCCTACGGGCATAAAAATAGGAGTTTGAATTTCTCCGTGCTCAGTAACAATTGTTCCGGCCCGTGCTTCCCCTGATTGTGCTTCTAATGTATAAATTGAATCTTTCATTTTTATATCTCTTTAAATTAATCTCTTAAAATTATCATTCCATCTCCATAGGAGAAAAATCTATATTTATTTTCTATCGCAACTTTATATAACTCTAATGCTTTCTCTCTTCCAATAAGGGAGCTTACAAGCATTAACAGTGTGCTTTTGGGAAGATGAAAATTTGTAATTAAACCCGCGATAGAATTGACCTTCTTACCTGGATATAAAAAGATGTCAGTGCTTTCAAGTTCACTTGGATCTGTTATATATCCATTTTCATCACTTAAGCTTTCAAGAACTCGAAGTGATGTTGTACCTACTGCAATAAGGTTTCCTTGATTTTCTCTTATCGAGTTTAAATTTACTTTATCAATTCCATAAAATTCTGAATGCATTTTATGCTCTAAAATACTCTCCGTTACAACAGGTTTAAAAGTTCCGGCTCCAACATGAAGAGTAACAAATGATTTATCGACTCCATTTTCTTTTAAGTTTTTAAAAAGATCATCCGTAAAATGAAGTCCTGCCGTTGGAGCGGCAACTGACCCGACCTCTGATGCATATGTTGTTTGATAATCTTCTTTATCTGATTCATCAGCGACACCTGATCTTATATATGGAGGAATAGGTATCTCACCATGAGTTTCTAAAAACTCGAGAAGCTCAGCTCTTTGCATATTGAATTTAATTCTAAATGATCCATCTTCTTCAATAGAACAAATCGAAACAGTGAGATCTCCAAAACTAAATACATCTCCAAGATGTTTCTTACCTCGGGTTTTAATAAGTGCTGGATATGTTTCATCAAGATCAATTAAAGAAAGAATAAAAACTTCACACTTTCCACCTGTTTGTTTTTGGCCAATAAGCCTGCAAGGAAAAACCTTAGACTGATTCAAAACGAGATGATGCCTATTATCTAAAATTTCAGGGAGATCATAATAATTGCGATGCTCGATAGAGTTATCTTTTACTCGGTAAACAAGAAGTTTAGAGTTTTGTCTACCAACAACTGGTCGCTCAGCAATAAGCTCAGAGGGTAGCTCAAAATCATATGAAGAAAGCTCTAGATCAATATTGTTTTCAAAGTTTTGCATTGCCATGATTCTTAGCATAAAATAGTTATTATGAGAATATTTATCTTATTGTGCTTTCTTTCTGTATCTACTTTTGCCTCTCAAATTGACTGGACGAGACTTAATATGGAAATGGAATATCTATCCTCAAGTACTTCTAATAGCTCATCTCAAGTAAAAACAGGCAAAAACAAAGACCCAGAGCAAAATACAAAAGAGCTGAAATTTCAAAGAAAATCTCCCTTAAAACAAAAAGGGATTGCCAATCTTGACTCACTATTTGATAGCGTGGAGCTCAGACAAGCAGCTCCCACAAAAGATGAAGATCAAGATTTTACTCGAGAATTCGATCAAGACAACTCAAAAAGTATACATCCAACTGGCAGCTTGCCATCCAATCTCCTAGAAAAATAACCGCTTTAAAACTAGAGAGTGATGGCGTAGTACTTTCCTTGATGTTTTATCAGGCTACAATCAGAGCTTTTTAAAATTTTACTAAAACAGTATGCTCGAACCTTAGTTCCATCATTTTTAATGGCAACTCGATTAAAGTTCCCCGAGAGGACCATTAGTAAATTTGCAGAAGATATCTTTGCGTTTTGCTCGAATGAAATTTTTTCTAATTTAGAGCTTAGAGCTTTATTTACACGTCTAAATCTAAATTGAAGCATAAGTAATGATATAAAACTTATTAATGACACCATAATTAAAAGATCAATACCTGATGAGAAGAATTTATCTCGATCACTACTCATAATATATTTTATTATTAAAAACATTGAATTAAATCCAATGAACTGAAAGAGACTTAATTTAATTGATGGGACAACTGAGTTTTTGAGAAGGTTAATTTTTTTCATTTAATAATTTTAACATGATTTATTTTATTCTGAAGTTTATTCTTTGAGATATTAACCTCTTATGCTTCAAATAAATGCAAATACCGAAATCGATTATTTTTCCTATCAAGTATTAAATTTGCAAAAAACTTAAAACTCATGTCCACAAGATCGATAAATTTCTTAACAAAAGGAATTTATCATGAAAAAAGTATTTTTATCATTAATGGTATTCACTCTATCTTTGAATTTATTTGCAATGAGTGATGACAATGTAAAAGTTCAACTAAGTTTTGACAAAAATTACGACTCTACTCAAGTAGATTCGAAATATTTAAAAGTAGTTCAAGAGAACTGGAGATTTCCATCATCTACAACGACAGGAAAAGCTCAAAAAAAGAAGTTTGTCGCTGCATTAAATCTACTCGAAGAGGTTTTAAACAGTGAGGAGTTCAAACAAAAAGTTCTTGCAAACGAAACTGTTCTTGGTATGGATGATCAAGGAAATGAAATAAAAGAAAGAAGATTTGGAAAAAATTATCTTTGGAGAGATTCTCAAAATCTTTTAAGCAATGAAGATATATATCAAATCATCATGGACGGTAACGAAAAAATGCGTCCAGGAACAGAAGGAGAGATGAACTTTAACTCATGGGTTAAGGTTTGTAAGTGGTATCAGAAAGCTGGTACTTGGTGTAGAAAAGTTATCGGTTCAACTGATCCATCAAATAGTAAATGGATCAAGCTAAACTGGAAATACTATAGCTACTTTGACACTCCAAAAATGATTAACAATATGACTCACGAGTGGCTTCACCTATTAGGATTTCTACATGGCCCAGCTGCAACAATGAGACAAGAAGTTCCCTATGTTGTTGGGAAAATCGCTGAAGACGTAGCGAGATCAATAATAGCAAAAGATAAAGAATAGATTAAAAAACAGAAACTTTCTTAAATAGTTCAACACGTTTTAAAATAAGATCAATAAACTCTTTGATGGCCATTAAAGCCGGATAAGAGTTTACTTGTTCTAGAAGCATTTCAATTAACATATTAAAAAATTCTATTGCTGGTTCAATATTCAATTTCTTAATTAGAAAATCAATCATTCCACTTGCCTCTTGGACTGTATTTTTTGAAACAACGTATAGTGGATTTTTATTTTTCATTCAATCTCCCTACTTTATTAGTTCAATCTACTTTCAACAGCATCTGCCATATTTAAAAACTGCTCTTGCAGCTTTTGAAACTGAACACTTTCATAGTGAAACACAGATTTTTTACTTGCCATACTTTTTGCAAAATTTGCCTTATTACTAAAAGGCTCAAATACTGGAGCATTTGAAAATCGATCCTTAATCGAATCAAAGTCTTCATTGCTTTGTCTTCGTCTTGCTTCAAACAGATTCGGTATATAGCCGAGATTAACTGGAGTTTTCGTTATTCCCATATCTTCGATATCCTCAACAACTTGTTGAATATTTTTCAAGCCCTGCTCCGAAAAAGCATCTGGGATAAATGGAAAAAGAACTCCATCTGTTGCACAAAGTATATTTACAACCAAAAGACCTAATGTTGGTGGCCCATCAATAACAATATAGTCATACATATTTTTTAAATTATTTTTTTCAATAAAGCGCTTTAAGATTAATTGCCTTGGAGAACTTATTCCTGCAACAGAAAGTTCAAAACCAGAGAGCTCTTGACCAGCAGGAAGAAGATGAATATTTTTATCAATACCAACAATACTTTCACTTAGTAAGCAACCTGTATGAAGTGCTCTGAGTTCTTTAATCGAATTAATCAGAAGATTAAATATACTTGGAGTATTTTCATTGGGAGTAAAATTAAAAAGTGAACTAAAATTAAATTGAGGATCCATATCGATGCAGAGAACTTTTTTATTTTTTTTCGCAAGAGCATGAGCCATATTAAAAGCCATGGTTGTTTTACCAACGCCCCCCTTTTGATTCATCAAAGCAATTACTTTTCCCTCGTCTGAATTGGGCCCTGTTTGTTCGAATTTTTTAAGAAAATTTAACATATGATCATCCTTGATACTAATAAGCTAAATTTAATAGCTCTTTACGTCAATTATTTTAGGCAGGAAATACCCTACGTAATATCTAATCCCCTGCTAAGACCTTAAAATTACGTACAGACGCTCCAGTACCCGAGTATAACGATTAAGCATGCTAAAATTCATAAATAACTATCCGAAAAGACATTAGGATAAAAAGCGAAACAAGGGATGCTTTGAAAATTTTGGGTATAT
Organism: uncultured Oligoflexia bacterium; assembly: GCA_937120495.1. Classification (GTDB taxonomy): domain Bacteria; phylum Bdellovibrionota; class Bacteriovoracia; order Bacteriovoracales; family Bacteriovoracaceae; genus CAKZJW01. Next base: position 47,069 of record CAKZJW010000027.1, read on the forward strand.
TATTATTTATTTTAGTTTTTGCGTCTGCATGTAATGTGGCAGAGCAAACTGCTAAAAAAACAGCGGAAGAAAATAACGCTGTGGATACCCCTTTGTTTACGAGACAGAGTTTTTCATTTAATCGAGCTTCTGCTACGAGATCAGAATCTAATAATACTTCGCAATTTCGTATTGAAAGAACTGGGAGTGATCTTTCAAGTGCTCAAACCGTTTTCGTTGATATTAACGGAACAGCTGATCCCACTGATTTAAGTTTAATAACTGTCGATGGTGTTATTCCAACTTATGTTATTCCAACAAGGTTTAGAGTTGAATTTGCACCAAATGAAACATTAAAAAATATCAACCTTACACTTTTTGATGATTTAATTTATGAGGGTAACGAAATACTTAATCTTCAAATCATTCCAAACAATAATGATTATGGAATTTCTGGTAACCACCAACTCTCTTTAGAAATTAGAGATGATGAATCTTACCCTATTGTTAGCTTTCAATCTGCAATTGGAGTAACAACGGAAGGCCTTACATATAACCTTACTGTTGAAGTAACGAATTTAAGCAAAGACAATATTGTCGTTCCAATCAATTATGACAATTTAAACAGCATTGCTAAGATGGGAACAGATATAGGTTTTTCAAATCAATCGCTTACATTTAGTTCTGGATCGAGCCTAATTCAAACAATTGCAATTCCAATAACAAATGATATTTATAACGAACTATCAGAAACGGCTGTATTTAATTTAGGTAATCCTACCAACGCAAATATTGGTTTATTTCCTACCAACACTCTTACAATTAATAACTCTGGTCCTGCGGCAACTTATTCTTTTAGTGCCCCAACCTATGCTGTTGTTGAAAGTGGAGCAGTTTCTCAAATACAAGTTAACCTAGTAGGTACAATAGAGAACGAATTAAGAATTCCATATACCTTAACTCCAGGTTTAAACTCTCCGATTCACGGGAATGATTATCTTTTATCACAAGGTGAGTTTGTCTTCCCTGCCGGGACTGCTTCAGGAGCTCAAACAATTAGCCTTACAGCAATTGATGATGACTTAAGTGAAGGAAATGAGAATTTTACAATCACTCTAGGAAGTAGCATCTATGCAAACCAAGTTGGCACAGGCACAGCAACTGTAAATATTGCAGATAATGAATTCTTACCACAGGCTGGTATTGTTGCTACAAACTATCAAACAACTGAAGGAAATACTTTTCAGTTGCCATTTTTTATTACAACAAAGAGCTCTAAGCCAATCGTTATTGACTATACGATCGCAGGAACTGCTACAAGTGCAGATCACTCATTAGGAGCAACTGGAACAATTACAATTCCACCAGGAGTAAGAAACTACTCACATCCAGTATATATCTCTCCTGATAGTGTTTACGATCAAGGTGATACTATTGATATTTCAATTTCAACTTTAACTGCAGGGGTAACAATTCCGGGAGCAAACAACTCTTCAACAATAACTATTAACGAAGCAGGAGCTCTTGCATCTGTTAGCCTAACAGCAAACTCAACAAGTGCAGTCGAAGGAAGTAACGCTCAGGTAAGCTTTACTCTATCTCAACTTAGTGAGAGTGCGCAGACATTTAGTCTAATTCTTGATGAGTTAACAGCACTAGATGGTAGTGACTTTGATTCAACGACTCTAACAACTACTAATCCAGCTCAATGTAGTGTCGCCGGTCTTGATGTTACTTTCCTAGCGAATCAAACTTCTTGTACAATAAATATTCCTCTTCCAGAGGATTTAACTGACGAGCCAAGTGAACACTTTGAAGTTAAAATCTTGCAACCTCAAAATATTAACTTAGGTAGCATCGTTAAAAACACTGTTGAAATAATAGATAATGATGTTCCAAGTGAAGTTTTAATTAGTTTCGATGGCGCTGCAAGTGTTTTGGAAACGATTGCTGAAGGAACTGTTCAGCCTCTTCATTTTACCTTAGATAAAATAAGTGCCTACGATATAATAATTAACTTTAGCCTAAACGCTGCGAGTACTGCGACTTCTACAATTGATTTCTCAATTCCTTCTTACTCGGTAACAATTCCGAAAGGAAGTACAACCACCAGTTTAAACATAACATCGATAGCTGATAGTATATTTGAAAATACTACAGAGACTATAATTTTAGATGTAACCGCTGCTCCTTTATACACTATAAATGTGGCCCAAGGTTCGGCAACATTAAATCTTACCGAGTCCACAGCTGTTCCAGTTGTTTCAATAAATGCTATACCTGCTCCGATACCTCCGCTAACTAAAGGTGTAATTATTCAAAATGAGAATAATATGGCAAATATTGTTTTCAAATTAGATCATGCATCCAATGAAGATATTATAATTAATTTTGCTACAAATACTGTTTTTGCAGAATGTGACTCTGTAGCACCATTTGTTGGTCCAGAAGAATTTAAATGTGCTGATATTGCTGCAGACTCACCTGAGCTTCAAGCTTTAATCAACGCTGGCGCGACAGTTACCATACCTGCTGGTTCACTAGAAGCAAGTCTCGACTTTAGAATACTCGCAGATAATCTATTCGAATTAGGAAGAGATGAAGCTTTTGAACTGAGTATTGCTTCTATAGCATCTGCGAATGCAACAATTGATCTTGCAAACGATCTTGCTATCATTTCTATTGGAGACTCAGACTCTCCAAGTGTTGCAAGGTTTGAAGGTGATAAATTTTTAGCGAAAAATGAAGCAACCAATGAAGTGATGAACATTCCATTTTTCCTTTCTACTCCATCTGCTGCAGATTCAACCTTTAAGGTAGAGATTGTTCAAGCAAGTAATCCAGATTTTTATAAGGCAGATGAAAACGACTTTTTATTAAATAATTTTTTAGCAGGCGAAGTGCCTTTTGCTGGAGTAAATGTATATCCAGGAGCACCGAGCTCTCCTGTTATATATCCAGGATCAAACGATGTTATTTTTGCAAAAGAAGTTCTTATTCCAGCTGGCAGCTCCGAGTTCTCTATTGATATTGAGCTTAATCACGCTGATATTGTTTACGAAGAAACTGAACAATTTATAATAAGAATCTCACAAGACGATACTCCTCCAGCTTACTACCCTTACTCTGTAAGTCCTGTTGATAATGAGTTTCTTGTTTCAATTGTCGAAGGTAGTTCTCCTCCACGTGTAGAATTAACATCAACACCTGCAAGTGTTCTAGCTGAAGATAACGGCGCTCCACACGCACCAGCCACAATTCAAGCTTATGCAGCCCCTGCTCCTATGCCAGCAACAACTGCACTTAATTATGAATTTACTGCAACCTCTCTTCATCAACATATTGACTTAAGCTTTGATATTATTTTTTCTGGTACTGCAACTTATCAAGAATCAATATTAACTTCATCTGAGTATATGAGAAGTGACTACTCTGTATCGTTATTACCTGCAAGTGGAGCGACTCAGTCATCAAGAGTAGAGGATGTTATTAGCTTTACACTACCTGCGGCACAGTCAGCACCAGCAACTCTTAATGATGCATTTAGAGTCAATGTAAACCGAGATCTTAGATATGAGTTAGATGAAACAGTAAAAGCTGAAATTACAAACCCACAAGAGATTGCCATAGGTGCGAATGGAAGCTTTGAAGTAACAATTACTAATGATGATAATAAGCCCACCCTAGTAACAAATATGAATAATAGTGCGGCTAACCCAATAACTCCTTGGGAGTATGAGAATGAGAACACATTAAACTACTCTATAATTGGTTATGGTATATTCGTTGGATCTGACGCAAGTTCAGTTCCTATAGATATTGCTCAGACAATCAATACTCATGTAAGACAAAATGGGACTATTACGGCCCTGCCAAGTACTGTAATTGTTTTAAGTGAATCTAATGACTATCATGCTGATTCAGAAATTTTTCCAAATAGAACTGGTGACTATAGAAGATTAAAAAGTATTGTCATTGATAATGCTCCTGATTCAGAAGTATTTAATAATGCTCCTTTTACTAAAACAATTAATCTTAGAGTTCCTAAGATGAAGATATTTACAAGTAAAGGTGATGCTTATAGCGGTAGCTCAAATAATTTTAAAGGACACACTTGTACCCTCTTTAGAGGACGTGTGATGTGCTTTGGTTCAAATGAATTTGGTCAACTCGGTATGGGAAGCACTGTTGATTTTGGTGGTGGAGCTGCAGATGATATCTCTAACCCTACCAATAGAATTCAACTTGGTGAGGATGCTTACGGGCACCCATTATATGTAACAGAATTAGCTTTAGGTGAATCTCACTCATGTGCTTTATTTAGTGATAAGAAAGTTAAATGTTGGGGATTAAATGATAAGGGACAGCTTGGACTTGGAAACTCTTTTAACAGAGGAAATAATCCAAATACAATGGGAACCCTACTTCCATTTATCGATCTTGGCGTTGGTGTTTACAAGAATGCCAAAGGTGAAACCCCTGTAATGCGGGCTATCAAGACAGCCGAAAAACAGCTGTGGGAAGCCGAAACAACAAAGTCATATGTTGGCTTGAACGGAGACCCGGCCTTTTCAGATGCGATGATCGCGCTTCTGCTCGCCTCGATCCTGCTCGGCGAACGGATCGGAAAGCCGACGATCGTGGCCAGCCTTTTCGGATTGGCCGGTATGGCCGTCATCATGGCGGGGCGTTTTTCGGGGGATTATGACGCGAACGACCTGCCGGCGGTGGGGGCGGTGCTGCTTTCAGCGACGCTTTACGCCTATAATCTCGTGCTCGCGCGGCAACAGGCGCTGCTGGCCGAACCGTTCGAGATCGCTTTTTTCCAGACCGGACTGGTGACGCTGTTCTTGTTGCCGTTCGCGGCATGGATCGGCTGGCCCCAAAGTGCCGATCTGTGGGGTGCGGTCACCGGCGCCGCGCTGCTGGCGCTGGTCGCGCTGTCATTATTATCCTGGGCTTATGCACGCGCGGAGGCGCAGGCGATCATTCCGGTCGAATATACCGGTTTCATCTGGGCGGCGCTGTTCGGATGGATGTTGTTCGCCGAAGAGCCCGGCCCCACCGTCTGGCTGGGGGCCGGGCTGATCGTGATCGGCAGCCTTATCGCCGCGCGGGCAAGACCGGACAGCGCACGGGCGGAACCGCAACAGCTTTAATTGCGGCGGCAGACCATGTCGCCGCGATCGATCGACCGACCGAGCAAACCGCCGCCGACTGCTCCGATGATCGCGCCGAGCGTCGTGTTCTGCCGTCCGGCAACCTCAGCACCCAGAACCGCGCCCGCCGCACCGCCGATCAACAGGCCGGTGGTGCCGTCGTCGCGTTTGCAATAGGTACGGCCATTCTGGTTCCAGACGCGCGTGTTGCGGTTCACGCGCTGGTCGCGATAGCGGCGATTGTCGTTGTAACGATTGTTGTCGTAACGATTCGAACGCCGGTCGTAACGGCGATCGTCGCGTCGGTCGTAGCGCCCATCGTAACGATAGTCTCTGGCCTCTGCAGAGGCTTGTTCGATGGTGACACCATTATCCGAAAAAGCCAGCGTCGGAATGGGTGCGGCCACCGAAAGCGCGGCGAGGCCCAGCATGGTCTTGGCAAGCATCGTCTTGATCCTTTCTTGCCCCTCGTTGGATCTCCACTTTCGGCTCCGCCGCTTTTCCGCCCGATGAACAGGTTCGTCAGGAACAGGCAGAGCGACAATTTGTTACCGTTCGACCGATCCTATCGGCACGCGCGCTTGCCCATGCGGCCGCGTTGGGCAAGAGGACGTCGATGACAGAAAAAACCACCTCCTCCCCCGAAGAGAAG
>CAKZJW010000028.1 GCA_937120495.1 uncultured Oligoflexia bacterium
CCACCTTGATAGCGGACAACAACATCTGAGTTTTGACCTAGTAGGTCTGTGATTTTCCCTTTTCCTTCATCGCCCCATTGGGCTCCAATAATTGCGAGTGTGTTCATTTCTTCTCCCGGATAATAAACGTACTCGTTATTTTACTGCGCTTAAAATGCCTTTGCATACTGCTTTTAGCGGATTTGATGAATTAAATACTTACAATGAAGAAGTTAGAAAAAAGCGCTTTGGCATACGCATTTTCATGTGTTAAATTAATAGAAATCACAAGTTTTCATTTTGATAATTACCCCAAATTTGTATCTAAAGATCCTTTTCATTTCTACCGATAAGTCCGATGTGAGACATCAACTATTATGTATTGTTTTAGCTCTAAGCTCTTCAGCCTTTTGTTGTGACAAGACTTTTAAGTTGTATGGTCAAGTTGTATTTAGCACCCCGAAACCTGTCTCGGAAGTGGGAGAGTTTTCTGACTACTGGAGTGAAAACGATAGTCGATTTAGTTCAATTCTTTTTGATACTAAAATTGAGGCTAAAGAGGTTAATCTTTTAATCTCTAAAGATAAAAATGAAGTTAAGATTACACAGAAAGTTAGATTAAAAAGAATTAATGGTAAAGATTATTACAAAATCGAAAAAGTAGACTTCTATTCTGATATTGCAAGTAGAAGTATTACTTATCCATATAGTATGCAAGTTAAATTTAGGAGTGGTAAGTTTGATTATTGTTCTAAGAAAATTCAATTGCGAGGAGAGGGATGAAAGTATTTAGTTTTTTCATCGCTTCAGTGTTTATGACATGTGCTTTTGCTCATGAGTCTTGTTATGTTGATTCAACAAGTACGCCTCCGTTTATGGTAAGTGATGCAAGTGGTATGGGATCCAAGACATATGAAAACTTTCGATCACAAGATAATTATAGAAATAAAAAAAATATTATTCCAAGAAGATCAATTGTAAAAATTAGAAAAGGAAGTGAGGGGTTTGCCTCTCATCCAAATGCATATGTTCCAGTTGAGGTTGTATCAACTCCTGATACATACCAGCTCGATGAGAAACTTATGAAGTCTCGCTACCGCTATAGCAGTGGTGATGCAGTAAGAAGAAAAAAAGTAACGAGAGGAGTGAAGGGATTTCTTTATTCTAAGTCACTAAAAAAGGCAGATGATTACACTTATGTTGTTAAAGAGAATTCAAGTTTATTAGTTGATAATGGATTATACTTAAATAAAAAAGTGTTGGCTTTGAAGCCGCAAAGATCAATTAATGGAAAATATGAAATTTTAAAGTGTTGTAAAGTTTTTAGTTTTTTTAATATAACAGAGAATGCTGAATCAAATTGTACTACGAAGTATAACTTTGCACCTATCTTTTCAGATAATAGTGTAGGAAAGACAGTAGCTTTAAACTTAGGAGAGTGCTCTTCTGTTGGAGATTTAGTTCCTTTTAAAAACAAAGATATAAATTCCATTCTTGGAGTTTTAAAGTCAGGGTTTAAGAATGATAAAAATTTTAGCCTTGCAAACCTAGAGCTTTGGGATCAAAAAGACTTATTAAAAATACCCCTAGACTATAATTCTTACGATGGTCACGGTTATAAAGGTCCATTTGGATCTTATCACTACAATACTGATGACAAAGGATCTAGTGACGTTTTTGCTAAGCCAACAACTACCTGTGTGTTTATGAAGGTTTTAGAGGAGCACCAAAAGACTTGTAAGTCTGATGGTTGTCAGGTGCAGTTTGGAAATATTTGGCATCCGAAGAGTCTTGGTGTTCATAGCACTCACGGTAGTGGAAACTGTATTGATATACGTCCATTAAAAAAGTCTTCGAGTAAGTTAACTGTCCACGCATCTAGCAGAAACTATGACAGAGAAAAAACAAAAAAAATGGTAGATCTATTTAAAAAAGCGGGAGCAACAAAGATAATCTTTGATGACTATAAACTTGGAACTCGTGGAGTATCGCGTTCTTCTGATAATTCTCATCGCAACCACCTACATGTGTGCTTTGATGAGAAAAACAAAAAAGTTCAACAGACCTGTAAAAATGGCATAAAATAAAAGCGGCCCAGAACTCCTGGGCCTTTTTAATTATGCAATAGATCTCAACTCTAAATTTGTTTGGAGAGAATCCAAAGTTAACTGAAACTCAGATAACGTCGGAAGATTTCCAAAGTGAGTATTTTGTTCTGTATTCATCGCAATGAAGTCAAAAATTTCAATTGCAGTAGAACAGTCTCTCTCTTTTTGGAAGCATCTCCAATTTGTTTTTCCGGTAAGTCGATAGTTTTCAAAAATAGAACCTATCAACTCTTCTTTGGTTTTCACTCCAAGTCCGTGAACTTTTCCATCTGCACCAATCTCTAGGTACCAGACTTTGTAGTTCTGTTTTTGGTTGGGGTGTTTACTTGTTTCGACGGCAACAGCAAGATACATTAGAACCTCCTTGTTGGTCTCTCATGACCGAATCATTCGTGTGTGTTGTGTGTAGCGTCCTGCTAATTAAGTTTGAGCTAAATTTCCATCCTAGAAGTCGTAGGCCCAAACTTCCTGCTTCCTTGCTAAAATTATAATATCTACCAAAACGCGGGCCTGCACGGCTTTTCGAGTGACAAAAAATTACACTTGGATGAGATTATGTAAGATTGCCCCTACGGCATGGGGCCAAAGGGCACGCCACAATATGTTAAGAGTCTGAAATTGCAAGGTCATGCTATTCATGGCAATCTTAGGTAAGGGGACATTATGCACTTAAGTCAAAATATTGAAAAAACTCTTTTTCCATTAAAGTTAATTTGGTTTGCGTTAATGGCAGCTTTAGCTGTTTATGCATTTATTCTAATTTATATAAAGGGGTTTAACTTTGTTGATACAAGTAATATTGATTCGCTAAAGAAAGTGATGATCCCTATGACGATTGTTATTTTTGTTTTTACATTATTTGTTTCTAAAAACAAGAACTGGCTGATAGAAAAAATGACTTCTAAAAAAAGTGAAAGTGCGCCTTTTCTAAAAGCAATGGATGAATCAGATAGAAAGTATTTAAAAAACTTTGGAAGCTATTTTGTTTTTCATATTATTCTTTGGGCCATAAATGAAAGTGGAGCCCTTCTTGGATTCTTACTTTCTTTTGTATCTGGTAATTTTATTTATTATATCGCAACAAGCACTACAGCTTTGATCTTTAATTTTGTTCTTTATAAGCCAGATTACAAACAGTTTATGGAAGGAAAAAATATTGTCTAGATCAAAAGTTTTTCTTTCATCTTTAAAGATGGCTCTTGCAACATTTTGTAGCCGAATTCTTGGGCTTGTAAGAGAGCAAGTTATGGCCGCTTACTTTGGAGCGAGTGGTTTAACCGATGCCTTTTTAGTTGCCTATCGTATTCCAAACCTATTAAGAGATCTTTTTGCGGAAGGGGCTTTCTCTTCGGCATTCGTTCCAACATTTGTTGAAGCAAACCAAGAAGATCCAGAAAAAGCAAGAAAGCTATTTTGGTCACTTTTTATTTTACTAGGGTGTATAACTTTATTCTTGTCTGGAATAATTATATTCTTTGCGCCAGAAATTATTTCTTTGTTTGCACCAAGCTTTAAAACAGATGTCTATAAATTTGAAGTAACGGTGAACTTAACAAGGATCATGGCTCCGTTTTTGACCTTTGTTTCTATTGCCGCCCTTTTTATGGGCGCTTTGAATTCGTTAAAAGTATTTTTTATTCCCTCTATGGCTCCAGCCTTCTTTAATATTGCCATGATCGGATCAATGCTAGTTCTTCCAAGTATTTTTATAGCAAATGGAATACCTGCAATCTATTCTCTTGGGGCAGGCGTTTTTATCGGTGGAATATTTCAAGCTCTTGTTCAAATTCCAATTTTAATAAAAAAAGGATTTGGCTTTAAAAAGCCAGAACAGATTTTAGATAAAAGATCTAAAAAAGTTTTTAAGCTTTTGGGGCCAGGACTTATTGGATTTGCAGCGACTCAAATTAACTTAGTTGTAAATACAGTTTTAGCTTCTGGAACATTAATTGGGGCAGTTAGTTGGCTCAGTTATGGCTTTCGAATGTTTCAATTACCGGTTGGAATTTTGTCGGTAAGTATTGGTAACTCAAACCTTGTTCACTTTAGCGATGCCTGGAAAAAAGGTGATAAGGATGAGGCGAGTAAGCTTTTAGCAGGTAGTTTTTTTCTTTCTGTCTTTTTAGTTCTTCCTCCAATGATCGGTTTAATTGTTTTTAATGAAGACTTAATCCGAATTGTATTTGAGCGCGGAAAATTTGATGCTTATGCAACTGTTCAAACAGCTTCTGCCTTAAAATGGTATGCTCTTGGACTTCCTTTTTATGGAATCTATAAAATCTTTGTTCCAACATTTTACGCTATTGATCGTCAAAAAATTCCAGTGTACGCCTCAATCTTCTCAATATTAGTTAATATCATTTTCTGTGTTGTCTTAACTCCGATTTATGGATTTGAAGTGTTGGCCATTGGAACATCTTTGTCGATGCTTCTCAATTCAACAATTCAAACTATTATTTTGCATAAGGATTTAAATCTTGCTTGGAATCACTTTTTTAACTTGAGGCTTTTAAAAGTCGTAATTGCTTCAGTGATGACTTTTACTTTTTGCTTAGAGTTAAATAAGTCCTTAGGAGTGGGAGATAGTTTTACATCCGATGCACTGCTGCTAGCACTAAAGCTTGGATTCACAGTGTTATGTTATGGTGTGTTAGTTTTTCTTTTGGGTGAACGACAGATGGTTTTAAGTTTTTTGCGCAAAATTAAAAATAGACTGTAGTTTCTTGAAATCTTAGGGTAGACTAAAGGCGAATTATCTTAGAATTAAAAAGGAATTACAGTATGAGAACTGATTTCAATACACTTATAGCTCTTGCAACGCATACAATTAATCATTTAAAACAAGATTCATTAATTGATTACTCTGCGGATAAAAGAGCAGATCTAATTGATTCTTTAGCTACTGAGCTTGGAGTATCTTTTTCTACTGATGAAGATATTAGAGAGCAGGCTGTTGAAGAAGTTGAAGAGAAATTTGGGATTGATGAAGTAACAGAAGATATCACTGAAACAGAGATGTTTAATCATGCTAGAAAAGAAATAATCAAGTCTTTTCAAGGTGAAAATCTTGGTGGACTTTATATGGTTGAATCTCTTCACAAGGTTGGGAATAGAGTTAAAGACTTTTTATTAAACTCTGATTTAATCGAAGATGTATTTGCTACGGATGAAGATCTTATCGAGTTTCTAGTTGGAGCAACTAGAAAGTTTAATCCTAAGGCGCTTGGCTTAGATCAACAATCTCTATAAAAACTGACTAAAAAATTCAAATTTAATATAAGCCAGCAATTTATTGCTGGTTTTTTTTGATTTCAAACACTTAAATCCCTAAAGAAAATAGTAAAAACCTCCGATAAAGAACAAAAGAATAGGTTTTTGTACCTATCATTTAACTACTAAGAGAGATAATTATGATTAAGGGAATTCATTTATTACTACTTGCTGTTGGCTTGTTTTCGTTCAGCGCATTTTCAGCTTCTAAGCATGACATCATTCTTAAAGTCTGTGGTTCTATCAAGGGAAATGTTAATGACTATGATAATCCAACAAAGACAGAGGTCGATGGTAAAACTTGTTATAGAGTTGGCTGTAGAGCTGAGAAAGGGAAAAGAGATGGTAACTATGACTTAACTGTTAATTATCGTAACCGTTGTTTCTCTGATGCGGAAATTACTAGCGTTCTTTTAGAGACTGGAGAGTTTGATCCTATTGATGGTGACATTGATATTGTTGTAAGAGGCGATGGTGACGGAGATGGAACTACGACTTCTACGACAACTGGGCCAGGTGGTGTAAGTGCGAATATGTACTATGATGGAGCGCTTGTTTCAAAAGCTTACTGGCGTAGTAAGTGTATAAAAAGAAATGGTAAAAGAAGAAAAACTAAAAAATGTACTAGAGGAAACTCATTCTCAAGTTCAAGTTCTGTATATGTTAATGCCCAAGATGGTGGAGCAATTGATGGTTCAGTTGTTTATACTACAGGTGGTGGAAGCGGTAGTGGTTATGTCATTTTAAGACGTGGCGATGGAACGAGTTTTAGATGTTCTTATACGCGATCACCAAATGAATGTACTGGGATTGAGGGAACGACAGTTATTTCAATTAACTCAAGTTCAAATGAAGATTGTGTTCACTGTAATAGAAGAAGAAGAGGTGGAAGTGGTGTTGCAGATATTTTAGGTGCTGTATTGCCTCCACTAGCGCAATTTGGTTCTGCGTGGCTTTGGTCAGATGCTTATCTTGGTGCAAACCAGGCGTGGGCGGGAGCAGCAGCTACTGGTTTTGAACAGTGTCAAATGATGCAAACAAATCATATGCATACAATGTATGGAAATGGGACTAACCCAGGATATTTTGCAGCAAACGAATTACCTCATGAATATATTGCACCTCCGGGTTGTAATGGATACCAATTAGGTGGATTTGCCGGTGGTATGGGATTTCAAGGTAATGGCTTTGGTGGATTCGGAAGCCCTTGGGGTGGAGCTGGATACTCAACAGGTTTTCAGGGTGGAATGTATGGTCCTTACGGAATGTATAATCCTTATGGAAACGTAAATGGTATGGGCGGAGGAATTGGTCTTAATATCGGAATCGGCGGCGGAATGGGTGGCATGGGCTATCCAGGAATGGGCGGTGGAATAGGAATGAACGGTGGCATCGGAATGGGTGGCATGGGTTACCCAGGAATGGGTGGCGGAATAGGACTTAATATCGGACTTGGCGGTGGCCTTGGTGGTGGTATGGGCATGGGTTATCCAGGAATGGGTGGCGGAATTGGTGTCGGAACTCCAGGTTTTAACGGCGGTGCAGGAATGGGTATGGGTTACCCAGGATATATGGGCGGTCAATATGGTGGAGGTGCAGGAATGTACGGAAACCCTTACGCTGGTGGCTCTATGGGAATGGGAACAGTTCCATGGGGTAATGGTACTGGTTCATACTTTAATGGAAGTGGTGGTTTTAATAATAACGGCTATGGAAATTATGGAAATATTCAACAAAGCTATGCTTTAAATCAACAAGCTCTTGGAATGGATAGTTATTACCAGCAGGCAGCTCTACAAAACTCTTACAGTCAATCAGCTGGAAACCTTTATGGATCAGCGTATGGACAATATGGTGGATATGGAGCAAATGGTGGTTATGGTTATGCACCTTATTCTCCAGGGAATATGGGACTTGGGATGACGATGGGATTTGGTTTCGGATTCTAGTTTAGATAAAATAATTAATTAAAAAAAAGATAAAAAGAAAGGCTCCGTATTGGAGCCTTTTTTATTTTACACCGTGAACTAATGTTTTGATTTCGTGTTGGAAAAGAACTTCTATCTTTCCGTCGATAATGTTTTGGACAATTCCTGGCCCAAACTTTTTATGATCTAACATATCATTAACTTCAAAGATTTCTCTAATAGAATAGTCTTTTGCCTTACCACTTGCTTTACCAATTGCTTCTGTCCATAGTTCATTTACAGGAACAGACTTCGCACGAGTTCTACCAGTAGCTTTTTTTGCTCTAACTTTTTTCGTTTTAGTAGCAGGGTCTTTATACATGTGAGTCGCATTACAAGTTTTACAAGTAACTTTTCCAAGAGTATTTTCATCTTTCATTGAAACGATCATATGAGCTAGAGAAAGTTTACACTTTCCACAGTATGAGAGAACCTCTTTACCGGCTGAGTACTTAGACATTAATTATCCTTTTTTATCTTTGCGTGACTTCACAAAATAGACATAGATAAATTCCATGTATTGAGTTATTGTCTGACTAGTTATACATATTTAACAGATATATTTTATCGAACTTAATGGATACAGTAAAGAAAACTCTCAGACAAAAACAGGTACTTGAGCTACTTGATCAAGCAAAGACTCTTCCAAAAAATCCTGGATGCTACCTTATGAAAAATAAGGATGACGAGATTATATATGTAGGTAAGGCAAAAAATCTCAAAAATCGTGTATCAAGCTACTTCAACACTTCTGCCAAATCTCCAAAGACTCAAATTCTCGTAGGCCATATTTGCAAATTTGATTTTATTCTAACTGAATCAGATCCCGAGTCCTACGTTCTTGAAAATAATTTAATTAAAAAGCATAGACCAAAATATAATATTAGGCTCAAAGACGATAAATCTTATCCTTATATTCAAGTCAATACGAATGATTCATTCCCAGCGTTAGAATATGTAAGAAGGCCTAAGAAGAAAAAAGGTTTTGAATTATATGGGCCTTATCCCACGGGTTCAAATATTGGAGAGACTCTTAAGGTTTTAACAAAAGCATTTCTGCTAAGAGATTGTTCTAAGCACGAATTTAACTCGAGAGTGACCCCTTGTATTCTTTTTCAAATGAAACAATGCCAAGCTCCTTGTATGCCTGAATATCAAACTAATAAATACCAAGAAAATTTAAATCTTGCCTCTGACTTTTTAAAAGGAAAGAAAAGAGCAAAAAAAGCGTTAAACTTTTTAAAAGATAAAATGCAAACTTTTGCTGAAGAAGAAGCTTTTGAGCAAGCAGCAATGCTTAGAGATTATATTATTCATTTAGAAAAATTCACAGCTGAGTCTTATGATCAAAGTGTCGAATTTATGGATGAGAAAAATGTCGACATCATTTCTTTTTATCAGGGAGAAAAAGAAGTTGATATAAGTCTTTATATGATTAGAAGAGGAGCTCTTTTAGGTCATAGAAACTTTCATTTTCAACTTCAAGATTTTATAGAAAGCACTCAAGAGGAAATTCTTCAAATTCTAGTTCAATACTATTCAAATAATAATGAAATTTTCCCAGAGAGAATTATAACTTCTTTTGATAAAGAGCATGCCGATTCTCTTAAAGAAGCTCTTCATTTATTAAATGAAGGAACTTTAAAATTTTCAGTAGAGACAGGTTCTAAAAAGTATAAGAATTTAATTGATTCAACTTTTGAACATGCAAAAGAGACTCAAAGAGTTCGGATTAAAAATGAAGACAGCGTCTTTATTGGGTTGAATAGGCTAAAGAGTTTACTGTCTCTAAAGGACAGACCTCGAACTTTAGAATGTTACGATATTGCTATCTGGCAGGGAAAATCTCCAACTGCAGCCCAGATTGTTTATCATGATGGAGTTGCGGATAAAAAATCTTATAAGCATTATCATATGCAAGAGAGACCTGAGGGGAATAATGATTTTGCAATGATGCAAGAAGTGTTTAGCCGCAGAGTTAAGCATGGAAATCTTCCTGATGTTTTTATTGTGGATGGAGGAATTGCACAAGTTAATTGTGTAAAAAAAGTATTAGATGAAATGGATATTGAAATACCTGTTGTTGGAATTGCAAAGGCGAGAGACTTAACAAGAGGAAACTTAAAAGCAAAAGATATATCAAAATCTGAGGAGAGATTGATTATACAAGGTAGAAGTAATCCATACATCTTAAACAAATGTCCTTCTCTATTTAAGATTGTTGTAAGTATGAGAGATGAAGCACATCGTTTTAGTAGAAGACTTCACCATAAAACAGAAAAGAAACGAATTATTAAGACTTGGGTGAGTGATATTAAAGGGCTTAATGATAAAATTAAAAAGCAAATACTTCAGAGTTTAACAATGAGTAAGGATGAAGTCGCTAAAATGAATATAAAAGAAATCTGTGATTTTTTTGGATTGGAAATTAGGCATGCAAGGATTGTTTATGAATTCTTACATGCCGAAAAGAAGAGTTAATTTAAAACGTGAATGATCTTTCTGTTTCCAGAACCACAATCAATACACCGTGCAGTTTCTTGTACAAGCAGGTTTTTATAATCAGGCATATGGCTAAGTAGTAGTTTTGAACCACATATCTTACATTCGCTCATAGTCTTTTTAACATCGTCCGCTGTTCCCCAATACTCTTCATAACGCTCAAACTTAAAGCTTACTTCTTTTGACATAAAATTTCTCCGTTAGTGCCAATATCAACTATTAATCTTTTCGGGAGCAGGGGATTTCTCTTTAAGAAACAGCCAATTAAAATAAAGCTAGGTAAATTGTGTCTTACTGTGATATCAAGTAGCTATGGAACAACGCTATAAAGATGCCGTGCGCGCATTGCGAAAAACTAAGCTGTCAAAAGCCCCTCCTGCCGAGTATAGGCAGCACTTGTTCCCTGTTGGGTGGTCTTATAAAGAGTATAATTCGATTGAAATTACACCGGTTAAAGAGTCTGAAAAAGCACAGGTAATTGACTCGTTGAAAGACTTTGGGCAAAACCTTCTAGATGAAAATAAAACCGATAGTATCAAATTAGATAAAATTGAAATTGCTAAAAAGAATGCAAATTCTTTTGATGAGCCTGAGTCGTTTACTCGGGAATTTGTGATTTCTACTACAAGCTCCGAGTCTTTTGAAGCTAGATATAAAATAGAAGATATCGACAGAAGTGAGTTAGGAAGTTTAAAAGTCATTTTTGTTGCTGATAACTTAAGAGAAGACTTTTTAACAGAACCCAAAAGTGAGCTTACTGAATTTGAAGCTCTATTTGATACAAGTACAGCTGCCCTTTTTTCAAAAATGGTTAAGGCCATGAAACTATCTAAGTCTGATTATTTACTAACAGCGATTAAGTTTAAAGAGGATAAATCTATACTTGATACAGTTCTAAGTGAGATTCACCATTTTAAGCCAACTCTTGTAGTGAGCTTGGGTGTATCAGCTAGTCATGCCTTGATCGATACCACACAAAGGCTTAAAGACTTGCATGGGAATTTTTACCCTATAAAAATTGACGGGTATGATTCACAGGTAATGCCACTTTTCTCTCCAAGTCTGCTAAATTCCGCGCCTCATATGAAAAGTATCACCTGGATTGATATGCAAAAGGCCATGGAGAAATTAGGGCTTTAGTTCCTTGAAATCATTCATTTTTCTAGATACAATTAACTTGATGAAAATTCTAGGAATGAATTTAATATTAATAGCATTATGCTCCAGTCTTAACTCTCTTGCTGCTCAGCCGCAAATTAAAGTCAGAATTGGTAAAGCACTTCAGAGAATTACCTTAAACGGTTCTGATATAAAACAAATTATTCAGGGCAATATAACGAGTAAGGTTTATCCTGGCAGGAAAAGAATTCGCTTTAACTGTGCGCCAATCGTTAAAAAAACAAATCCTAAAAAACCATTGATGCTTACTTCACTTAATTCAAAAGCGGGCTTAATCAAATGGAATAAAACGGGCTATGTCGGAAGACTTAATATTGTTACTTCTGCAAATCGAAAAGGCTGTGATCTTATAAATCAAATGCCACTTGAGACTTATATAAGCTCTCTTCTTTCAAAAGAGATGAGTCCAGTGTGGCCAATTGAAGCTCTCAAAGCTCAAGCTGTTGCAGCTAGAAGTTATGCTTATCATAAAATGATTACAAAGCAGGTATCAAAAGATCACGGACATAACGTTTTTTATGACCTTGAAAACTCTGAGAAACATCAAGTAAATGGATCATTTTTTGATACTACGGCCTCAACAACTCTTGCAGCACGTGAAACTAAAGGAGAGGTTCTCCTAGTTGGAACTAAAGAGTTAACTCCAATTTTCTTTCATTCAAAATGTGGAGGTAAGACTCTTAGGCCTGATCAAGTCTGGTCAAACTATGTAAAAGGTTATCGTTCAGTAGACTGTCCTTTTTGCCATAAGCATGGAACAAAGAGTTGGAAGCATAAAATGAGCAAGCTAAAGTTTAGAAAGCTTGTGAATAAAACTTTAACTAACTATCATGATGAGTCTTTAAGATCTAAGAATTCAAAACTTTTAAGAATTACTCCTGATAATAAAGGAAAAGCTTTTTTAAGATTGTACGATGATGATAGACCACTGAGTGTTCAGAAATCTCGAATTAGATCTTTCTTAGGAAGAAAAAGAGCAGCATCAAACTATTTTCATATAGAACAAAAAGGAAATAAAGTTATTTTAAAAGGAAATGGCTTTGGCCATGGTGTTGGCCTATGTCAATATGGGGCTTATGAACTTGCAAAAAGAGGCTATACCTATAAACAAATTCTTTCTCATTATTTTCCTGAGCACAATATAAAAAAGATTTATTAGTTTTATGAAGTTCATACTATTTTTCATTATATGTAATCTCTCATTTGCAACACGAGTAATACTTCTTGATCCAGGTCACGGGGGAGAGGAGCTTGGAGCGATGAGCCACGTGTGGATAAAAAAGAAAGGTTCAAGTAAGACGAAAAATATTTATGAAAAAGACCTTGCTCTAAAACTTGCTAAAAAAGTGAAGTCACTCGTGAGTAAAAAATATACAACTTATTTAACAAGAAGTTTTGACCGAACTGTAACGCTCGATCAAAGAGCCCATATGGCAGACACTGTAAAAGCAGATATTTTTGTCTCTATTCACTTTAATTCATCGACGAATAAAAAATATCGAGGATTTGAAACTTATTATTTAGACAATCATAAAAATAAAGCGATTAAAAAAGTAGAAAAAATCGAAAACAAATCTCTTTCAGGTTCAGATAAAGTTGTAAATCAAATTCTAATTGACCTCGTTATTCAAAAAACGGTTCCAAGCTCAAAGAAGCTTGCAAAAAACATTCATAAACAATTAGCGAAAAATATTGGCAAAAAATTTAAATTTAAAGATCGTGGAATTAAACCTGGTCTTTTCTATGTTTTAGCTTTGTCTAAAAGGCCAGGAGTTCTTATCGAAGCTGGCTTTATGTCTAACCCTAGCGAGTTAAAAATTGTTCAAAAAGAGGCTTATTTAAACGCTTATGCGAAGTCCATTGCTCGTGGGATTGAGAGTTACTTAGCGTCTCTTCCTCCTAAAGATGTTCCACTATTTTAATTTAGTTGAAAAAAAGGCAAAAAAAAGCGCAAAACAAAGTCTTGCGCAATTGAGAGAGGGAGAGAGTACATCAACAAATTTATTGTTGACGCATAGAGAAAATAACATATTCATAACTTTTCTCAAGTAAATGTCTCTGTATGTGTAAAACTTATAAGGTTGTGAGTGCAGATTTTTCCTCAAGCAGATGAGGGCAAATTTGGAAGCTATACTGTTATTATGAATAATCAGTTAGTTAACAAGCTTAAGCTTAATAAGCTATTCAAGTCAGAGGACTCAAGGTTTATCCTTCTTACAGCACTAAAGATCTCTTTAGTTTATTTTATCTGTGCCTTAATCGTTTTCTATTTAGTCTGGTTAGTCCTATCTGTTAATAATGTATTTTTTGAAGCAAATAGTTTCTTTAATTTTAAAGGAATGGAGTCAGCATTTTTTGACTATGTAATAGATAAAATTATTTCTCAAAATGCTTCGTATGCTTTTATCTTTTTTGTATTACTATTTTTTGCCGGAATTTACTTAGCAAAAATTCTCCTAAGGCCCTTTAGTAAGATTGGTGAATTCTGTGAATCAGCAGCAGAGAATAAAAATGAAATTTATAATCCCGATTTATTTTCTGACTTTAAGCTTCTAACTCGATTTAGTGAATTTTTCTTTTTATATATAAGAGACTCGAGAGTAGATAAGAAATTTACTAAAAATACAATCCCTCCAGTTTTTACGAAGGTCCATGGCCCAGTATTTGATAGAGTCTTCTTTTTTCATTTTAGTTTGTTCTTATCAATTATTGCAATCTGTTCGAGTATGTTTATTACCTTTATAACAGTTGAGGCGTATAATTCAATCATTGAGCTAGCAGTTACTTCAATAGATAAAAATGGAAAAGAAATAGCTTATTTCTTAAAAAACCAAGAATACTTATTTGAATCAATTCAACATATTACAATTGGAACTCTTCTTGTCGTTTATGCAATCTTAGCTTTTCATTTGTATGGAAGGGTAAGTGGAGCAGTATTTGGATATTTCTCTACTATGCGATCTTTTATGAAAGGCAATAGAAAAGCGAGAATACACCTTGTAGGCTATCCTCATATTAGACCCTATAGCCGAGCATTCAATAAGTACTTGGATCTTGTTTGTCGAGAGATTGATAACGATGAAGGGAAAAAGAAGAAAGAGTAACAAAGTGTAACATATGGACTTTTGGCTTTATTAAAGTCTAAGCATGCCGATATAATAAGTACTATTAATATATATATTAAACAGAAGATTAATATAGTTAACAATCAAAAAGGAAATTGAATGAAGTTATTAGGTTTATTACTTGTACTATGTTTTGCAGTTACTTCTTGTCAGGTGAACAAAGATCAGTTGAAAGAAGTTCTTAAGAAAAATCCAGATATCTTAACTGATGCAATTAAAGAAAATCCTGGAAAGTTTATCGAAGCTCTAAATGAAGCTGTAAAATCTGCTCAAGCAGGTCAGGCTAAGAAGAGACAAGATGCTGAGAAAAAGCAACTTGAAGATAGCTTTAACAACCCATTAAAAGCAGAAATCAGAAAAGACGAATTATTTAGAGGAGATAAAAATGCTCCAATTACACTAATTGAATATTCTGACTTTGAGTGTCCATATTGTAAAAGAGGATATGCAACAGTTAATGAACTACTTAAAAAATATCCAGGTAAAATTAGATTTGCTTATAAGCATTTACCACTAAGCTTCCACCCTAATGCAATGCCAGCATCTCAATATTTTGAGGCTTTAAGACTTCAAAAGGGATCACTTGCTTGGAAATTCCATGACGAACTTTATGAAAATCAAGGAAAGTTAAGACAAGGTGTTAAGTACTTTAAGTCTGTAGCTAAAAAACTTGGAGCTAATATGTCTAAGCTTGCTAAAGATGTAAACTCTGAAGCTGTAAAGAAAAGAATTTCTCAAGATTTAGCAGAAGCGAAGAAATTTGGATTCAACGGAACTCCTGGTTTCTTGATTAACGGTGTACCTGTAAGAGGTGCTTACCCAGCAAGTCACTTTGATGGAATTATTGAAGAATTTAAAAAACGTGGAAAACTTAAACTCTAGTATAGAGGTTTGAAAATCTATAAATACAAAAGGGCCAGAGTGTAAAAACTTTGGCTTTTTTTATTTAGTAACTATTTTATTGAATAAGAATATCTTTGATTGAAATATAATCTGGCGATTCATATAAAGAAGCCAGAACTTCTTCTTCTAGATCAATTGCTTTTTTAATAATGTCATCTTGAAGCTTTCTAACTCGAGTTTTATTAGCGTAAGCTTTAGTGTGATTAAAAACAGCAAACTTAATATTTTTATTTAAAAAGAATCCAGAGAATGCTGAAGTGTCATTTAAAGTTCCTGTCTTTGCTACTATCTTTCTAGCGTATTTAAGACTTGTAAAACGCTTTTTCATTGTACCTTGATCAACACCAGGAACGGCCATGATATCTTGCTTTTGCAAATTTAGGTTAGATAAAAGAATTTCTAGTTCATCAAGCATCGTAAGAGTGATTCTGCATGTTGTGTAGTTATCTCCAAGACCTGACCCTGTATAAAAATAGATTTCGTCATCAGTCGCATTTAATTTGCGATTGATATAAGTATTAAATTCTTTCTCACCACCCAAGAAATTAAAAATCTCATCTGTATAAAAGTTATTTGAATACATATTTACTTGTTTTAAGTGCATCCATAATGGAGATGATGAAAGGGTAAAACTATAGTCTTCATTAATATTTATAGTCTTCGTTGGAACAATATACTTCGCACTTATGTTTTTGATATCAATTTTAATCTCAGATGCATTTCTTTTAAAAAAGAGATTCATCTCATTTATTGTTTGTGCTGTTTTTTGAGTCCAATTTTTTTTATTAAAAATCTTCTTTAAGCTTTTAGAGACTGATGAGGAGTTCTTTTTCCAATTATAAAAAAGATTCTTATCAAAATAAACATAATTAAATTTTGAATAACCAAGATCTGAAAGTTTATCTAGAGCAACAAGAATATTTTCTGTAACGAAGTATGGATCAGATCCACCATGAATATATAAGTCGTTACCTTTAACACTGAACTTTGTTTCAAAGCGGTGGTCTTTGCCTAAGCGCTCAAGCGACCAAAGAGTTGTATATAGTTTTGTAACTGAGGCTGGCTTTATTTTAAGATCAATATTTTCACCGATGATATCTCCATCTAAATCGAGACAAAAGCTTTGCTTGTCGAGCTTTAATGAAGCTTTATAAGCTTCAGATTTCCAGTAATCAGCAAGGATTGTCGAGGAGAAACCTGTCGATATTAAAAGGAAAAATGCCGTAAACAGCTGTGTTTTAGATAGTTTCATAATGTCCTCAATTGATTAACCTTTTCTTAATTGAGAAACAATCAACTGGCAAGCCCAATAGGAGGGATTTTAGGAGATTTCGTCTTTTTTCGTTCTTTTTGTATTTTTTTTGTAAATATTACAAAAAAAGGTTTGCCATCATAAAAAAATTTCGCAATGATTTTCCTACAGTATTATTAACATTGACATTAGGAGTTCACATGAACAGAAAAGAATTAGTAGAAGCTATCCTTTCAAACAAGGCACTTAACCATTTAACTAAAAAAGATGCTGATCAATTCATCAACACAACTTTAGACACTATCAAAAAAGCTGTTAAAAAAGGTGACGATGTTTCTCTAGTAGGATTTGGTACTTTTACAAAAGTTAAAAGAGCAGCTAGAACTGGTGTTAACCCAGCTACTGGTGAAAAAATCAAAATCAAAGCAAAAACTCTTCCAAAATTCCGTCCAGGAAAAGCTTGGAAAGAAATGTTCTAATTTGATTTTTTAATTAAAATTATAGAATGAATGGGGGAGGCTTAGGCTTCCCCTTTTTAATTTAAAAGAAGATTTTTAGGGGACAAAGATGCAATTAGTATTACCAATGATGATTTTAGTGTTTTTAACGGTTCTGTGCCTTGTGGTAATGGTTGTTAGTAGAATCTATGCAGTTAGGCGTGGAGAGGTCAAAGCGGGCTATTACAAGCTCTATGAGAATAAGAGTGACAAGCCTCTACCTGACTATATCGTGAGGATAGGAAGGCATTATCAAAATCTAATGGAGCTTCCACTTGTCTTTTATGTTTTATGTTTAGTGGCTATGCAATTTGGAGTTTCTGAGCATGTTGAATTTTGGGCTTGGTTCTTTGTAGTTACAAGAGTACTTCATTCGGCTATTCATTTGTTGTGGAATCACGTTCTTTATAGAATGTTGAGCTTTGCACTCGGGTGTATTGCGATTATTGGTATGTCAGTTAAGCTTATCGACAATATTTACCTCTAGTAGTTTATTGTTTAGTCATCAAATTGACACTTTTTACTTATATTAAATAAAAATTGTGAAAAAATTACGGCATTATTTTCTTCTTCGGCAGTATCTACTTGATCTGAAACTCATGAAGAGCTATAATTTTGACATGAGGGCATAGGATTTTGCCTGAATTGGTTAACCTAAGGAGAGGGAAGAAATGGCCGAAGAAGAACAGTCTAAAGAAGCACCAGCTCAAGCTAAAGCTTCCAGCTCAAAAAATCCATTGGTAGCAGTATTACTTGTCGTTAACATGATCGCGTTAGGTGCGGTTGCGTTTATGCAATATAAGTTTATGGACATGGAGTCTAAGAAACCTGATCTTACAGAGCTACTTGCTCAAAGTAATAAAGGTAATGAAGACGTAGCAAACGAATTAGTTCCAACTGAAGATCTTAAAAAAGAATCTCTATTGGATCTTGAAACATTCACAGTGAATTTAGCACAAGGTGATGGGCCAAGAAGATACGTTAGACTTCAAGCAGTGCTAAAGATGAGTGAGGATTCTGATTCAACAGAAGTTGAGGCAAGAAAACCACAAATTAGGGATACGGTAATTAGTATTTTAAATTCTAAGAGACCTGAAGACCTACTAAAAAAAGATGGAAAACTTTATTTGAAAGAACAAGTAAAGTCAGCAATAAACGCCTACTTAATCGATGGTAAAGTTATCGACGTATTTTATGTAGGTTTCCAAATCAACTAAGCTTTGTATTAAAGCCTAGAGTTGAAAAATTAATGTGAAAAGCAGGATGCCTTTCATATAGATGCCCAGGAGGGGAAAGAAATGAGTCAAGTTCTAAGTCAAGACGAAGTTGATGCACTATTAAGCGCTGTAAATGAAGACGATGCAGATGAGCTAGGTGGTGGATTAGGAGAGTTTGATGATGATTTTGATGATGATGATAGTTCTGAAAATATTCAGCCCTATGATCTGACAAATCAAGACAGGGTTATTCGTGGAAGAATGCCTATCCTTGAAATCATCTATGAAAGATTCATCCGATCATTCAGAGTTTCTCTATCTAACTCGTTAAGAAAAATCTCAACAATCTCAATGATCTCAACAGACTTATTAAAGTTTGGGGAATTTGTTAACACATTACCGATACCAAGTTGTATGTGTATCATGAGATTTAATGAACTCAGAGGTCCAGCTCTTATCGTTTTTGAATCAAAGTTAGCTTACGCAATTATTGATTCATACTTTGGTGGTACTGATAGACCGTTTACAAAAATTGAAGGAAAAGAATTTACATCAATAGAGTTATCTTTCATGAGAAGAGTTATGGATATGGCCATCTCTGATCTTGAAGAAGCTTGGGCTCCAGTTCATAAAATAGATGCTCAATACTCTAGAACGGAAATCAACCCGCAGTTCGTTGGTGTTGTTCCTCCATCGGATGTAATTATCACGACGACTTTTGAAGTTGAATTTGAATCAGCCTCAGGAACGATCATGGTAGTAATTCCTTACTCAACAATTGAACCAATTAAACAAAAACTAAGTTCAAGTTATCAATCAGAAAATGATGTGGTTGATTCTCTTTGGACTCAGTCTCTTCAAGAGCATGTAAAGCTAGCTGAAGCGGAAGCTGTAGTTAAGCTTGGTGACACTAATATGAGTGTCGGTGATCTTGTAAGCCTTCAGGTTGGGGATATTATTCCTCTTGGGCAAGAAGTTTCTGGAGAGTTATCTCTTGAAATTGAAGGTGCGAAGAAGATGAGTTGTTTAGCTGGAGAGTATAAAGGAAACAAAGCAGTACAAATTACTAAAAGGATAGAGGACTAATCATGGATGAGAACACTGAAAACAATGTAACTTCAATCACTCCTGATCAACAAGAAGCAATCTCTCAAATTGCTGATCAAATTAAAACGGGTGATGATGCTTTAAATAAATTAAAGGTTCAAAATCTAGATTTTATTCTGGATATCCCTCTAAAAGTAAGCGTTGAGCTTGGTAGAGCAAACGTTGTTATTAAAGATTTATTACAACTAGGTCAAGGTTCAGTTTTAGAACTTGATAAACTAGCCGGTGAGCCACTTGAAGTTTTAGTTAATGGAAAACTTGTTGCTCGAGGTGAGGTTGTTGTTGTTAATGAGAAATTTGGAATTAGATTAACGGATATAATTAGTCCGCTTGAGAGAATCGAAACACTTAAATAAGTAAGGTAAGGTACAATGAAACTATTTGCATTTATTACTCTTTGTTTTTTAACTCTTAGTTTTTCTTCATTTGCAGGAATTACGGTTAAGGATTTAGGCTTAGCTTCTGATTCTGGAAAGGGAGTTTTAACTATTAAATACTCTGGAAACCTTGTGGATTATCCCGAGTTAAAAGTTAATCAAAACTCTGTTGATATTTTAATTCCAAATGCAAAAGTTAAAAGAACGATCAATAAAAGATTAAGCTTTGTTACAAAGAATAAGCATACAAGAATTAATGCTACTCAAAGATCTGGGAATCTAGCAAAGATTAAGACGATTCTACCTTTTACAATTAATAATGTTAAGGACAAAGTCTCTTTAATTATCAAAGACAATAGAATTCTTTTAAGCTTTCCAAAGCTAAAGGCTGAGTCGGCATACATCCTAACAAAGCCTGCTAAGAAGATTAAGAAAACGATTAGAAAAGTAGCTAAAAATATTAGACCTAAAAAAGCGACTTCAATTGCAACAAAAGATCTACTAAATGAAGAATATTTAAACTCTCTAATTGATCAAGAAAAAAGCTTTAAACCAAAGTCAAAACTTGCGAAGCGAAATCGTAAAGTTTCGGCAAAAAAGCATAAAGATGTGGTCAAAACGGCACAGTCTTCGGTTGCAAAATCTCCAAAATCTCTTAAGACAGAAGCAAAAAGTGTTCTAAGTAGTGGAAAAAACACATTCTCTTTTGTTGAGTATGGTGGCAAGTTTGTTGCATTTCTAGGAGTGGTACTTCTTTTATTCTACGGAGTAGTAACTCTGATGAAAAAAGGCGTAATCAAAAAAGGAAAACTAGGTTTCCTAAATAATACGGACCAGGTGAGTGTATTGAGTCAAACATTTATAGCTCCAAAGAAAAGTCTTATGTTAATTAAAGCGCACAATCAAGTGTTCTTAGTTAGTAATACAGATTCAGGAATTCATCCTATTTCAGAGATAAATGATGTATCCGGCTTAATTAAAAATGGTGAAAAAATTATTGCTGGAAATAACTTTGATGATTCACTTGGAACAGCAGATGTTGATGAAAGCCTAACAGCAAAAGTAAAAATCAAAGAAGATATTACTCAGTCAAATAAACAATCTTCACTTTCAGATTTTATGGGAGTTAAAGATAGAGTTAAGTTTTCTGATCAAATTAAGAAAAAAGTTAAAGGCTTAAAGCCACTCCAATAGAAGTTAAACCAGGAAGGTTGAATATGAGTTGTTTAGGACGAACAATCTCAAAAATTAAATTATTAGTATTTGCGGTGCTCTTTATGATGCCCGCATTTGCATTTGGGCAAAGTAATGTAAATCTTCCAGGATTAAGTGTGAATTTTGGGCAAGGTGCAGACCTTGTGGACACTATGCAAGTAGTCGTTCTTTTTACAGTACTAACTTTGGCTCCAGCATTTATAATTCTTTGTACATCATTTACTAGAATCATTGTTGTTCTATCATTTATGAGACAGGCAATTGGTACACAATCAATGCCGCCAAACCAGCTCTTGATAGGGCTTGCACTTTTTCTTTCTGTTTTTGTAATGATGCCTACTGGAAAATCTATTTATGAAAATTCAGTAAACCCTCTTATGAATAAACAGATAACTTCTATGCAGGCACTTGAGGGGATTGAAAAAGATCTTCGTGCATTTATGCAATCTCAAGTTAGAAAAGCTGATATTGGTTTATTCTATGACGTAACGGGAAAAGCAGCTCCAAACGATATTAATGAAGTACCAATTCACTTTTTAATTCCAGCATTTATTATTTCGGAATTAAAAACGGCATTTCAAATTGGATTTCTTCTTTATATTCCATTTCTAATTTTAGATATGGTTGTCGCATCTGTTTTAATGGCCATGGGGATGATGATGTTACCTCCAGTAATTATATCGATGCCATTTAAACTTTTATTATTTGTACTTGTAGACGGTTGGTCACTTGTAACAGGCTCAATTTTAAGATCTTTTAATTAAGAAAGGATAAGTAATGGATAATACATTTGTTGTTGAAGTAACAAATCAAGCAATCAAAGTGACAATGATGCTAGCTGCACCAATGCTTCTTGGAGCACTTGTTGTCGGTATTTTGGTTTCACTTTTTCAAGCCGTTACTCAAATCAACGAGCAAACTTTATCATTTATTCCAAAGATATTAGTTATTGTCATTTCACTGGTAATGCTGAGTCCTTGGATGATGGATACAATAACTTCTTTTACTCACGATTTGTATGTGAGTATACCTTCTGTAGTAATGGGGAAATAGTAAAGTATGATCGATGTCTCAGTAATTGACTACACAGTTTTAATTGCTTTTTGGATATCTTTTACAAGATGGCTGGCCATCGCTTTCCAACTTCCTATTTTTGATAACCCAAGTGTACCTTCAATTGTTAAAGTTTTATCAGCACTTGTTTTAAGTTATGCATTTTTTCCAGTTGTTCAATCAACTCTTGTAGCCGAGGTAAATGCTGTTGGAGCAAATAATTTTTGGTATCTTACAATCTTTCATGCAACCGTAGGTCTGATGATTGGATTTCTTGTTAAGAGTATTATGAACTTGTTTATTGCATCGGGATCAATTATGACTCAACAAATAGGATTTTCTTCTGTTAGTTATTTCGATCCAACATATGTATCTCAAGTAGGTCCATTTGAAAAAATTATTCAATGGACAATTATTATTATGATTATTAGTACTGGTGCACTTCTTCCAATGTTTAAAGGAGTTCTAAACTCTTTCTTTAGTATCAGTATGGTGAATCTAGGGAAGTTTTCTCAGATCCATATTTTTTATCACGATTTTTTTAAAGGTGTTTTTGAAGCAGCATTTTTACTTGCGACACCAATACTTTTTACGAATCTACTTTTAAATTTGGTTATGGGGATTGTTGCTAGAACGATTCCTCAGATGAATATTCTAATGGTTAGTTTTGTTGTTAACATTGGAATTGGATTATTAATATTTTTTGCAATTAGTGAAGAGTACTTTACGGTTGCTTACAAAATGTATGTAGAGAGACTGGGCGATTGGTTCCAGTTTGTTCTTTAGGAGATTAGTCAGTGGCTGACGATCAAGGTGAAAAAACAGAAGAACCCTCCCAGCATAAGATAGATGAAGCTAGGAAAAAGGGTGATGTCGCCTCCAGTAAGGAGCTTAACAGTGTACTTATTCTCACTGGTAGTCTCTCTGTGCTGGTTTTTTCAACTCTTTATATTTTCGAATTAATGTCTGAGTACATAGAATGGCTTTATGGTTTAGAAATCACTAAAGCTTATACTCAAGAGATTGGAAAGCAGATCCTAACAAAAACAATGACTGTTGGTGGTAAAGCAATTCTACCTGTTTTTGCAACATCGATGGTTCTTGGAATCTTAGCTCAGATGGGCCAAATCGGTATTCTTTATTCTCCAGAAGTTTTAACTTTAAAGTTTGATCGTATTAACCCACAAAATGGATTCAAAAGAATCTTTTCTAAGAAAGCTTTAGTTGAAGTTGTAAAAGGTCTTTTTAAATTTGGAATCGTTTTGGGGATAACTTATTTTATTATCTCAGAAAATATGCAAACGTTTGTAGGTTTTCTTCACTCTGAAGCGGCTGAGGCTTTAAGCTTTGGTAAAGTCTTTGCTTTAAAACTTGCGATGAGTATTATGCTTGGTCTTGGAATTGTTGCTCTTGGTGACTTTGCTTGGGAAAAGTATGCTTATAAAGAAAAGCTAAGAATGACAAAGCAACAAGTAAAAGAAGAGCATAAAGAGCAAGAAGGTTCTCCTGAGATTAAACAAAAAATTCGCCAAATTCAAAGAGAGATGGCCAATAAGAGAATGATTGCAGATGTTCCAACGGCAGATGTCATTATCACCAATCCAACTCACATCAGTATTGTTGTAAAATATGATGGAGAGACAATGGTTGCTCCTGAGATTATTGGAAAGGGACAAGATCACCTTGCAATGAGAATTAGAGAAATAGCGAAAGAGCACGGTATACCGATTGTAGAAAATGTACCTCTTGCAAGAGCACTTCATAAAACTGTTAAAGTTGGTGAGGGTGTTCCTCGTACTCTTTATAAAGCTGTGGCAGAAATTCTTGCATTCGTTTACAAAATTAAAAAGAATAAAAAGGCGTTAAGCTAAAGGTAAAATATGTTAGAGAAATTACAGAATTTTTTCAAGCAAGCTGAAATTGGAATGGCCGTTGGATTAATAATGATCCTTGGGGTTATGATTGTTCCAATCTCTCCATTTTTTATGGATATGTTTATTGCGCTAACACTTGCAGCATCATTTATGATTTTGCTTTTATCTGTTTATATTAAAAAACCGTTAGAGTTCTCAACTTTTCCATCTGTATTATTAGTCGTTACTCTATTTAGACTTTCACTAAACGTTGCTTCAACAAGAAATATTCTTATTCGTGGTGGTAGTGAGGGAGCAGGGGCTGCAGGCGATATCATTAAGGGATTTGGTGAGTATGTTGTTGGTGGTAACTTCGCTGTCGGTATTATTCTATTTATCATTTTTGTAATTATAAACTTTATCGTAATCACCAAAGGTGCTGGAAGGGTAGCTGAGGTTGCTGCAAGATTTACTTTAGATGCAATGCCAGGAAAACAGATGGCCATTGATGCAGACTTAAATGCAGGATTAATTAACGAAGAACAAGCTAAAAATAGACGAGCCGAAGTTGCACAAGAAGCTGACTTTTACGGGTCGATGGATGGTGCGAGTAAGTTCGTTCGTGGAGATGCTATCGCTGGTATCTTGATCACTGTAATTAATATTATCGGTGGGATAATTATTGGTGTTGCTCAAAATGGTTTAGACTTTGGTCAGGCCACTGAAACATTTACTCTTTTAACAGTTGGTGATGGTCTTATTGCACAGGTTCCTGCAATTATTATTTCTGTTGCTGCCGGTATTATCGCGACAAGAAATACAGATGAAAAAGGACTTGGAGAACAATTAGGAAATCAATTTAGCCTTAATCCAAAAGCCATGTATATCTCGGCAGGGGTACTTTTATTATTTGGTCTTGTTCCAAACTTTCCGTTTGTTCCATTCTTACTCGTTGCCCTTGTTTTAGGATTTGCTGGTTATAGGATTGAAAAAGATAAAGAAGAAGAAATCAAAGCTGAAAAATTATCAGAGATTGAAGAAACAAAAAGTACTGGAGAAGATCTTGAAGGACTTCTTAATCTTGAACTAATAGAATTAGAAGTTGGTTATGGACTAGTTAATATTGTTGACTCTGAACAAAATGGAGACCTTCTTGAAAGAATTAGTCATATCCGTCGTCAGTTTGTAACTGATTGGGGAGTTATTGTTCCATCAGTTAGAATTAAGGATAATCTAGAACTTAAACCAGGTGGATACCAATTAAAAATTAAAGGAATTGTTGTTGCTGAAGCTGAATTACAGCCAGATCATTTCTTAGCAATGGATCCAGGAACAGTAATTGAAAAAATAGATGGAATTGAAACTGTTGAACCAGTATTTGGATTAGATGCAGTTTGGATTAATGAAGAACTTAAAGAAGATGCTCAATATAATGGATATACTGTAGTTGATTTATCAACAGTACTTGCTACACACTTGACCGAATTAATCAAGACTAACCTTCATGAAATGTTTGGTAGACAAGAACTTGTCCATGTACTTGAAAACTTGAAGCAAGAGTACCCAAAAATCGTGGACGATTTGATACCAGAGATCTGTTCACTTGGTGTCGTTTTGAAAGTCGTGCAAAATTTACTCAGAGAGGGAATTTCTGTAAGAGATTTGCGAACAATTCTTGAATCTCTTGCCGAAAATGGTACAATAATTAAAGATGCAGACGGTCTTACGGAAAACGCGAGAGAATCCCTATACCGAACCATCACAGAGAAAGTAAAAAGCGAGGCCGGAGACATCCCACTTTTCACTTTAGATCGAGGAATCGAAGAAGCTTTAGCCCAGAATCTGATTCAAACAGAGCATGGACAACAGCTATCATTAGATCCCAAACTCACACAGACAATTTTAGCTAGCCTTAATGAAAGAATTGAGGAAGCGACCCACATGGGAGAGAAAATGGTTGTTCTTTGCTCACCAGTAATCAGGAGACACTTCAAGCGCTTGACCGAGAAGTTTATTCCAAATTTGATTGTTGTGAGTCATAATGAACTAAGTCCAGAAGTTAATATTAGATCACTAGGAACGGTGAGGGTGTAAAACATGTACGTTAAAAAATTCGAAGGCGACACACTTGATGATGCATTAAAAATGGTAAAGAGAGATCTAGGTCCAGATGCAATCATTCTTAAGACAATCACGAACAAAGGTCTTAAAGGTGCATTCAAAAAAAGTAAGATTGAAATAACTGCTGCTATTTCAGAAGAAAATTATTCTAAAAAAGCAAAGGTTGATCATGTACTAACTAATGATCAAAGAGAGCAGTTTTATAAAGGCCCTGCTAAAGAAGTAAATACTATGATTGATAATTATAATTCAAATAAACCTCGCGAACAAAGATCTCAATCAGCTTCTGGCTATGGTGGTCTTGGATTAAATAAAGTTGTGAATTCTGTATCTCAAGCGAGCTCTAAAATTAAAGATAGCCTTGATGATTTTCTATCAACAAATGAAGAATCTCAAACACAAAGTCTTGATGATTTTATTCCTAGAAAAGAAGAGCTATCAAGTTCAAACTTAATTAACGAAGCTTACTCTCAAGTTGAAGAGTCTACATATCAACCAGCACAAGCACATGCACAAGCAGCTGCTAGTGAACTAACTCTAGAGCTTAAGCAACAGATCAAGCATCAACAAAATCAAATTGAAAGCTTGGAGAAAAAACTTTTAGATCTTGCTCAAAATATGACAGTTCAAACAGAAACGATTGATGAGCCAGAAGGATTAAAAGAATTAAAAATTACACTTAAGACTCTTGATCTAAATGATAAAATTATTTCTCAAATTATTAAGAAAGCAAACTTTGAATTAACAAGAGAAGACCTTTGTGATGAAGACTTCGTATACGACTTTGCCCTTAGAGAATTAAATTCAATGATCTCTACGGCAATGCCACTTTTCTCTGATGCAAAAATGCAAAATAAGTCTGTTGTCACAGCACTTGTTTCTGAATCGGCTTCGGGACAATCAAGTATGGCACTAAAGCTTGCAACTTTAAAAGAGGGAGCAAGAATAATTCAATATAGAACTCAAGGAATTGATAGATCAAATAATGAGTTTGCTTCTCAAGTATTTAAGCTTGATATTGTAGCAGTTGATAGCATTGCTCATATGATGAGTGAGTGTAGAAAAGCAATATCGGAGAAAAGAAGCGTATTCCTTGATATTAAGACAAATGCACAGGATATTGACGAGTCTAGAAAGATAATTGACTCATTAAGAAGGTCAATGGATAACGTTGAAATTTTAATCAATATCTCTGCAATTAATTCTGAAATTTACAATAGAAAAATTCTTTCCAAGTATAAAGATTTTTCTAATGGAGTTATAATATCTTATATCGATCAATGTCTTAATTTTGGATCATTGATTAATGTACATAAGAATTCTGAATTACCATTAAAGTTTTTTGGAACAGGGCCAACAGTACCAGATGATATTGAGGCCGCAACAAGTGAGAGACTACTTGCAGGTATGTTTGATTTCTAGGATTGATTTCAAAAATGCTTAAGTAGGGAACACTAAAACACAAGACATTTCAATTAGATGCTCAATAGGATGTTGAGTAGCGAGGACAGGAAGTTTATGCAGAAAACCAGTGAGTGGTTGTTATCGTTCAATTCACAACAAGACCAAAGAATCCGGTCTCTACTAGAGCAAAGAAAATCAAAAGTCGCAAAAAGTGTAACAGTATCAGTTACTGGTGGAAAAGGTGGAGTTGGTAAGACTTCTGTTTCCCTAAAGCTTTCTCAAGAAATTGCAAAACAAGGTTTTAAAGTTTTGTTAATTGATTGTGACTATAATCTATCAAATACTGCATTAAAGCTTGGTCAACCGCTTTCAAATGATTTTTTTGAATTAGTTTGTGGCGCAAAAGAGTTTGATGATTGCCTTTATAAAGATGGAAACTTTCATCTTCTATCAGCTTGTAACGGAAGCCTAGACCTTTTTGACTCTGAGTTTCGTCTTGAAGATGTAATCATAGATATTATGAGCTCTCATGAAGAAGAGTTTGATTTTATATTTCTTGATTGTCCTGCAGGAATTACAAGAGATGCCCTTACATTAAATGCATACTGTGACCAAAGAATCATTGTGGTTACTCCAGATAAATCTTCAATAACTGATTCATATTCACTAGTAAAAGTTCTAAATAGCAAGTTTGGTGTTCGCACTAATCAGCTACTTGTAAATAGATATAGAACTCAAAGTCAGTTTGAAAAAGTAGTAAAAACTTTAAGTGAAACAATCGAAAATTTCCTAAACGTGAGAACACAAGTTCTTGGCGGAATTGAACATATAGACATAGATGCGAGCAAATTCGACTCTTATTTCCTTGAACCGGCAGAAAATTCCTTTCATAAAAATTTTCTAAAAGTAGTTAATAAGTATACCGAAGAGATTAGCAAGTCCAAAGCTGACAGCGAAATTTATTTTTCAGCTCAGCAAACACTGGAACAAGAAGTTCAGTAAGAAACGCTAAGGAGAAGCATACATGTCATCACTAACTACTAAATTAAAAAACCTAAAAGATTATAGATGCGAAATGACACCTGAGATTAAGGATAAGATCGTTGTTGAGTACGCACCTCTTGTAAGGTTTATAGCTCAGAAGATTGCTTCTAGATTACCAGCAAATATTGAGCTTGATGATTTAATTTCTTGTGGAGTTATTGGGCTAATGGATGCAATTTCAAAATTTGATCCAACTCGTGATAATAAATTTAAAACATATGCCGAATTTAGAATTAGAGGTTCTATTCTTGATGAATTAAGAAGCCAGGACTGGGTTCCAAGAAGTGTTAGAGAGAAATCTAAACAATTGGAAAGAGCATATGGGAAGCTTGAAAGAGATTTTGGGCGTCCAGCAACTGATGATGAAATGTGTACTGAGCTTCAGTGTTCTCTTGAAGAGTTCCATGAAATGCTTAATCGTTCAAAATCAGTTTCTCTATTAAATATTGATGATTCAGCTTCTTTTAACAGAGGTGATAAAAAATTAATGATGGGGCTTTTAGAGCATAGACGTTCTTCTAATCCATTTTCAGCTGTTAATTACAAAAGAGCACAATCAGTTATTAAAGATGGTATTAAGTCGTTGCCAGAAAAACAAAGATTAGTTCTTTCTCTTTATTACTTTGAGGATTTAAATCTTAAAGAAATTGGTCAGGTATTAGATGTTACTGAATCAAGAGTTTCTCAACTACATACTCAAGCGATTGTTAAATTAAAAGCAAAGCTTAGAAATGACTTTGATTCTCATGAAGATCTAGCTGTTTAAAAAGAAAAATTCATTTTAAATACATACGACCCGACTTATAAAGTCGGGTTTTTTTATTTCTTTAAAGATCATTCTAAATATTAGATAATACAGGAAAATACACGGAAAGTATTTAACCTCGAGGATTAGGATGATTGAGAAGCTAGTTAGAAAATTAAACCAATTTTATCATTTTTCATTTTTATTGATAATGGTTGCCACTATGGGGGCGATTTTTTATTTTTGGAAATCTGGTTTTGTAGACGGTAGTCGAAGTAAGGAATTACATAAAACAAATTATATTCTTGAACAAGTAGAGTCTCAAAAACCTTTAAAAGAAATTCGTCAAAGTATTTATGCTGAAAACTCAAAAGTTGGAATTGAAAAATTAAATGATCTAGAAAAGAATTTAGAAAAAATAAATAAACTTGTTGAACATGAAGACTTTGCAAAAATTAAAAAAGAATCAGGGCAATTAAAAACTTCAATTGCTAACTTAATATCTTTTTCTAAGACCTCAAAAATTATTAGTGTATTCAACGGCAAGCTTACTAAGTTTAATAACTTTGTAGAACGCAATAAGTGGAGAACGCTAACAAGAACAAGTAATAGAGTGTTGAGTCTGACTAAAGGCCATATTAATAAGAAAAAACTTTCAAGGCTTGTTAATATAATCGAAAAAGATTTTAAATATATGGTGAGAGTAACTGAAAAATCAATCCTCACAGGACCAGAGAAATCAGAAATTCTATCACGAATAAGTAACCTCGAAGTAGAAACAAATATGCTTAAAAAGTATATTAGTGAAAGAGATTTCTTTTATGGAACAATAAATAGTTTCTCAAAACACATGAACAGTTGGCTTAAGACAATTAGCCCTGAGCTTTCATACCAAAGACTACAGGTCGAACAAATGGGGCGCTACTACATAATGGCACTATTTGGTATCTTAGCTCTTGCGTCTTTATTATTTTTCTCAAGTTTTGCTTACCAAAAAGTCTATAGAAAGAATGCTCAAGCAAGTCTTGAAGATTTTATGGAAGAGTATCTATCGAGTGGAATTATTGAACATGAAAAAGTTGAATTAGAGAGTTTCTCTGATAAGTTTCAAGCCTTTTCTAATGATATTGTAGAATACGCTGAAAAGAGAATGAGTTATGGATCTATTTTTCAAAAAGCTCTTCCTCTCTCTAGCTTAATGCTTGATAAAAATTTAAAAGTTAAGTGGGCCAATAAACAATTTTGTGAAAACTGGAATTTATCTGAAGATGAAATAAACAAAGACTATCTGTCTTGGGACTACCTTGCGAAGCTTACAAATCTAGCAGACAATGATCCTGTTTTAGAGGCTCTAAAGCACGGTATTGCTGGAATTTATCAAGTCCAAATTAAAGTTGATGAAAAATCAGATGTTGTGCCTTATGAGATGTTTGTCTCACCTGTTGAATATAATGATGAAACAAAGATAATGCTTTTCTTTTATCCTCTGGCGCATCTGCATGAAACGATTAAAGACCAAGCTAAGACAATTAATAATCCAATTGAAAAAACTCTCAGACTTATTGCAAGTAATGAATTTACAAACGCGACAAGTAAAGAGCTACAAAAAGATTACGATATTGCTGGTATATCGCCACTTCTTGGAAAATTTGAAAACATCGTAGATTTATTTAAATCTGAACAATCAAGACTTATTGATCAAATAGAAGTTCTTTATCAAAAAATAAATGTACTCGAATCAAAAAGTGAAAAAATTAGTTCTGAGAATTCAAAGATATTTGAAAGTAATAAAGGCCAAGTTTCTGATCTTAAAGCCTTTAAAGAAAACGTAATAGCGGTAACGACGGTTGGGAAACAAACAGAGTCTCTTGCTGCAAATCAGTTAAATACAATAAATTCAACACTGAACGCTTTTAATTCTAGTTTATCTAAGGCAAAAGAGCTTAGAGATATCGTTGAACAGCTAAGTGTAACAATGCCAAAGTTTGCAAATGTAAAAGAAGATATTAAAACTCAAAAAAGTTTATTAAGTGATACAAAGATGAGGCTTTCTCATTCTCTTTCTCAAATGATTCATGTGAAAAAGAAAATCACTGACCCCGCTGTACTTGAAAGGTTTAATAATAGTTACGAAAGAGTTGGAAGTGAGTTTAAGGCAATGGATGCCATTTCAACGGACTTAGAGAAGAGATTAACGAATTTAGAAGTTGTACTTTCAAAAGGTCAGATTGTTTTAAACGATATAAATCTAAAAATAGAAAGTTTGTCTGTTAAAAATGAGCAAAGCCTAGCTATCGATACGAAAAATGAGTTGGAACTTTTTAGAACTCAATTTGAAAGTGTTAATAATCAAATCTCTTTAAAAGAAGATGAAATTGTTGCTAACTTGAAGTCTCTTTATTCTCACACGAAGCAAAGTCTTCGAAATACAAATGAGATTAATTTGCTGGCTGCGTCAGTCGAAGCTGCAAGTGGGCAGTCTCAAGAATCAATTTCTCAAGGTGAGCTTTTAAACTAGTAGATAAGTATTGTCTTTGAACCATATGTTTGCTATACCAAACATATGAATTTACTTAATGCGAAAAAACACAATGTTTATATTATCAAGGAAGTATCAACTTCTGATGAGAGCCTTAGAACAAGGTTTTTCCACCTAGGTTTTTCTCCTGGAAATGCTCTTACTTTAAAAAGAAAGGCTCCTTTATTTGGAGACCCTCTACTTTTTGAAGTTGGTGATTCACAAATTGCATTAACAAAAAATGAAGCAAAACTTATTGAAGTTGAAAAACTCGAGGCATAAATGAATTCCATAGGATTAATTGGACTCCCAAATAGTGGTAAGTCAGCTCTGTTTAACTCTCTTACTGGGAGTAGACAAAAGGTGGCAAACTTTCCAGGCATAACTGTTGAAAAAAAGTTTGGAAAAAGATCTATCGCAGAGACTGATTGTGAGATTGTTGATCTTCCAGGAATTTATACATTTGATGTTACTTCGATGGATGAGAGAGTAACTCGAGACTTCTTAATTAATAAATCAACTGAAGCTTCAGCCTTTGTCTTAGTTATTGATTCTACAAATTTAAAGAAGAGTTTATATCTTGCACTACAATTAAATGATTTAAAAGTTCCATACGTTGTTGCATTAAATATGGTTGATCTTGCTGAAAAAAGAGGCCAAAAAATTGATAAGAAAGAGCTCTCTGAGTCTCTTGGTGGAGTTGCAATAGTTGAAACAGTTGCTGTTAAAGGTGAGGGGCTATCTGTCCTTGATGAACAGCTTCATAAAATTATGCAAACAAAAAATGAAAGCTCTTCTATAGATGGAAAGTACATCCAAGAAATAAAAACGGCTGATTATATAAAAAATAAACTTTTTCAAGTTGATTCAATTATAAAGAAGATTATTCTAACACCGATAAAGTCTGATTCATTTACAGCGAAACTTGATTCACTAGTTTTACATCCTGTACTTGGACCAATTGTTTTAATGGTTGTTCTTGTTCTTCTTTTTCAACTGCTCTTTGTTTGGGCTGATCCTTTTGTGGGTTATATAGAACAGCTTTTTGAACTCATTGGTGGAGTGGTTGATAGTAGTCTTTCTGATGGTTATCTCAAAAGCTTAATCATCGATGGTGTTCTTGCTGGAGTTGGTGGTGTAGTTGTTTTCATGCCGCATATTTTATTTTTATTTATTCTAATAAATGCTTTAGAAGATTTTGGCTACCTAGGTAGAGCAGCATTCTTATTAGACTTTATAATGAGAAAACTTGGTCTTCCTGGTAAGGCCGTGATTCCTCTTCTTTCTAGTCATGCTTGTGCTATTCCCGGAATAATGGGAGCGAGGATTATAGAGAATCCTTTTCAAAGATTAGTAACAATAATGATTTCTCCTCTTATGGCTTGTTCTGCGCGCTTGCCTGTTTATACGCTGTTAATTGCAGCGATCGTTCCGGATGAAACATACATGGGCTTTGGCTTGCCTGGACTTGTGATGTTTGGCCTTTATAGCTTTGGAATTGTAACGGCTTTAATTATTTCTTTTATAACTAAAAAATGGGCGTTAACTCCAAGTGCAAATAGTTTGTTGATGGAACTTCCTGCGTATAGAGTTCCAAACTTTAAAAATGTTATTAAAGGTGCTTGGCAAAAGGGTGTTCTATTTCTTAAAAAAGCCGGAACAGTAATCTTTGCTTTATCCATTGTACTTTGGGCACTAGTAACTTTTCCTGAGCCACCAGAGGGAGCTACTGAGCCAGCTATTAACTATAGCGTTGCAGCAAAAATAGGGAAAACATTTGAGCCTGTCTTTTCTCCTCTTGGGTTTGATTGGAAAATGACAACGGCATTAATCCCAAGCTTTGCAGCAAGAGAAGTTCTTGTAAGTGCTATGGGGACTGTTATGAGTGTTAATGAGGACGATGAAGATGCCCTAATTGCAGGTTTATCGACTAAGATGGCTAATGAATACAGTCTTGCAAGCCTAATGGCACTATTAATTTGGTTTGTTTTTTCACCTCAGTGCATAGCAACAATCGGTGTTATAAAAAAAGAGACCAATGGCTATAAGATGCCTGTTATATTCGTAGTCTACACGCTTGTCTTGGCTTACTTCTTCTCGTTTATTACCTATCTTTTATTCTCTGTGTAAAAATCTTTGTAAGAAAGTGTAAGGCAAAGTTTCTTAACATTTGATCAATTCTACGGAATCATAGTCAGACTTTACAAAGACGTAAAAAGTAATAGGGAGTTTACATGGACAGATTAATAGTTTTAGTAGCA
>CAKZJW010000029.1 GCA_937120495.1 uncultured Oligoflexia bacterium
CTTTTCAAAGACGGACAGTTCTAAATGAATCTGTTCATTATTAATGATTTCCATGATGGGCACAGCAGGGGAAACATACGTTCCTTTTGAAACATTTACACTCGTTATACTGCCGGCAATAGGCGCAAAAATGGTAGCTACAGAACTTATATTTCCTTTTTCTACTTGTTCTGAGGATATATTCAACATTCCCAATTGTTTCTTGAGTCCGTTGTATTTTGCCACTCCTGTTTTATAATCACTCTCTGCTTTTAAAAAGCTTTTTTGCGATGTTATATTTTCAGCCATCATGGTTTGCTGCCGTTCGTACTCTGCCTTTAAATACCCCAACTGTCCGTTGACCTCCATATACTGCTGTTGCAAGGATACAAACTCCGGATTTTCTAAAGTTACCAATAACTGCCCTTTACGGACTTTATCTCCTATTAACAATGGGGTAGTTTTAATATAACCACCCATTGTTGCACTAACCACTGCTCTATTTTCTGGTGGCACATCTATCATTCCGTTTACTTTTACGGTTTCGTTAAAATCGTATTCGGCTAAGGTGCCAAAAGCCATTTTTTCGCCTTCAAATTGTTTATGATTATTGGAGCACCAATATTATTCTTAGGACTACGTACATTTCTAGAAGAAGAGTGGCCTTTGTCATTTGTACCAATTATTAGTGCTATCGGTTTCTTTTATCCCGACATATGGGCGAAAGGTCGTATTGATAAAAGACGAAAAGAAATAATCTTCGGTATGCCATTTGTTGTTGATATGCTGGCACTTTCTGTTGAAGCAGGGCTGGATTTTATGGCAGCTATGCAAAAAGTAATAGAGAAAGCACCTCCTTCATCCCTAGTTGATGAATTTGAGATATTAATTAAAGAAACAAAAGTTGGAGCAAGTAGAGCTGAGGGATTAAGGCAACTCGCTTGGAGAGCGGACTCTCTTCAAATTTCCTCTTTTTGTGCAACCCTAATTGCAGCGGATTCCGTTGGTGCATCCATTGGACCAATTCTAAAAACTTTGGCCGGAGAACTTCGTCAAAAAAGATCCGCAGAAGCTGAAAAAGCTGGTGCAACAGCTGCAACTAAAATTCTTTTTCCAATGTTGCTTTTTATAATGCCGGCAGTATTTATTATTATTGCAGCACCTATCGTATTACAGTTCGTGGCAGGTAATAAATGAAAATAGTTCATAAAAATTCTCAATATTCTTTAGGTGAAAATATTCATCTTGCAAATACATTTTTCTCTCGACTTAGAGGATTGATGTTTAGAAATGAGATGCTTGGTGATGGTCTTTTATTAGATCCTGGGAATTCAATTCACAATTGCTTTGTTCGATTTCCAATCGATGCAATATTCATAGATAAAAATTATAAGGTCGTTAAAGTTCTTAGAAACTTTAAGCCTTGGAGATTTAGTTTGATTTATTTTAGAGCTTCAAAAGTAATAGAGCTTCCTTCTGGAAAAGTCCCTTTAGATGTTAAAAAAGGAGATGAACTGGAGGTGTTTGGTGTTTAAGCTAGTTGCCGTTGGTGGAAAATTACGAGGTAAAGAATTTACACTTGAGGAAGGTGAGAATACGCTGGGTAGATCACCTAGTGCTTCACATAGTTTAAGTGT
The DNA here is from genome assembly GCA_937120495.1 of uncultured Oligoflexia bacterium. GTDB lineage: Bacteria > Bdellovibrionota > Bacteriovoracia > Bacteriovoracales > Bacteriovoracaceae > CAKZJW01. Next base: position 1,617 of record CAKZJW010000029.1, read on the forward strand.
TAATGGTGTTTCGAAAGAGCATATGCAAATTACTGTAAATGGTGAATCATGCTTTGTTGAAGACCTCGGATCATCAAATGGTACTTTTGTTAATGGAAAATTGATTAAGAAAGCAACTATCAAAAATGGTGATAAGATTGCAGTTCCAAATGTTATTTTTCAGTTAGTTTATGTTAAAGAAAAAAAAGTAATTATAAAGAAAAAAGTTGCTAAGGTCGCTGAGGATAATGAAAATTACTCTTCTGCTGAAGTCGCACCAAAAGACTTCATTGGTAGAATGAAGTTTTTATTTAAGCATAAAATTATGTCTGTTTTATATAGTTTTAACGAACAATATGAATGGAATGTAATGCTTGGTATTTTATTATTTGTTTTTGTTTGTACAAGTATTGGATTAACAATTGGACCAGTCTTAGTTAGTAGTAATAACTTATTAATAAGGGAGATTGCTAGTAGGGGAACTCAGTACGCAAAAGAAGTTTCAAGATTTAATGCCGTTGCACTACGAAGAGGAAACTTAGATCAAATCAATACTACATTTCTAGATAATGATGCAGAAGGTGTTGTTTCATATGAACTATTTGATCTAGAAGGACGTATCGTAAGGCCCCTTGATAAGCTAAACTCTTATATTAATGATTCTTTCTCCATTGAAACGCGAGAGTATTTTAAAAATTATGAAAATATATCAAGATCATTCAAGAGAAAACTTGGCGGAGAGGAACTTGGTATTGCCCGAGCAATAACTTCTCATAACGTTCAAACAGGTCAACAAGAACCAGTTGGATATATCGCTATTCGATTCCGGCCGGAGTCACTTACTGTATCAGCTGCAAATAACTCTGTGGCATATTTAGAGTCCCTCATTACAACTTGTATTGTTGCTGTCATCCTATTTGGTATGATTTATTATTTAACAACAAAGCCTCTTGATGAACTTAGAGCACAGGTTGAAGAAGTGTTGCGGGGTAAGAGAAAAGAGCTGGAGAGTAAAAGCTTATTTTCAGAAATTTCTGGGCTTCGAAATACATTCAATTCCGTTTTATCTCGGATAAGAGAGTTGCAAAACGAAGACTCCGGAGAATTTGCTGAAATTGAAGAAGATAGTGGTTATGTTCGCCAACTTTATGAATTTATGGCCGGAGCACAGGGGCCAGTTATGGTTTTAAATTCAGAGAAACTAATAGAGCACTTAAACCCTGAGGGCGAAGACTTAACAGGGCTTAGAGAAAATATCGCTCAAGGAAGTAGTTTACTCGATACTGCAAGAGATCAAGGATTTGCAGCAACTGTAATTGATTTATGTGATCAATCTGCAAATAATGAAGGAACAAACCAAAGTGAGCTTTACGAGCTTACCGGTAAAAACTATATGATTAATGTTACCTCATTAATGGGGAAAGATAATTTTGCAAAAGCATTTTATATAACTTTTGTTTTGGATGAATAATGAGTAGTGCTGTTAAAACATTTAAACATTTCGAAGCACCTAAGGCAGCTGGCGAATATTATCGTCTTGTTTGTCTTTCTGGACAAACGAAAGGAATTGCTTATTTCTTAATGGGGAAACGAGTAGTGCTTGGACGCTCAGATAAAGCGGACATCAGAGTACTTGATATTAAGTCCTCAAGAGAACATTGTGAGATTGCTAGGGTTGGAAAGGATTTTATACTTACAGACTTAGGTTCTCAAAATGGAGTTGTTGTTAATGATCTTAAAGTTAAGCAACACGTACTGGGTGAGGGTGACAAAGTCATTATCGGCCAGACAGTTTATAAATTTAATAAGATAGAAGTTAAAGGAAAAGAGAAAAAAGTTGAAGTTGTTGATGATTATGAAGAAGAAGATGACTTTGACGAGCCAAAAGGCAGGAGTAAGCTAACTCCAATTTTAATTGTAGTTGTTTTAGCCGCTCTTGGAATTCTTCTCACTGCTGAGGATGACTCTGTAAAAGTGCGAAAATCAAAAAAATCAAGATATAATATACAAGAATTACCTGGCTCAATTGCTGAGTCGATGCAAGGAAAGAAAAAGAAAAATAAGAAGATACAAGAAAAAATGAATATTTACTTTCAAAAAGGTTTGAGAGAGTTTCGAGAAAATAATTATTTTAGAGCAATGAGTGAATTTGAACATGCATTATCGTGGAGTCCAAATGATCCTCAAGCAATGTTTTATCTACGTAAAACAAAAGAAGCATTGGATAAAACAATAAAAGATCTTGTTTTAAAAGCAAAAAGGGATGAAGACGCGTACAAGCTTCAAAGTGCAATCGTTTCATATTGTTCCGTTTTAAGATTATTATATAGATACCCTGAAGATGAAAGATTCCTTGTAGCGAAAGAAAACGTAGAAAAAATTGAAGAAAAACTTGGCCTTGAAAAAGGTGAAATAGAGTGCCAAAAAGAGATTAAATAAATATGAAAATTGATGTCTTACATTTTGGAGAAGTTCAGTTCTCAATAGAAATTCCTAAAGAAGATCTTTTGGGGGGAGGGCAAATATTCATCGGTAGAGGTGATGATTGCCATATTGAGCTAGATGATCAACAGATCTCAAGGCACCATGCTATTATTGAATTCTCAAACAATATGTATCAAATTAAAAAGCTTTCAAGTTTCGGAGCATTGCTTGTGAATGGAACAGAAACGACAAGCTGTGAAATTCATCAAAATGATCGAATAACAATTAATAACTATATGATTGTTCCAGTTGAAATGGATGAAGTTTTAATTGAGAGTCCCTGTGATGAACCTTTAATTGAGCAAAAAGAAACACTAGAAGATAAAACAGAAATTTTTGATGATTTAGCTACAGAAATACTACCTGCTCCAGAAGATGATTTAACTGAGATCTTGAATGATGAACCTATGGATGTTGAAGAAGCAGACGTAGTTGAAGATTCAAATCTTGATCCACTAGATGAGAATGAATCTCTTGAGGTTAAAGATGAATTCTCTGAAGAAGATAATTCTTTAGATAAGGATGAGTTTTCTCAAGATGATGATTTTTCAAAAGAAGAAAGCTTTGATTCTGATGATTCTTTTTCTGATGACTCGTTTGGTGACGATTCATTTGGAGATGATGATAGCTTTGGTGATAACGATGGATTTGGTGATGATGATGGTGGTTCAGATAGTACTCAAGTCTTTAAATCATTTGCTAATTATTCTTTAAAGTTAAAAGGCGACTTAGCACCTTTTGATCGCTTTAAACTAGAGGAAAGTGAAACGTTTATTGGGCGAGACCCTGAAAAATGTCAAATAGTCTTAGATGATCCAGAAGTATCTAGTGTACATGCTGTGATTAAGAAAACTCTGATAAGTTGCTCATTAGAAGATTTAAACTCTTCGAATGGAACTCTTAAAGATGGAGAAAGAATTAACAAAAGTGACTTGACCAGTGGTGATATTTTCACAATTGGAAGTACTCAGTTTAGTGTTTATATTAGTTCTGAATTAATAGAATCTGAAAGAGATATCTTGATGCCAGTAGAGGCTAATCAAGAAATTGAAGTTGAAGAGGTTGTTGAGGAAGAAGTTGACTTTGACGAAGTTGAAGGTGGCGGCGAATTTGGCGTTGAAGAAGCTCCTGAAAAAAGTTTAATTAAAAGAATTTTAAAAGACCCGAAAAAGCGCATGATCGCAATGGTAGTGATAGGCCTTCTTGTTTTTTTAATGTTAAGTGGTGAAGATGAAGCAGCTAAAAAAGTTAAACCTAAAGCTAATAAAGTAGCAAAGGTTAAAGACGGTTCTAAAACAGTACAGAATAAGAAAAATTTATCACCTGAGATAATAGAAAAGTTAGAACAAAATTATGCATTAGCTCTATCAAAATATGAAGCTGGAGATTATTACGAAGCAAAAGAATACTTGGAAATAATTAAAGGAATTGACCCCGACTACAAAGACACTGCGACTTTACTTAAGCTTGTAAAACAGGGGTATGAAGAATTAATAAGATTAAAAAAAGAAGAAGAAGCAGAGAAAGAAAGAAGAGAAAGACAATTAAAAGTTAGTAAACTTGTTGAAAAAGCAAAAGCCGCTGTAAAGAAAAGAGAAGTTTCAGTTGCAGAAAGCTTGTTTAGTCAGGTTATGGTTTTAGATCCTGAAAATATCGACATCCCTCAATTGAGACTTGAAATCGATGCATATAAAAAAGCAAAAGAAGAGAAGCGTTTAGAGGAAGAGCGGAAAAAAGCCAAAAGACAGGCAATGGTTGATGCGCTAGCTCCAGGTAAGGGACTTTACTTAAAAGAAGAGTGGTTTAGAGCTATCGATAGATTAGAAAAATTTACTCAAAAAACAGGAATGGACGAAGATTTAATTAAAGAAGCTACTGATATGATAAAGCAGTCGCAAAAGAATTTATCGGGTATCATTAATCCTCTTTCAGGAAGAGCGCGTTCTTTTAAAGAGGGACAAGATTTAAAAAGAGCTTATGAAACTTATGGTGAAATCTTAAAGGTTGATCCTTCGCATGAAGAATCTTTAAATGAAAGGGATTCAATTCTACAAACTCTAACAAACAGATCAAGAAAGCTTTATAGAGAAGCTCTGATCTCTGAATCTCTGAGTTTGTTTGATGAAGCAAAAGAGAAATTTCAACAAGTGCAACAAATCTCACCAGTTAATAGTGAGTACTATAATAAAGCTAGCGATAAATTAAAAAATTACTTGGAGTAGTATGAGACTTAAGTCATTTACAGCACATTCAGATCAAGGGCCTTTTTTACAAATAAATGAAGATGCTTACGATTTTGATTTAGAGAATAATTTATTTATGATCTTTGATGGCTTTGGTGGTGTTGGTGCCGGTGATATTGCTGTAAACAAATTAAAAGAAAATATAAAAAAATTCTATACCCAAATATCTGGTGACCCAGATAGTACATTGCCTTTTTTTTATAGTCCTAAGTATCTAGTTGAGGGTAATGCATTAATAAATGCAATGCTGTATTCTCATAGGTCATTAATGAAAGACAACGCGGCTAAAGAAATATCTAATAGAGCGGGAGCTTCTGGTATTTTTGGTGCATTAAGTGAAAGCGTTTTAACACTATCTTCTGTTGGTAATTGTTCTGCGTATCTTATAAGGCGAGGTAAGCTTCAAAAAATATTTGTTGAAGATAGCTTTCAGCTTTTATCGAGTGATTCGTATGATGGTCATTTGAAATCAATGCCATTAAGTGGATTTGGCCTTTTTCCTGACTTGTATTATCAAGTTAAGGAAATTCGTGTTTTTGATGACGATATCATCGTCTTGATGAGTGATGGTGTCTATTCAAGGATTGAAGAAGAAGAGATTAAGTCTTCTGTTACAAAAGTTAAAACGACCTATAAAGAAAAAATATCAGACCTATTTAGTCTATCAAATAAAAGAGGAAATCTAGATAATCAAACGATTATGATCCTCGAGTTCTAACTATCTAAAATTAGACATAATATTTAATATTGCGTAACATAAATATGTATTTATGTTTAAAAAATATTAAGGGTTAGAGTATGCATAAGATTCTTATTGCTGATGATAGTTTAACAATTCAAAAAGTTATTAAAATAACACTTGCGAATGAAGCTTTTGAGTTAGCTGAGTGCCTAAGTGACGAAGAGTTGGACTCGAGCCTACAAGAAGAAAAGCCAAACATAGTTTTGTTAGATTTCAATCTATCTGAAGATAAAACTGGTTATGAACTGGCAAAAGATATAATTGATAAACTTCCAGAGGCAAAAATCTTAATGCTCTTTGGGACCTTTGATACAATTGATGAAGCTTTATTAAAACAAAGTGGAGTCGACTACAAAATTGTAAAACCTTTTGATGGAAATAAATTTATAACTCTTTGTCATGCAATGAGAGATAGCCTTGGTAATAGTGGCGCTGATCTTTCTTCTTCTTTAGAAGAAGAGCTACCTGGGATTATTGAAGAAGATATCGAAGATGAATGGGTTATGGATAGCCCATCTGTTGAAATTGAAGACTTTCAAAGTGAAGAGAACCTCCCTGAAGTGATTGAAGAAGTAAATAATGAGCTTGAAGCTTCTGTGCAAGATTGGGGAATGGATATTCCTGGAGTAATAGGTGAGCCACAAAAGAGCAGCATTGAAATTCCAGATGTTATTAGTGAGTCAGAAAGTAATACTGACCTTCAGCTTGATAATGAAGAAAAAAATACTGACGATGATATTGCTCTACCAAGTAATGAAGATTTAGAGTTTCCGGATATGTCTATCGACATCAGTATTGAAGATGATTCACCAAAACTTGTTCCAATTGATCTAAGTGATATTGAAGAAGACGAAGAAGTTGAACAGCATGAGATAATCCCTGATAATAACGAAGAAAATCTTCTAGAGGCAGCAATTGAAGATGAAATTGACGATGAAGATCTTTGGTCAGCAGATGAGCTTGAAGAGTCAGAGCACCCTATAGAAGAAGTTATTAGTACAGAGTCTGAAACTTCTGCTGAAGATTTCGTTCCTATGGATGAAGAAGATCTTCCGCATATTACGCCTCATAACCTCTCTGAAGTGAAAGAGAGTTTTGAAGATATTTCGAAAAAAGATAGCTTTGCTGATCTTGATTATGTTGGAGATGCTCCAAGTGACTTCCCATCGGATGTGATGGAAGTGATCAAACCAGCTGCTGAGGTAGAAAATTTAAATTTTTCAGATGATCAACTTGAAAATATTTTAAGAGAAAAAATGACACCAATGATTGAAAAATTGGTTAAAGAATATTGTCAGAAAAATATTGAAAAAATCGCTTGGGAAGTAATTCCGGACTTAGCCGAAAATATAATAAAAAAAGAAATAGAAACAATTACAAAATCAGTGATGGACTCTTAAGGATCCATTAAAGATTTGAACTTCTTTTTCTTGTGTTTGAATAATTGCTTGGCCGAACTCACCAATGTTTAAAAATATACCTTCTGTAACTTTATCCTCTTCTAGGATTGAAACCTTTGTATTTAAATGAAAACAAAAGTCTTTCCACTTCTTGTAAATTTCAGAAGCACTGATTCTGTTGTTATGAATATATTCAACAATCTCTAAAGCAAGACTTTTATGTTGAAACTCTTGATGAGTCTTTAAGATAGAACCAGCTTCTATTTGATAAGTTGGATACTTACTTGGATTTAAATTTAATCCAATACCAACAATTAACATGTCATCGATTTTATTAATCAAAACACCGCCACATTTTTTATTTTCGAAATTTATAAGATCATTTGGCCATTTAAGTTTCGTTTGATGATTAGAATTCTTATAAAGAGAAAAGAACTGACATAATAGAATTGTTATCTCAGAAGCACTAAGCGTTAAAATTTTGTTTGGCTTTAAACTAAACGAAAAGCATAAACTATTTTTATCTGAGTCCCACAAGTTCTCTCGTCTGCCTCTTCCTTTGACTTGGCTATCTGTTGATATGAGATATTTAGCTGAGGGATCCTTTTGAAGGTTAATAAGGTATTCTTGAGTAGATTCACACTCTTTTAAATGGATATGATTCATTGAGAAAACCTCTATATTTTGTTATAAAAAGATAACTTAACTTAAATAAAAAGGAATTCCAAGATGTCACTAATCAAACGTAGTTCACCAAGAGAGATAAAATTCACTTCAGGTATTAATCCGTATGCAATGGGTAGTGTTATTGCTGAATTTGGCAATACGAAGGTTCATATAACGGCAACTGTAGAAGAGGATGTTCCAAGGTGGATGAAGGGAACAAATAAAGGTTGGGTTACGGCGGAGTATTCTATGCTTCCTGGTTCAACTCATGATCGTGTAAGAAGAGAAAGAAAAAGTATCGGCGGAAGAACACAAGAAATTCAAAGATTGATCGGACGTTCTTTGAGAGCTGTTATTGATATGAAAAAACTTGGAGAGAGACAAATCATTTTGGATTGTGATGTTTTAGTTGCCGATGGTGGAACGAGAACAACTTCTATATCAGGTGCTTTTGTAGCGATGCAAATTGCAATTAATAAGTTAATGAATGAAGGAAAAATTTCTCAAAATCCAATTAAAGAAAATTTAGGGGCTCTAAGTGTTGGGCTTGATAAAGAAGGAAAAGTTATTGCGGACCTTAACTATGAAGAGGATTCAAGTTGTGAAGCAGATGTGAATGTTGTTATGACAGAGAGTGGAAAGTTTGTTGAAGTTCAAGGAACAGCCGAGGGGGATCCATTCTCAAGAGAGCAGCTTGATGGACTTCTAGAGTGTGCTGAAACTGCACTTAAAGATGTTTTTAAAGCTCAAAAATCGGCAGTAGGAGCACTTTAGTGGAGTTCGTTCTAGCCTCAGCTAATAAGAAAAAAGTTATTGAGCTAAATGAATTATTTAAAGACTCAAAGTTAACAGTGACTAGTCCGCAAGAGAAGCTTGAAGTTGATGAAACGGGTTTAACCTTTAGGGAGAATGCCTTTTTAAAAGCAAAAGCTTATTATGATAAATTTCAAAAACCAGCACTCTCAGATGATTCGGGCTTAATCGTTGAAGCCTTGCCCGATATATTAGGTGTTAAGTCAGCAAGGTTTGCACCGGAGCTTCCGGAGTATAAGGATAAGTGTAAAAAGTTAATTGAGCTCTTAAAAGACAAGGATGATAAGTCGGCTTATTTTGTTTGTTATTTATGTTTTTATATCTCAGATTCAGAAATTTACTATTTTGAAGGCCGTGTTCACGGAAAGATAGCTGAAAAGTTATCTGGCGATGGAGGTTTTGGCTATGACCCTGTATTTTTACCTGAAGGGCGTGATGGTCGATCTCTTGCTGAGGAGAGCGCTTGGAAAATGACGAATTCGCATCGCGCAAAGGCATGTAGAGAAGCGTTAAATTTCTTCACTAAGACTAAATAATTATTGCCAAAAGGCATTGAATCTATTAAAAAATACGTCACATCAAATTAACGGGGTGTAGCGCAGCCTGGTAGCGTAACTCGTTTGGGACGAGGAGGTCGGAGGTTCGAATCCTCTCACCCCGACCACTTAATTTGAATGTGACGCTGAAAATCCCAAGGTTTCAGCACTTTAAAAGCCTTCTCTTTATGAGAGGGCTTTTTTTTTGTCTTTTAAACAAATCTTTGTACAATATTTAAAAAGGCTAAACTGGGTAGGGTAAGTAGCATGTCATTTATCATACTTTTAATAACATCCTATGGACTGGCCAACATCCTGTTTAAGACGAAAAAAGAACCTCATAGTTTTATAGATCTAATTGTTTCGTTTTTTCTTATTCCAATTATTCTATTCTTTTCAAATCTATTTTTGCCTTTTATGGGATTTGATGTTCACGCCAAAATTTTGTTTGTAACGTCAGTCATAATGTTAATTCTAAGTATTGTTAAAAAACGACGGTTCAATTTTTCAAAGCTTAAGGCGACACACATATTGATACTAGTTTGTATGTTGAGCTTTTTCGTATTTGATATGAGTTATATTCCTCACCGTTGGGATGAATTCTCTCATTGGGCTCTAATGCCAAAGCAAATATTTATGAGCAACTCTATGGTACCTACCAACCCTGTTTATCCGCATTTTGTAAAATATACTCCCGGATGGCCAACGCTATTAGCATACCCGCAGTCATTATTTTTGAAAGCCTTTGATTCGACACAGTTGATACAAGTACCTGTGTTTTTGTTCTGTTTATTTGTTGGAGCGACTTATGATTCTTTAAGATTAGTTCTTGATACATATAGTACTAAGATTCTTAAAAATAGTATTTTATGGATAATTGGCTTCATTGTTTTAATTCTATCGGGAATTATTCCAAACGATTTACTAGTGGAGTTTCCAATTGTTATTGTTTTAAGTTGTGTTTTTCTATCATTTTATCTTTTTGAAAAAAACTGTATTAATGAGAATAAATTCATACTGTATTCTGTAATTTTAATCGTGAGTAGTTTTCTAATTAAGAATCCTCTTCTTCTATTTTTGCCCGCATATATTTACTTCTTTATAAAACAGAAAAAAATCAAGAGAAGGTATCAATATTCTTTATTACTAATTATTGCAGGTATACTTGTTCAAGGTCTATGGAGCTTTAAAACCTATAACATTGATATGCAATTCGATTACTCTTTGTCCTCTAAAGGCTTAACCTTTAGAGACCTCGTAAGTTCAAAAAATTCCTATGTTTTAATTTGGAGAATGATTAAAGAATCCTTCATGTTGAGTATGTCCACAGTTTTGATTCCTATTTGTGGAGTTTTAGTTCTTTTTAAAGATCGAGATATTATAAAAACAACGGTGTTTAAGACTTATCTATTTACGTCTTTGATTTATCTTTTAGGGTTGTATTGGTTTTATTTTGTAGCCTATGGTGGATATACTGAAGTAAGACTAAATAGTTATGACAGATATTACTTTGTACTTCTTGCTCCGTTAATTGTTCTATTCATGATGGGCCTTTCTAATTGCATTAATAGCCTTATAGAACCTTATTGTAATATAAAATATAAGAAACAGCTCCTTCTATTTGTTATATTTTCATCGTCATCTCTCTATTTTAAACAATTGGGAGAAATTCCAGAAAGAGAGTTATTACTATCCAATACTAAGATTAAAACAATTTTTAAAAGCTTGAATGACAAAAAAAATGAAGTGATGCTAATAAGTCAAAATACAATAGGTAAAGACCTTTTTGAGCTAAAGTATAACCTTGCTGGTGATATCGACTTTTCAAAAATTAATTTTTATTCACGCTCATTTGGAAATGGAAACAAGAACAAAGGCAATAAATGGTACTATGTTGAACAAAACGAAGCTCTTTTTTATAAACAGGTTCATAAGTCAGACTTGATTCTGGCTTGGAAAAATGATGCGTTTTCAATAAGAATGCTTCAACAGTATTGTAGTAAATATAAATTAAAGGAAAAAGATATATTTTATCTAAAAAAAATGAATGGAAAAATTGAATGCAAAATGATTTATTGAAATTGGCAAATAGAGAAATCTATTTACTAATACCAGCATTTAATCCACCTGCGACATTCGTTAAGCTTATTCAGCAGATAAGATGTTTAAGTACTGTGCCTATTGTTGTTGTCGATGATGGATCTTCAGTAAAAAAACAAAGCATCTTTGATGAAATTATTAAAACTGAAAATTTGTTCGTAATTAAGAATCTCGAAAATCGAGGAAAAGGCTATTCTTTAAAAAGGGGAATAGAGTATATTCATTCTATTTCAAAAAAATACCCTTATATTGTTACGGCAGACTCTGATAACCAGCATAGTGCTAATGATATATTTAAATTAATGAATCTGATAAAAGAAGAAGACGATCGCTTCTTTTTAGGTGTTCGAAGCTTTCAGGGTGATATTCCAAAAAGATCATTAGCGGGAAACTATTTATGTCTTTTTATACTAAAGAACTTCTTTAATTTGAAATTAAAAGATTCTCAATGTGGATTAAGAGCTTTTAGTTATTCATTGTCGAAAGAAATCATAGAGTTAAAAGAAAATAATTATGATTTAGAACTTTCAATGATTTTTAAAACTTTGGAAAACGATATTGATATAGAACAAATTGATATAGAAACTATTTATATTAATGATAATGAAGAATCACAGTTTAAAGTTCTCAAAGATAGTTTTTCTATAGGTGTGGTTGTTTTTAAAAATATTTCTTTTAAAAGTATTTTTAGGAAATTGTTTAAAAATCTATATCCTTTGTTGCCTATGTATAATTTTCTTTTGTTCTTTAAGAAAAAAAGGGCACTTAAAGATGTATTTAAAGATATATATAAAAAAAATAAATGGGGTAATAATCAATCAGTATCGGGGGAAGGGTCTACATACTTTGAAACTGAAAAAATTAGAACTAATCTTCCATTTGTCCTGAGTGAGTATAAAATTAGCACTTTTTTAGATATACCGTGTGGAGACTGTAATTGGATTAACAAAATAGATTTTGGCGATATAAAATACTTGGGAGCAGATATCGTAGATGAGTTAGTGAATGAAAATATTAATAAGTTTCCAGCAAAAGATTTTCTTGTTTTAGATATAACAAAAGACAGCATACCTAAAGTTGATTTGATTTTTTCTCGTGATCTATTTGTACACTTTTCTTATGAAAGTATTTTGATGGCAATAGATAACGTTAAGAAGAGTAACTCAAAATACTTAATGATGACTTCATTTTCTTCATGCAAAAAGAACATGAATATACGTAATGGAAGTTGGAGAAAATTAAACTTTGAATTAGCGCCTTTTAATTTCCCCAAACCAATTCTCTCTTTAAATGAAAATTGCAGAGAAGGACGATTCTATGCTGACAAGGAATTGTGCATGTGGAAAGTTTCTGAGCTTCCTTAAGCTATTTGTGTGAAATTCTAGGTGTTTAAGTGTGGCGTTATAGACCACAGGTACTAGAATTTATAAGTCTTTATGTTAAAATATTGCCTTATGGACAGTATACGGAAAGATTTTTTACTTTATCAAAATGATAGTATTTCATTGTTTGCTTCTAAAAGGCTGAACTCATTCGAGAAGCTAAAGTTGATAACAGTCAACGAGGCCAATATGTTTATGAAGGTCCTTCGTGAAGAAAAACTAAGTATTGATGAGGAAAAAGACTATCTTAGATGGATAAAAACAGAGCCTAGTTTATTCTATAATAAAAGTGAAAATAAAAATCAATCCTCAAAAAATATCGCCCAAAAATTAAAGGCAGAAGCTACTGCTTATAAAAAAGTAAAAAAAGACAGCGATGTAATAGAATATCACAAATCAGAGATTCAAGATGCTCTAGTGCAGTTTGATTATAATGAAACAACTCTATCCCATATGTTTAGAAATAAAAATGAAGCTCTTGCTAATAGAAGTTATGGAGAGGCATTGTGTGACAAGATACTTGAAAGCTTAACGATTAACGACTCTTTAAATATTTTAGAGATTGGTTGTGGAACAGGTTTGTTAGCTTTTAACTTTTTAAACAGATTGAAAGAAAAGCACCCTTCTGTTTACAACAAGAGTCATTACACATTATTTGATCTTTCGCCAGCATTGGCAAAAAAGCAAAAAGAAGTTTGTAGTGATCATCTCGATATGATTAGTTTTATATCGGGTAATATTGAGGAGTATGACTTTGAATCCCAATATGATTTGATCTTATCAAATGAGGTTATAGCGGATTTGAATGTCTCTGTTGGTGACAAAAAGACTTTGAAAAAATCAAGTGCTGAACTTCTAGTTGAAAAGTATTCTCTAAATATAGATAATTTCCCTAATAAATATATATTAAATACTGAAGCTATTAAGCTGATACCAAAAATTAAAAATCTTCTAAATGATAAAGGTATTGCATTTTTGTCAGAATACGGAAGTTTAGATGAGATGCCAAAAGTAGTAGAACTCCCTGGGCATAATGAGTATTCTATCAATTTTGGTCACTTGGCAAAGGTTTGGAGTGGTGACGAATCAGAGTATCGCTATGGAACAGTTGGAGACTATCTAGACTTTAACCCTAGTTACAAGGTTTTAGATGAATCAGTGAGGGAGTTGCTGATAGACCATCTTTTACCTTTTTTGGGCATTAAAGAGATGCCAAGAGAATCTTATGACTTAAGTTTAATGAAGTTAGTTGTGGGAAAGAAACTACAAGATTTCATCTATTTGCCTTTTAGTGAAATAAAAGAAAAAAGAGGAACGCTAAACCCTTATGAGTTTAAGTATTTACTTCTAAAGAATAAATAGCACCGCGCAGTAAAAATGAAACAAATGTAAGAGATCTGATGACATAAATCATACTTTTCTCTTTTCTTGATGATAGAATTTTAAAAAATATAATTAATTTCTAAGAGGGTTTATGAGAGTAAAACTAAAAGATGATACTGTTTTTAAAGATGATGAAGATGGAAATCTTGTTATTATAAATATTTCTGACGAAACTGATAAATACTATAAACTTTCTGGAGTAAGCATGGAAGTCTTTAGGTTAATGTCGGAGGATTTAGAGTTAGACGCAATAAAATCTAAAATACTTCAAGAGTATAATGTTGATGAAAAACAACTCAGTACAGATATTGAAAAACTTATAAGCTCTTTAGAAGAACACGACTTGGTAGAGGTTGATGAATAATTTAATTGATAATATTTCTAAGGCGATATCCAAACAGGAATTAAAACGTTTAGATATGGGGGAAGCATCCTTCAAGGTCACGCTAGACCAGTTAACAGATATTATTCATGAAACCCTAAAATCTAAAAACCAAAACATAACTGTCTCTGGGTATAAAGACGGAGAGTTTTTCCCCGATTTCAAAGCAGAAGAATATTTTTCAAATACAAAGACTGAAACGATTATTCGTGACTTATCTAACCTTCCTTGTTCGATTCGATTAACAAATATTCAACTTCTAAACTCTGAACTTAAAAAAGTATGCCTAAGCTTATATCGAAAACTAGATATACCTGTGACGGTGAATCTCTATATTACTCCTGGGGCTGGTAAGAATTGTTTTACATTTCATGCTGATACTCAGGACACATTAATCTATCAATTATATGGTAGAAAAAAATGGTTTATTCCTATTGAAGAGAAGAAAGAAGTCTTTTCGTTGTCTGCTGGTTATCTTACAGACTTCGAAAAACTTGAATCAAACTCTTTTGAAATTGAAGAACGTGACTTTTATTATTTACCTCATTGCATTGTTCATAAAGCCGAAGCGTATGAGAACGAATTGTCTATTCATATTACTTTTGCCGTTTTAAATAGTTTTAAATCGATGATACCAATTTTTATAAACGATGAGATGGAACGTCTATTGAGTTTAAATAAAGAGTACTACGAGACGATAAACAGTGAATCCTCAAAGAAGTGCCTAGATTTAATTAAAAATAAATTACTAGAAACAGATACAGAAAATTTGAATAATCAATTCTGGGCCAGAATAAATAAAGAGCGCTTAAAAGTTTTAAAAATTGGCCGTCATTATGGCAAAGATAATATGATGATGGACTAATGAGTAATATGGAACAAGAAGCGAGCAGGGTCTTAATATTATTGTATGAAGAAAAATCTCTTTGGGATAGCTGTAACGATATTACTGATGGTTACAAAAAACTCTATGAATCGTGTTTTGAACATATTGAATACTTTACTTGTGATTCAACTCCCGATAGCCCCGCAAAGTTAAATGAAAAAATTCGCAAAAATAGTTATAATAAAATAATTTTTCTTGATCATCGAATTAGAGTTCCAAAGGAGCTTTATTACTTTGTTAAAGATAAAGAGACTAAAAAAAATCAATTTATTTTCCATGTCTATGGATGTTTTATAAATAGAACGGAAGAGTGGAGATTTATTAGGGATAACTTGGATTTCTGTGACTATAACTTTGTTGCAGGATCTTTGGCCCATAAAAGATTAGTAGATGAAGTTTTAGGTACTGATGTTCTTTATATTCCATTTGTCGTTTTAGATAGTAAGTTAGAAAGCGAAAAGCAGATACCAAACCTAAATATAGATTCGAAAGATAAAGTTCTTTTATATGCTGGGAGAGTATCACCTGGAAAGAACGTAATTGCTCTATGTGAAATCATGAATACCTACAATGAATCAAGGGATAAGAAATTACATTTAGTTGTAGCAGGTTCAATTGATGATATGGGAGGAATAATTGGAGGAAATGACTTCTTTCCACGAGGTACAATGGCTTATAACTTTGCAAAAGCGATTACTGGAAGTAAGTATATTCACTATGTCCCTTATATTGAAAATAAAAAGTTACTAATGTCATATTATAAAAGAGTAGATGGTATTATCTCGCTGAGTACAATGCTTTATGAGGACTTTGGTATGTCGATTGCCGATGGATTGGCACTCGGAAAAAAGATTATTTGTACTAATTGGGGTGGATATAAGGAATTTACCAAATACTCTGATCAGGTGATTTCTATAAAAGTAAACTTTTCTAATAAAAACTTTAATGTTTCTAAAGAAGAAACTAAAGAAGCTCTAGATAAGTTTTGGGAAGATAATCATTTCGAAATAAAAAATCCTTTTTCTGTAGAAAATTTAAGGTCGACTGTGCTTTACGAGTTTAAAAAAAATAAAAATGATAAAATAGTAGGGAAAAAATATTTAAAAGCGTTAAAGCTTTTTAGATTTAGAGACTTAATCAAATTTCCGATGATTAGTAAATTATATGGATCCTATTATGATTAGCCATCCTCAAAACTTATCAAACTACTTAGTTGATAATAAAAGTACATGTAATATTTTTTGGCCTTACTCATTAGTTGAAATTGAAGATTTTAATCCCTTGTCGGAGGACTATCAATTCCTTGTGAAATCGAAAAATCCTGAAGTAGGGTTAAGTTCTTTTTTTAAAGAAAATAGATTTGAAAAAAATGTGAAGATTGTAATTCCTAGGGAAGCAAAAAAGTTGGTACCTTCTCATTTAAAAGATAATATATATTATTTCTCTGTTTCAGATTCGCGTAACCAAATACCTTCTAAGCACTTTGATTTAAATTTATGCGATGAAGCCTCACATTTAGAAAGAGACTTAAATAATTGCCAAATCTCTTACCCTGAAAACTTTATGGATAGTGGATTAAATCTATTTTTGATTATGGGAATTCATAAAATGGGATACTTCTCAAACAGTCAACCTATTGATTTTACACTACAAACGAGTCCATTAACTCCATTTCATACCCTCAATATCTTTAAAAACGACGAGTAAAAGGTTCCTCTCCCTTGAGTGTGTTGTCTGTATCGTGTTACAATAATATTATGAAAAAATGTTATGAATTTAAAGATTTAGAAATCTTAAACTTTGAGCAAGAGGTTGAAAAAGAGGATGAGAAATCCCAGCTACTTTTGCGGGCCTTTGCTAGAATACCAGCTGTTATAGATGATGGTGGTTGTGGAAGTGACGGTGGTGGTGATGGTGGTCCGCCTTACTGTTAGAAGCTGGCGAGTGCTTTTTTCTTATTATTTCTCAAAGATAGAAAGCTAAGGTAGTCATCATAGATATAGGTTTGATTCCTTGTTTCTAGTTCACCTTTAATTAATTGAAGAAATTCATGCTTGAATCCATTATCAAGCTCTTCACCTGTTAAGTACGAATTATTTCTTGCTAGGCATGTCAGCAGAGAGTAAAGATCTATTTCTTTTAAAAAATCCTTACCGTAATTATAAAACTCATTTTTATCAATAGAGAAATAGTAATTTAGTGCGTTTAATCGTCTTGTAAGTTGGTGTTGGTTATTTTTATTTTTTAAATAAAAGTGAGGAGCGATAACAAAACCATTTCGTTCTGAATAGGTAGGATCTTTATGCGTAATAATCAACGTTATATTCACTGAGCTGAGTCTTTCAATACGATGAATAAATTTTGTATCAATAGGGTGAGTGTCAGAGGTATTCATTATCAAAGCTTTTTGAGTTTCTAGTTTCCCTTTAAACAAATCTTCTTCAACTTCATTGCGATCAGAAAACTCAAAAGTTGTATGAATTGTTTTACCTCTAATAAGCCTAAAAGCACCATCAAAAGTGTGATCATGAATTTCTGTGTCAATATCATTCATGATATAAACTTGAATACAAAATTTGCCATTATTTATAAGTGTTATATTAAAATGACCAAATTGATTTTCATTATAAAATTGGTTTGGGATTGAATGAGCAAGGGTTAACTGAAGAACTTCTTCTTGAGTAATATTATCAAAAGCCTCAAATTGACATAAGTGTTTAAGTGCAATTTTATCAAAAGAATTGTGCTCAAATTCATCAAGAAGATTTACTTCTAATTCTTTTAATTTTTCTGAGTAGGCTTCTATTTTTGTGGACATCGTGTTCTCAGCATTCGCTCAATTACTTCTTTATCTTTTGAGTCGTAAATAGATCTAATTCTTGCTTTACGATTTATAACCTTCGAATCTTTAGATTTTACTTCTACTTCCTGTAGTCCTCGTCTTCTAATTTTCTTCGCAAACACTTCAGACTCTTGTGGTAGATCTTTCAGTAGCTTTTGAACAAGAAAAAATGAACCATCTTGCTCAAGAATTTGAAACTTACACTCATACGCGTAGAGACTTGGAATTATCATAAAGAGAAGTAGAATAATCTTCATGCTTTTATTATACCTTAAGATTGAGGATAATATAAAAATTAATAACTTATAAAAGGCTAAATTATGTCAATTTCAATGCAAATACCTGAAAATGGGCGCGATATTAAAGAAATCTTCGAAGAAATGGATTCATTTAAAGAGAATGATTTTAAATGGAAAAAAGGTAAGGTTTTTTGTCTTACATACCCGCTTGATGAGAATCATCATGAATTTTTAAAAGATGCATATGGAAAGTATATAAGTGAAAACTTTTTAAACCCAATGGCGTTTAAATCTCTTAAAAAAATGGAGAGGGAAGTTGTAAGAATGTCATGCTCATTGATGAATGGAGATGATAATTCTGTTGGGACAATGACAAGTGGTGGAACGGAGTCAATTCTTATGGCCGTGAAAGCAGCTAGAGATCTTGCAAAAAAAACAAAACCTTGGATTTTAAAACCAGAACTTGTTGCACCTGAATCAGCTCATGTTGCATTTGAAAAAGCATGTAAATATTTTGGTTTAAAGTATATTCCAGTAAAATTAGACGAAGACTATAGAGCAAATATTAAAGCGATGAAAAAAGCAGTTGGAGTCAATACAGTTTTGATGATGGGGTCAGCTCCACAATATCCTCAAGGAGTAATCGATCCTATTGAAGAGTTAGCAGCTTTTGCAAAAAAGAAAAAGATTCCTTTTCATGTCGATGCTTGTGTTGGTGGATTTATGCTTCCATGGCTTGAAAAAGCAGGAGAAAAAATTCCACTTTGGGACTTCAGAGTTGATGGTGTTACTTCAATCTCTGCAGATCTTCATAAGTACGGTTTTGCAGCTAAAGGTGCATCGGTTGTCCTATATAAATCAATGAAATATATGAAGCATCAATTTTTTATAACTACTGAGTGGTCTGGAGGTATTTATGCTTCACCAAATCTTCCTGGAACAAGACCAGGTGGTGCAATTGCAGCAGCTTGGGGAACTTTAAATAAAGTTGGGCAAGATGGTTATATTGAGCAAGCCAAAAAAACAATTGGTGTTGCAAAAGAGTTCAGAAAAAGAATTAATGAAATACCTGAACTTGAGGTTTTAGGCGATCCACCGGCAACACTTTTAGCATTTAAATCAACTGATAAAAACTTAAGTATCCTTGCAATCGCAGATCAAATGATTGAAAAGGGATGGTGGTTTGATAGACAACAAACACCTGCTTCAATTCATATGACTGTTATGCCGAATCATAGTGAAACTTTAGAGGAGTTTATTAGTGAACTCAAAGAAGTTATAGAGCATGTAAAAGCGCATCCAGAACTGGCGAAAACAGGAGATGCAGCAATGTATGGAATGATGGCAAAGATTCCAGCAAGAGGATTAGTTAAAAAATCTGTTGAAAAAGTAATGGAGAGCATGTGGGGGCCAACAGGTGAATTACCTGATTTTGAAAAAGGAATTGGTTCTGATGAAGGGGCTCCTGTGTGGATGAAGCTAGCTGACAAATACGGTCCTCAAGCTATGGACGCTCTTGAAAAAGTTGATAATGTTAAAGATAAGATTAAAAAAGAAGTAAAAAAACTAAATCCTTTTTAGTCATTTCAAAGGGTTACACCTTTGATTTCTTATATAAAAAGAACTTACTTTGTACTATACTAGTAAGTATGGAAGATAAAAAAGAATACAATTTTGGTGAATTAGAAGTTGAAAACTTTGAGGTTGAAGAGGATGAAAGCTCATCACTCTTATTAAAAGCCTATGCTAGAATTCCTGCAGACTGCTCCGACAGTATGCCGGCTGACTTCTGTATGGCTCCTTAGGTCACGAGCACCACATCATATTCTTTAAATCAAAGGAGCACTTCTCAGTATCTTCTCCTTTGCTCAGTTCAACTTTTAGAGTTGTATTGTCATCGTCAATTTTTAAATCAATATACTTGTAAAAAGCTTGCCCCGAACCTGCCATACCAAGAGGGCCTTTGTGCTTAATTAATTGGGACTCAAACTCTATACCACTTACATGAACTTTAATCTGAACATCTTGATTGTTGGAAGCATAAGTGAAAAACTCGAAACGTTTAAAAGAGGTATCAATTGTTTTACTGATAATTGTATCTCCATCTTTTTTAATGTCTTTAATAATTCTAGGCCTTCTACCTTCTTTTATCCCAAACTTTTTTGGAGCATTTTCTCCCATCCAAAGAGTTGGAAATTGTCGGTCAAAAAATCTTTGGTAGGCAACAGGATTGAGTTCGTTTTCGTTTGCCCAAATTTGAAAGTCTTCCCAAAGTGCATAAGATGTTAGCTTTTCTTTGTGAAGAGAATCATTAAAAGTTTTCAATTTTTCAATTGGATTTTTCGATAGTATTTCAAATATTTTTATTCTTAATTCAACAATGAGTTCAAAATCTTCAATTGCTCTTAAAGCTTCTTGACCTCTGTCCTCAATAAGAAATAAAGGTGCTTTGAATTTGAACAATGAAGGATAAGAGGATTTATTATTAATGAGGTTTGTGTCTTTAAAGAGACTATAAGTATCATCTTTGCTCATCGACTCCTTATAATTTTTAAAAGCATCTTGAACTTTATCAAATCCCTCTTTTTCATCCATTCTCATTGCATTTCCTTCAGGACCCACATCAATTCCCATAAAGGGATAATGAAGGAAAGGGCGGTTATGTATGAAGGCCGCATACTTAACAACGAGAGAAGGGTTACTTTTTAAAGGATTTGTTTCAGGAGTTAGTCCTCCCATATTTACATGGCAGCCACCCTCTGTTCCACCTTGAATTCCGTACCACCAATTTCTATAGGGAACTAATCCAGACTTTTCGGAAGCATTAAAAAGTGGAGTAATCATTTCTTTGATATCAGAGGCAAGACAAGGCTCGGTTTTTACTTCTATACTGCCTGGGTCCATAGTGACAATAAAGCTAGGATTGCCAGAGGAGTCAAATGTTTCGTATTGAAGATGTTTCCAAATGTCCAAGCTCTCTTTGTAACTACCGTTTAGTTCTTGAGATATAGCCTTTGCTAGATCTAGCATCTTTTCTCTTTTTAAAGGTGTATCACTAGTTGCAGTAAAACCCTCGTCGGTCCACCATGTTGGGATCGTTAGAGTTTGCTCAAATCCAAAACTTAAATTATCTCTTATATTCATCATAAAGATAATTTATCACATAATTAAAATTTAAACTAGAAAGTGGGTATTAGACATTTAAACGAATATTTCTTCTTACAAACATATGTTTCTTAGAGTCAGAAATAGTATTAAAGTCCTGGTCGCTAAGAGTAAAGTTTGAAAATTCTTTGAAATCTATTTGATTTATATACCATGGAGTAGAAAAAGTGACGTACAAAAGAGGTCTCAAGGAATCTGACTGATTTGGAGTTCCTGCATGGAATGTTCTAGTGTCTAGCAAGGCAATATCTCCAAGCTCTAAGTCAAGATCTGTAAATGGTTTTTCATGTTGATTTTTATTTCTGTATGGAAGTCCAGTATTTGACTTTGGCCATATTCGAGTTGTACCAGAAACTTCATTCATTTTTGTCAGGGGAACGAGAAACCCAATTGCGTGAGCTGGGAGTGAAAAATTCTTTTTTTCACTATAAAGAATGCCGCCATCTGAATGAATATGGAGCATTGGGCTACCAGGAGCTGTTAAAGCAATTAGAAATGACTCAATTAAAAAATCAGGCCCGAGAATAGACTTTAAAATTGAAGATATTTTTTCATTTGAAAAAAAATTTTCTTCAAGAAAAACATTTTTAAAACTTAAGGAAGTAAGAACTCTTTTTGTAGGGAGGTCGTGTTGATCACTTTCAATATTGAGCTGGTTATAAGTTTCAGATTTTAGCTTCGAAATAAAGTCCAAGGAGAAGATTCCCGGCAAATGTATATATCCATCGCTTTTTAGTATGCTTACAGCTTGATTAGTATCCATGACTGAATTTAAGCATAAGAAACTCAATCTAAATATAAAAAAGAGTTATTGTGAGCTTTGACTTGGTGCGCCTACCTTAGATTATTTAAAACTTACCTTAAAAACGAATTAAAACTCAAAATATAGTGTTATTTCAGACTCTTAAAGATGCTCTTTTTGCCTATAAAACCTAGACAATCGGTTGGTTTTTAAGAGAAAATCAATTAACACACACAACGCAAAAAAGACATTTGAGAGGGACTGATTCGTATGAAATTATTACGTCTGCACTTACAGGGATTTA
>CAKZJW010000030.1 GCA_937120495.1 uncultured Oligoflexia bacterium
TTTTTGACTCAACATCTGAAGGAATCGATAAAGATTCAAACCTATTTGGCATTCTTCGCCTCTAAGAATTTAAAGTAATCTGCTGCCTTATAAGAACTTCTTACCATCGGCCCACTTGCAACAAATTCAAAACCAATATCGTAAGCTAACTTTTTTAAATGTTCATACTCATCTAACTCATAATACTTTTGAACTTCGAGATGAGCCAAAGTTGGTCGTAAGTACTGACCTATAGTTAGAATCTTTACACCAGCTTCTTTTAAATCTGTCATGGATTCAACTAACTCTTCTTTTGTTTCTCCAAGCCCAACCATTAGGGAGCTTTTCGTAGCAATATGTGGATGTTTTTCACTATAGTATTTCAAAGCATTCAAAGTCTTTTCATAACCTGCTCTTCTATCTCGAACAGGGTGTGTAAGCCTTTTAACCGTTTCAAGGTTCTGTGCTATTACAAATGGTTCACTTTTTGCGAGTGTATCCATGTGCTCCGGTTCAACAGCAAAGTCTGGAATTAGTACTTCAACTTTTACTTTGGGATGGTCTGTGTTTACTCTTTCAACTACTTTTGCGAACTGTCCCGCTCCATAATCTGCAAGGTCATCTCTATCAACACTGGTGATAACAATATAATCAAGGCTCATTACCTCAACCATCTCGGATGCTTTTCTAGGCTCATCTAGATCAAGTACACCTTTTGGATTTCCAGTTTTTACATTACAGAACTTACAGGCTCTAGTGCATGTATCGCCTAAAATCATCATGGTAGCTGTTTTACTAGACCAACACTCTGCTAGGTTTGGACATTTTGCTTCTTCACATACAGTGAATAGATTTTTTTCTCTTAAGCTTTTTTTAACTTTAAGGTAGTTGTCTCCCTTAGGTATCTTACTTTTAAGATAACGAGGTTTTCCCTTTAAGTTTTTACGGCCGTATTTTGTAAAAGTTGTCTTTTCCATAGATACTTATCTAGCATAATTATGCAGCGATTGATAAGTCCAGATTGTCAGAAAATAAGACTTCTAGTGTTAAGTCTTGAGGGTGAAAGCGTACACTCGACAAAGAATTTATTGTCACAGTACTAAATACTTTTAGAAATTCAGATGGAAGCTCGTACTCACCGTTATCAAGTTTGATAAATCCTGACCAATTTTCAGGAACTTCGACGCTAAAATTTTGAATTGTAAGCTCATATGCTGATTTTTTCTCTAAATAATGAACATAGGCCTTCTGAGTAGAGTCAAAAGTCTCATTTACCATCATAGAAATTAAATTTGATTCATTTTTAAAGTCACTCATCAATAAGCATATCGGAGTGATTTAGATTTACTTTAATAGTCTATTTTATAGTTGATTCTTTTAGTCCTCTAACGGATTTATTGGCTCTAACGAATCATGGAAGGTCTTTAAATTTTTAATATCAGAGAGCTTCCAACCTTCACCCTCTTTTACAACTTCAGCAAGTTTCTTTACTTCAGTTTTATACATTTTTTTATTTTCAGGATTTGTATCGTATTTGATTATATAAGTGATAATACATTTTTCATTACTACAGTTCTTAGACAAAATAGAAACTTTAACATTTTTAAGTTTTGATACTGAAGTTTTCTCTAGCTCTTCCTCAGTTAGCTCTAAAGAAGCTTCAAGCAAGGTTCCAGTCGTATACTCTTGGTAGTATTCTCTATCAACTTTTCCACTAATTGTATCTTTAACAAACATTTTAATTAGTCCCTCAGGTGTTTCAGCTCCATTTTTACATGCCACTACTGAGAATAACAAACTTATCAAAACCAATTTTATCATTTTAGATGCTCCATTTTATAACCAAGATCACTTATTCGATCAAAGTACTCACTCCAGCCAGAAACTTTCTCTTTTTGAGAGTTTAGGAAGTTAATCCCAATTCCTTTATTATATATCACTGTGGATATTTTACCAGATTGATGAAATCTATGCCCATCATAATTAAGTTCAAGCTCTATAGATGTATTAGAATTCAACTGCGCTTCCTGACTAAAGACGACAAAGCAACTACTCTCATCCCAATTGGTCAAATACCCTTCGATTTTTAATTCTCCACTCTCTATAATAACATCTAGCTTATGCAACATTGGCTCAAAAAGTTCATCCTTTTCAAAATTAGGATTCAGTGAAGCTTTTGCTAACTCTAAAGCAAGTGCTACGAAGAAGTAATATGAAAAGATTAAAAAGACAAAAAGCATTGTTAATATAAATTTATTAAAATCCTGAAATAAATTTTGAATAATGATTGAAGTAATTGCCAGGACAAAAACAAGAAAGAGCCATTTAGTCAGCTTTTTAATATTAAACGCAAGAAACGCTACCATAAAAGCACTACCCAGCATCCACCTTGAGGAACGGACAAAGTCCTTCAATTGATTGAAGTCGATTGCGCTTTTTCCAAAAAAGATACAGTCTTGCACATAAAGAAATAAATACGATAACAGAACAAAGAATATAAAGTTCCAAATGGTAGTACTTCTGTAGATTATTTTTAGATTCATAGTATACTAGTTTAACACTAACAAAACGGATGTAAATATGTCTGAAAAATTAGAAATCATAAAAACTTGTATCAGCTGTGATTCATGTAGATTAATATGCCCAGAAAATTCAATCATTACTGACGGACAACTTTTCGCTATTGATAACTGGAGCTGTACTAACTGCGGGCTGTGTCAAGAGGTCTGCCCCGTAGACTGCATCAAAGTCGCCTCAACTTAAACAAAGTTTACAGCATTTTTATAATGAACACTTTTTTGAGTATTACTTTTGGTATCCACCTGAGAAAGATAGATACTATTTTCCGCGTGTACATTATTTGCAAGGTCAATAACATTTTCCATATCTGAATTATATGAGGATTCAGATATTTTTTCTTTTTCCAGTGCTTTTTCTTTTAACAAAAAATTTAAAAATAGATCAATATTATTTTTATAAATATCATTACATATTTTAAACATTGAATCGTAATATCTAGAAACTGTTCCAAAGTCCCAATAAAGAGAATTACCTATACTAACTGTTTTAACTTTTTGTTTTTCAGTATTGACAACACTCTCAAAGAATCGGCTTTCGCCCTCTATCTTATCCAAGGACTCTAATTTTATTAATGAAACCCCACAATAAGTTTCGAACTCTTCTTCATTTACACCTGAGTTGGGTTTTACTTCTATAAAGTCGCCCTTATTTGAAAGGACTTGGTTATAACCTTGAGATTTTTTCACTTTATAAGTCAATAACTTCACATCAAAATCATCATCTAAAAAAATATTTTCTTTCGTTTCTTCATTAAACATCAAAAACTGGTCAGCATTAATAACTAATAAGCGCCCTTTGTATTCAACTGTTTTTGCAAGGTTATGAATAGCACCGCCAATATCCATCTTTTTATCTTCGATCAAAACTTCAATACTATTAAACACATCACTTTTTTCAATATGGTCTAATATTTGATCTTTATTATTAAAAAGATTTATAAAAATTTTTGAAGGATTAAATTTATTCGCATAACGAACCTGAAGTTCAAGCAAAGATTTATTAAAAACAGGCCAAATTACTTTCGGCAGTATTTTTCCAATACTTCCCATCCTTGTGCCCTTTCCGGCAGCAAGAATTAACACATAATCAACTTGCATAATAGACCTGAAAAAGAAGTTTCCGAAGGTTTGTATACTTAGGATCCTTTAAAAGAATCTTTTTAATTTTCTCCATCGCAAAACCTATATATTTAACATAGCGTTCATCTTCTCTATGTTCAAAGATATACGAGAAGCTACCGACAGCTTTAAATACTCGCTGTAAAGTCATATCGTCATAAAGATTCATAAAGGTTGATCTATCACCTTGATCTTTTAATTGATCTTGGAGTTTTTCGTAGTAATAATCAATCAATTTATTTTTGTTTGAAAGTTCAATTTCATAATAACAATCTTCCAGTACTGAGACTAAATCATATTGAGGAATGCCCATTCTGGCATCTTGGAAGTCAATTGTTATTAATTCCTTATTTTTGATCATTATATTTCTTGAATGAAAGTCTCTATGGGTCAAAACCATATTTTGCTCTGATAGTCTTTTAGTTATATGGGAGAACTCAACATTAATAGAGTCCAATAATTTTTGGTCATCAATTTTCAAGAAACATTTTAAAAAGTAGCGCAAGCTAAAATCGATCTCACTTTGAAGTTTGTCAAAATCAAATTTCTCTTCAAAAAGATCGCTTTTATTTAATTCAGTCTGATTAATTTTATGTATAGAAATCAATTCATCTAAGACTTTTTTATATTGTTCGTATTCTTCTTGAGAGTTTTCTATATTTACGAGTTCTTGTAAAAGAGTAACATCCCCTAGATCTTCTTCAAGAATGTAGCCCTTTTGAGGGTTTGTATCATAAACTTGAGGTACACGGATTTTATTATTGAAAAAAAACTTTTGCTTTTTAACAAAAGTATTATCTTGTTCACTTGGATTATCTAAACAAACAACATATTTAGAGTTCGTACAAAAAACACGATAGTACCTTCGTGTTGAAGCGTCTCCAGTTAATCTTTCAATAGATTCTATTTTTTCAATTTCAATCTTTTTCTCTTGTACCGATTGTCGAAATAAATCTTCAATAAATAAACGCTCTGACATTTCTGGTTTCATCTTTACCTTTTAATATTATTTATAAATGCGTAAAATCCTCGAGAGGAGCCTTCATGATAACGGCCAAGTGTAACCGATGTATTCTTTACAATAAAAGCTTTAAAAAGAGCTTCCTCTCTTGATATGACACTTATATCTCCCAGTTGCATAGAAAAGTCGATTGAGTTTCTATTTTGTATTTGAAGCCATGAAAGATAATTATCAGTATCAATACCAACTCTTTTTAATAAATAGAAAGCCCACTTGTGCAATTCAACCTTATCATTAATACCTAAACGCATCATGGATAAAAGCTTTTCAGTTGTCATGAATCCGGTAGGTATCAGGAGTTGTTTTCGGTAAACTTCTTTTTCACTACGAATTAATTCATATGCTATTAAACAATAAAGTAACTTCTCACTTTTTATATATTTACTTATTAAGCCACTTGAAATGAATATATTTTTCCCAGGAAGAGAAAAATGAAACGGTGTCTGACTATTTATGATAGTGAATCGAGCTTTATCTTTACTCGTAAAGAAAAGTTCATTTTGTTTTTCTATCTGTGTTGCAATTTGCTCTAAATAGATTTGGCTTCGAAATCTTAGATCTAATGCTTTAACACCACTAGTATTCAAGTAAGGTGTTTTTAAATACCTAAATTGTGCTCCATAATCTTTCGAGTTATGCTCAGGCCTTTTACTAAAGTCGACATCATCTTTTATCGTCTCTCTATTATTTTTGTAAATAGAGCACGAAACGAAAGTAAATATAAGTAAAAGTTGTAGTATTATTTTATGCATAAAAATAAAAAGGCAGACTTAAAGCCTGCCTATTGCGATATATTAAATCAGAATTATAATTCTTCTTCCATATTGTTTGCCACACCTCTTTCTATAACTGGTGTAAAGATTGTAAATCCAGCATAGATACGATTCGGGTCTTTAATTAATGGCTTATTATTTGTCCAAATATTTTTCCAAAATTTCATTGTTCCATAAGAAGTTGTAGAGATTCCACCTAACGTATCACCCGTTTTAATTAAATATCTATTTCCCTCTGGAGCCCAGCTAAACATTTCAACTGGCTTTTCGTACTTAATTGTCATTCCTTCTTTTAAGTTTTTAACACCACCATTTAATGCTGAGATCTTTCTCCACATTGAGTAATCCCCATAAACTTTAAAAGAAATCATCATTAATGTTTCATTTTTTTGAACTGTATACTCTTCAATACCACCAGCTTCAGTAATAATTGGAGTTTCTCCACTATCAGCAGTAGTCATATCATCGCTAGTTTCTTCAAGATTTAATTCATCAGAATTTTCGGCAATTGTATCTTCTTCAGATACATCTTCTGCAAATTCATCAGAGTCAGAAAGTTCAATTCCTGCATCTGCTTCATCAAATTCATCTGTAGATTTTGATCCAGAACATGAAACAAGTCCTAGAGTTAATAAAAGTAAGAGTAATAATTTCATAAATATCTCCTCAATAAGATTTAGATCGATTTCTATGAAATTATACCACGTATTTTAAATTATTTAGTAATGGAAAAACATTTCCTGTTGATCAATTGAGTCGTGTATTTTTTTAACTAATTTATCAAAATGCTCTTCATTTTCTAAGAAATCTAAATCATCAGTTTCTACGACTAAAGATTTTCCTAGATTATAGTTTTCGTACCATTCGTCGTAATATTGGTTTAGACGAGTTAGATAATCAACAGGTATAGCCTGTTCATAATCTCTTCCTCTCATTTTAATTCTTTCACAAAGTTTTGGAACTGAACGCTTTAAAAATATCATCAATGTTGGAGGACTTAGATATGGAATCATCGATTCATAAAGCTTGCAGTAATTTTCGTAATCTCTTTCGTCAAGATCACCTTGTTCAAAAAGTGACTTTGCAAAAATATTTGCATCTTCATATATAGATCTATCTTGAATGGAGCTTCCCATTCCACCTTCAATCATTTTATGTGTATTAAATCTATGAGTCAGAAAGTAAACTTGAAGAGGAAAACTCCAGCGGCTCATATTATCGTAAAAATCTGCCAGGTATGGGTTGTCTTGAACCGATTCGAAATAAGGTTTCCATCCAAGTCTTTCAGAAAGCTTTTTTGTTAAAGTAGTTTTCCCACTTCCAATATTACCAGCAACTACAACAAACATTTTGTTGTTACCACTAGATAGCTCCTTGTATGCGTGCTCTGACATGCGTCCTCCCCAATATGTTGTGTACCTCATAGATAGCAAAAACTTAGTAAAAGAGTCAAACGATGCTATAAAATTTTAGATTTTACTTATATTAAAGTGCGATGAGTTATTTACTAGAGCCGTTAACTTATATAAAATAGGTAGATAATTATGACTACTAATCGCATTAAACATATTTTAATTATTATTTTTGTCGCACTGGGACTAAATAATTCTTATTCTCAAGATCTAGTTGAGGATATTGCTGCTCCGGTTGAGCTAGCTGAAAATCGAGAATCCTTTACTGAGACAATTAGAATTATAGGAAGATCAAAAAAAGTTTTCATTATCACGAATACAAACCAAATGCTTTTTAAAGGCGACTTTATAACAATGGTCTTTAATGAACGTGACACAATTGCAAGAGCCGTTGTGGCTAAACTTCACAACGAACTTGTTGGAATTAAAATTCTAAGAATTTACTCTTTAAAAAGGTGGAAGAAACTTAGAAAGAATATAGATGTAAACATTTATAAAGGTGATGACTCTTGGTTATTTAAAAAAGAGGCTCCAAAGAAAAAAGAAGCTGCAGAAGATGAAGTTAGGATAAAAGGTGAAGAAGACCTTTATGATGATGATACTTTTATTGGAGATGACCTCGATTCTTTTGGTAAGGATAATAGATTAATTAAGCCTGATAATATTGTAAGTGCAGCCTGGGGAAGATATTCAATTGAGAACACACTAGCAAATGACGGCGATGGTGAGACTCAAGTTTTTAACGAATTCTCTGGTGCATGGGCCTATCAATTTGCTGACAATATTTGGGTGGAAGGACTTTTTGGAAGAACCCAATTAAGTAATTTCCCAAGTGGTAACAAAGAAACTGTTTTAAGTGATTTTGTTGCGAGGGTTAAATACACTTTTCAAGCTCCTCTCTATTCATACTTCCAGCCCTATATAGGTTTTCAGATGTATAGTGTATCTAGCCCAAATGCTGGAGAAGGGGGTACCGATACTGAAAATGCGAAAGAAGATGCAATAATTCAAGAGATGGGAAAAAGCCAAATTGTTGTAGGTGTAACAATATTGAGAAGATTAGTTCCAGGTTGGTTTGTAAAAGCTGATCTTGGAAGTGACATGTTTAACGTAGGATTTGCAATTGAATTCTAAAAATATAATTTTAATACTTTCAACTTTATTTTTAGTATCTTGTGGTTTAAAGAATAAGCCTAAGCCACCCAAGGGATCTGAACTTCCTAAAATAGAAGATCATTATAAAAAGAAAATTAAATGAGTTTAATTTTAGCAACGGGGACTAATCTTGGAGACAAGGTAAGTCACCTCAATGAAGTCAAAAATTTATTAAGTCAAAAATTAGAGCTCATCGCTTTTTCAGAAATTTTTGAATCCAAAGCTGTCGACTATTTAGATCAACCAAATTTTTTTAATCAAGTTTTAGAATTTAAAATTCCAAATCAAAATCCATCAGAGCTTATGACTTGCCTACTGGATATTGAAACATCTATGGGAAGAGTGAGAGATATCAGTAAAGGGCCTAGAACAGTTGATATAGATATTATCTTTTGGGGGCGCGAGGAATTTAATAACGCACTCGTAACAATACCTCACCCAAGATGGGCACAGCGCAGCTTTGTTGTAAGACCTATGCAACAGTTGCCATTCTTCCAAACTATAAAGAAATGTTTTAAAATACCTACACAATTTGATGTTGAAGCATACCCTATAAATAAAAAGGCTTAAAAAATGAACTTTGAACTATCAATCGAACAAAAAGAAATGAAAGACATGGCAATGAAGTTTTCAAGAAATGAACTTATTCCTGTCGCACAAAAATATGATGAAGAGGGAACTTTTCCAATGGAAGAGTTTAAAAAGGCTTGGGAATTAGGACTAGTTAATACATGTATCCCAGCAGAATACGGTGGTGCCGGTTTTAGTGAAACAGATGCTGTTATGATTGGTGAGACATTGGCTTATGGTTGTATGGGTATAAATACTTCTTTTATGGCCAATGACCTAGCACTTTTACCAATTAAAATTGCTGGAACTCACGAACAAAAAGAAAAGTTTTTAAAACCTTTTACTGAAGAATTTAAAATCGCATCGTTTTGTTTAACAGAACCTGGAAATGGATCTGATGCTGCAGGTATAAAAACATCAATCAAAGATGGTGGTGATCACTGGATTATAAACGGTGAAAAGATGTGGATCACAAATGCTGGTTATGCCGATCAATTTGTGGTTTATGGAACAATCGACCCAACATTAAAACACAAAGGTATATCTGCAGTTGTTGTTCCCGGTGGAACAGAAGGTATTATCCTTGGAAAGAAAGAAGATAAAATGGGTCACAGATCTAGTGACACTCGTGGAATTAGATTTGAAAATGTAAAAGTTCCAAAAGAGAATATGTTAGGGGCTCCAGGAGAGGGATGGTTAATAGCCATGAAAACTTTGGATTACTCAAGACCACTAGTTGCATCTGCAGCTCTTGGAGGAGCACAAAGAGCTCTTGATGAATCAGTAAAATATGCAAAAGAGAGAAAACAGTTTGGTGTAGAAATTGCTAAGCATCAAGCAATTCAGTTTATGATCGCTGATATGTCTATGAAGGTTGAAGCTTCAAGACTACTTGTCTATAAAGCTGCATGGCTCGTAGATGAGGGGCAGCGCAACACTGAGATCGCAAGTTACGCCAAGGCTTTTGCAAGTGATTCATGTATGCAAATCACTACAGATGCAGTACAATTATTCGGCGGTTACGGTTATAGTAAAGAGTATCCGGTTGAAAAACTAATGCGAGATGCAAAACTTATTCAAATATATGAAGGTACTAGTCAAATTCAAAGATTAGTAATTGCAAGAGAAGTATTAAAAAAATAGTTAACTTAAATAAAGGAGTATGGAGTGAACATTTTTGTATGCGTAAAGCAAGTTCCAGACACAGAAACAAAAGTTCAGCCAAATGGCGACGGAACTTTTATCGAAACAAATGCAATCAAATGGATTATGAATCCTTATGATGAATTTGCAGTAGAGCAAGCTCTACTTGTTAAAGCTGCTAATGCAGGATCAACTGTTACAGTTTTAAGAGTTGGTGGAGTAAAAGATACAGAAGCACTTAGAACGGCTATGGCCATGGGTGCAGATGAAGCAATTTTAGTTGAGGCTGAGGATAACTTAGATTCATATTCAATTGCAAAAGCACTTAAGGGTGCAATTGAAAAATCAGGAAAAAATCCAGATCTAATTCTTTGTGGAAAACAAGCTATCGATGATGATTGCCTTCAGGTTCCACAAGTACTAGCAGAAATGATATCTCTTCCTTCTGTTGCTGTTATCGTGGGCTTCGAGCAAAACGGTGAATCAGTAACTGTTAAAAGAGAAATTGAAGGTGGAGCACTTGAAGTTTACGAACTAAATACTCCATGTATTCTTGCTACCAATAAAGGAATTAACACTCCTAGATATGCATCTCTTCCTGGGATCATGAAAGCAAAAAGAAAACCTCTTCAACAATTATCTCTTGCGGATGTTGGTGTTGAAGCTGGGGATCGAAGAGTTGTTTATTCAAACTTTCAACTTCCACCAGAGAAACCGGCTGGAAAGAAATTTGATGCAACAGATGAGGCAAACGAAGCAAGTGTAGTTGCTGAGGTTGTTGGACTATTAAGAAATGAAGCAAAGGTAATCTAATTATGGCAAAGGTATTAGTATATTCAGAGTTAAACAAAGGTAATGTAAAACCTGTTACTTTAGAAATTCTTGGAAAGCTTAATGGACAAGATGCTGAAGTTGCAATCATCGGAGATGTATCTGATGAGCAAGTAAAAGTATTAGGTGAATATGGTGCAAATAAAATACATAAACTTAAAGGTGATAAACTAGATAAGTATTCTCCTGAAGGTTATGCAAACGCACTTCATAACTTTATCAAAGATGGATCGTATGATTATGTTCTTGCTGGTGCAACAAGTGCAGGTAAAGACTTTCTTCCAAGACTAGCAACTAAATTTGAAGCTGGGCTTGCAAGTGATTGTACAAATTTTATTTTTGAAGGTGACACATTTCACGGAACAAGACCTCTATTTGCAGGAAAGTGTTTAGCGAAAGTTGATCTTCAAGGACCAAAACCACATTTTGCAACAGTAAGACCAAATGCTCTTGGTATGCCTGAGACAAAAAATGCTGGTGCTGGTGAGGCCAGTGATGCAAGTGCTGACGCTGGTGATATCAAGGCAATCATTAAAGAAATCGTTGCATCTGCAAGTGAGAAAGTTGATCTTACAGAAGCAAATATTATCATCTCTGGTGGTAGAGCGATGAAAAACCCTGAAAATTTTAAAATTTTAGATGAATGTGCATCTGTTATTGGAGCAACTGTAGGAGCTTCAAGAGCTGCTGTTGATTCTGGTTTTGCGCCACCTTCAATGCAGGTTGGTCAGACAGGTAAAACTGTTTCTCCATCTCTTTATATTGCATGTGGTATTTCTGGAGCAATTCAACATTTAGCGGGAATGAGAACATCAAAAGTTATTGTTGCAATCAACACTGACCCAGATGCTCCAATCTTCACTAAAGCTGATTACGGTATTGTTGGTGATCTTTATAAGATCGTTCCAATCCTTACAGAAGAATTTAAAAAGATTTTAGGTTAATTCCTAAAGATATGGGGAGGCATTGACCTCCCCTTTTTTTATTATGAAACAAAAAATTCTAGGTTTTATAGCATCCATTTTTTTAAGAGTTTTAAGATTAACTTATAGATATAAAGTTATCTGTGTCGATCAAGAAACTGAGAAGAAGTTCTTCAATTATTTAAAAGCTAAAAAACCAAATAATGATACCAATTTTCTTTTAGCATTTTTTCATCAAGATGAGTTGGCTCTTATTCCCTATTTTAAAAGCACAGGGTTTTCAACACTAGTTTCTCTCTCTAAAGATGGTGAAATTATGGCACAAGCGGCTGGTTATCTTGGATATCATCCTGTTAGAGGATCATCATCTAGAGGTGCTGCTTCTGGATTAATTGCTGCCATTAGAAAGGTTAAAGAAGGATACAACTTAGCATTTGCTGTTGATGGCCCAAGAGGGCCAATATTCAAAGTAAAACCTGGTCTTTGTGCTGTCTCGAATAAGACTCAAAAGCTTATCCTTCCCATTAGAGCACATATTGATTATCAATATGTCTTTGAGAAATCGTGGAATAAGGCTAAATTTCCTAAGCCTTTTACAAAAATCACTTTAAGAGTCGGAAAGTTTGACTTTTATACTCCAGAAACGCTAGAAAACTCACTACTTAATTTAAAGCCATAGATTCCGATACGCTATAAAAGGACAAATTATGGAACCTATAAACTACTCATGGGATGAAGAAGAAAATACTCTTTTAGAAGAGGAATCTTTTATTGAGGGAACTATTCCTGATAACGAAGAAAAAAAACCTGAGCTTTCAACGAGACAAAATCTTCAATACGCCAGACGTTTATTTCATATGGGAAATGGTGTTGCCATTGCAACTCTATATTGGATCTCATTTTCACATTCACAAATGGTTCATGCATTAGGAACGTTTGCATGTCTTCTTTATGTATTTGAACAAATAAGAATCAATTATCCAGAAGCTCAAAATAAATTTTTACCAATGACGAAATTTATTATTCGCGCAGAAGAGCAGTTAAAAGAATCAGCGATGGTTCCTTATGCTTTTGCAGTATTGTTAACGATAATTACTTTTCCAAAGCCAATTGCGCTAATTGCAATTTATACACTAGCAATTGCTGATCCTCTAAGTGCAATTATAGGTATTCGATTTGGAAAAAGAAGAATCGTTCCACATAAAAGTTTAGAAGGTTCTGCTGCATTTTTTATCTCAACACTAGCAGTAAGTCTCTTTGTTCTTGGTATTTATGCGGGTGGGTTCACAGGTGTTGTTATTCTTGTATCAATCCTCGTTGCATTTTGTACAAGTGCATTTGAAATGCTTCCGCTAAAGATTGATGATAATTTAACCATTCCATTATTCACAGCTTTTATGCTTTGGATTTTTTGTGAGACCATGGGAATTTACCTTTAAGTTATGTCTATAAGTGCTTTTGATATTTACTCCATAGGTATTGGTCCATCCAGCTCACACACTGTGGGCCCCATGAAAGCGGCTTTTCATTTTTTAACTTTATTAAGTGATATTGATTTTTCAAAAATCAAAACGATTAAAACCGATCTTTATGGTTCTCTTGCATTAACAGGTAAAGGACACGGGACTGATAAAGCAATCATCCTAGGTCTTATGGGGTTTGTTCCAGAGACAATTGATTCAAATAAAATTCAGGGTTATTTAGATGACTCTAAAAAAAATAAAAATCTAAAGATAGATATTCAAGACAAGTTAAAAATAATTGATTTTAAAATTAAAGATGATATTAAATTTCACAGACGAGTATCACTTCCTTTTCATCCCAACGCCCTTGCAATTGCTGCATTTGATGAAGATGGGAAAGAAATTATGCGAGAAACCTACTATTCTATTGGAGGTGGATTTGTTTTAACAGAAGAAGAAACAAAAAAAATCACAACAATTGAACAACATAATCAAAAAGTGCCTTATAATTTTAATTCCGCAGAAGAGCTTCTTGATCTTTGTAAAAAAAATAACTTAACGATTCCAAAGCTAATGATGGCCAATGAACTTACTTGGCGCGATGAAGAAAGTATCAAAGAAGGCATACTTAAGTTTTGGTCTGTTATGGAAGACTCTGTAAATAGAGGGTTTCATAATACTGGAACTCTACCTGGTGGCTTAAATGTTAAAAGAAGAGCGCCTGAAGTTTATAAAAGCCTTATTGAAAATCCTGAAAAAAATATCTCTGATGTTTTAAGTATTATGGACTGGGTAAACCTTTATGCACTTGCTGTAAATGAAGAAAATGCAGCTGGTGGGAAAGTCGTTACAGCTCCAACAAATGGAGCCGCAGGAATTTTACCAGCAGTTCTAAAGTACTATGTTCGTTTTACAAATAAATTCTCCGAAGAAGGGATTATTGATTTTCTTTTAACTGCAGCCGCAATTGCAATTCTCTATAAGAAAAATGCATCAATTAGTGGAGCTGAAGTTGGATGTCAGGGAGAAGTTGGCGTCGCTTGCTCTATGGCCGCAGGTGCACTTACTCAAGTTCTAGGTGGCACAATTGATCAAGTTGAAAACGCCGCTGAAATAGCTATGGAACATAACCTTGGATTAACTTGTGATCCAATTGGTGGCCTTGTTCAAATTCCTTGTATAGAGCGAAATGCAATGGGTGCAATCAAAGCAATCAACGCTAGCCGTATGGCCTTAAAGGGTGATGGGACACATTTTGTATCTTTAGATAAAGTAATTCGTACGATGAAAAAAACCGGTATGGATATGAAAAAGCATTATAAAGAAACTAGTAAGGGTGGTCTTGCTGTTAATATTACTGAATGCTAATACGTAAAATAATATAACAAACTAGAATTGAAAATAGACTATATCCAATCTTTGACCATATTCCCATATCTGGGCTTGGTGTTAATATCTTAGGTAACTTATTTTTTTTCGCACTAAAAATAAAAACGATATATAGAATAATTGTAATTAAAAATAATAGTAAGCGCTCTTGCATAAAATTAACCGTCTCATGAAATTGTTTCTAACAGATTACCATTTTAACTTTGAAAATTAAAGTCTGTCTGTGATTCATTTGTTTCATATTCATTGCGAACAAATTCATTTTTACGTTTTTCTCTTTCGAATCGTTCTTGATTTTCTCTTTCAATATCATCATAACGAACCTCAGGAACAATTTGCTCTACATTGTTATTAGAATATTCCGTTTGTTCTTCCTTATTTTGCTCATCTAAGTCCCAACTCTCTTGAGCTGTATAGTGATCATCACTATATGCTACCTCTGCTTCACCAGCTTTGAACTCAAGTCTTGTACCTGGAAACTGGCTATCATTTGTAAGTGTTACCATATATGTTCCTTTTTTAACTTCATAGAACATACCACTTTTCATCTCTCTAGTTTCAGAATCTTCATATTGAAAAACGTTACCAGACATTCTTTCTCTAGTGTTGATTTCAATTACTCTTCCACCAGGCATACTTACATATATTTCTTCAATAACTCCATCAACTGTTTTTGCCGAACCTGAAAAGCTACCTTTCTTAAGAGGTTTTTTGTAAAATACGTTTGATAAGTCTAAATCAAGATCTGAGTTTATTGCCGGAGCCATTTTTGAAAGTTTTCTCGCTGCACCTTTCATCTTTCTCTTAGCTTTTTTAATATTACCTTTAGCAAGAGCCTTTCGTGCTTTCACTAATTTCTTTTTAACCTTATTCTTTTTTCTTTGAACTTTTTTCCAAGGAATACTTGAAGCCGCCATTCGTCCGATAATAACTTGACCATTAATTTCATCAAGTCTTTTTGTGAAACTGATTCCAGAGCTATCAGCCATAAAAGTATCATCACTCATAAGCATTGAGTTATAACTCCCCATACCTATTGTTGTAAGTACACTTAGTGCAATAATTCCAAAGCCAATTCTTTTGAACGCTTTCATTTCTCTCTCCTCGTTTGCTTAATATAATGCAACGCAGATGCCAAAAATAAACGTTTATAGGATGTGTGTAAGTAACTGTTTTTAAAGTGTTTTAATTAGAATAGGTGTATAATTTTCAATCAGTGTACATCTTTTATACACTTACAGGCTAGTCAGTATATGAGGAGAGAAAGGGGCCTAACGTGTCTTTTACAAAGCGGTTATATTGGTCTTTACCCGAAGTAACCTTACACCCGCATAAGTCTCCACTGGTATTAATTACTTCAAATCCAATAGGAACTTCATAATCTTTTAATGTGATCTGGCCAAGAAAGGCATTTGTTACTTCAATCAATTCAAGAGGCTTATTATGATAAAAAGAAAAACCATCCAAAGAGACTTCTTTTAATTTATATTGAGAACTATTCGAAACTAGTTTCAACTCTTCGATATACTTAACATCAAATCGAAACTTAGCTCTTTTATCACTAACTAAGTCTCGATCGGATTCAAATATTTTTTTAAAAAATTGTTTTATCAAACTATTGAGTTTTAAGGATAACTCAAGTCAACTTTCATATAGTCAGCATGGCTAGCTCTAAATCTCTTTAAAGCGATAGCAAGTAAATCTTCTTTAGAAATACCACTATTTTCTGACATTTTATCTAGATCATCTATTAGCTTTTTTTCAATTGTAATTTTTAACTCAGCTAATTCACCTTCATTATGATTTTGTGTCTTCATTTACGCGTCCTTATTTTTAATTACTTTTAATGCTTTCTTCTTTCTTAAACTCACTAAACAATTTGTTATTTCATAATCTAATAATTCACAATTCATATATATATCAGAGACTTTATTATAGTCAGTTATTGTCGACATCAACTTAAACTCTGAGTCAGTAACTTTTTTATCATCTGACATAAACGCTGGATCCAATAAAATTTTCAACCCTTCAGGAGGGCGATGTTTTTTAGACTCTCTGTATCCCTCAACAACTGTAGCAATTTTTCTTTTTAAAACACTATATGGATAATGAATTGTCTTTTTACTTAACTCTACAAGTTCTGGCTCAACTATATAAGCCAGAGGCTCTTTTTCAAATTCATCAACACATAGATTAAAAAAAGCTTTTAATGAGTCTATTTTTTTGTATTCGCAATCAATAATTTCACCATCTACAATTAATATAGACCCCAGATGCTGTTTCGCCGGAGAGCTTAAAATATTAACTCTTCCAGTGAATCCAACAGACACTTGTTCATCCAAAATGTAGATCAGGTGATCTTTGTTCAAAGCTATTTATCCTTTTTAAAAATCTTTGATAATAAACTCTTTTTCTTATTATCGGAGGGATAGAAATAACTGTCTACCTTGGAAGCAATTTCCTTATAGGCATTCCAAACAAGTTTTCCTTCAAATTTATTTTGACTCATATATGGTGTACCAAAATCAGCACCTTTTCTCAGAGCAAGCTCAAGAGGTATTTTACCAAGGTATCCAACACCCAACTCACTTGTTGCTGCTAGAACTCCATTTGTTCCATAAATAAAATGCTCTTTGTCACAATTGTCACAAATAAATGAACTCATATTCTCAACCATTCCCATTACATGTAAGCCCATCTTATCAAACATATGAAGTGCTTTTCTTGCGTCTAGCAATGCAACATCTTGAGGTGTCGAAACGATAATAGCTGTATCAACTTCTAAGTTCTGTACCATTGATAACTGAACATCACCTGTACCAGGAGGTAAATCTAGTAATAAATAATCAAGCTCTCCCCAATCGGTTTCAAAGAAAAATTGATTTAAAACTCCGCCAAGCATTGGACCACGCCATACTACTGGTTCATCTTCATGAATAAAGTTACCAAAACTTATAAATTTTACCCCGTAATTCTCAAGAGGGATTATTTTTTTATCTTCAGTTGCTTCAGGTTTCTCTTTTCTTCTATCAAAAAGCATTGGTATTGAAGGTCCGTAAATATCGGCATCAATTACTCCAACTTTATGACCAGCAGCTGCAAGTGTTACTGCAAGGTTTGAAGTGAAAGACGATTTCCCAACTCCACCTTTTCCAGAGCCGATAGCAACTATATTTTTAACACCGGGAATTGATTTTTTTTCAGATGCTTGACCATGTCCAACTTTAAGTTGAGCTGGATTTTTAGTCTCAGCAACTGGCTTAGAACCGATTGATTGGTAGACCTCAGAGCTGTTTTTAGATTCCGATAAAATATATAAGTTATCATCCTTTACAACAGAAGATAGCTTTTCAGTTATATAATCTTCCAGATGTTTTTTATTTTCAGGACTAATTCCATCTCTATTATATTTTACGTGAACATCTTCACCTTTTTGATCAACACTAATTATTCGTTTTTCTGATCCAAGGGTTGCACCACTGTCATTAATCTTAATTGAATTTAAAATCTCAAGTATTTTTTCCATATTACCTTTCTCACTTTATATAATTATCAAACTTAGGGTTTTATACCAAAATTGAAAGAGTAAAAATAGGCTATTTTTTCCTAAACTAGGAGAATTTAACATCCTATACCATAATAATATTAATAGATTAGCAATTAAAAGGGGCGCATCTTGGCAATATACAAAAGAACGATTTTTGTAATTAATCCTAAGTTTCAATATTACTTTGCATTTGTAATATGTTCGCTAGTATTTATAGCAAGTTTGATTTACCCATTCACTATTTATGACTTATACGCAAAAGTCATAGCATTGCAGCCAGATCGAGCCCAAGAGCTTCTTGCTAACAGGCAAAATCTCTTAACTCTCTTGATGATTCTTCAAGTTGCATTTGTCGGTGTCGTATTTGTAGTCTGTATATTCTTGAGCCACAAAATTGCAGGGCCTCTACACAAATTGAAAAATTACCTTTTAAATATACGCCAGGGTGGAGAAATCACACCTCTCTATTTCAGAAAAGGTGATAACTTTCACGATGTTGCAGATGAAGTTTCACTAACGATGGAGTATTTTAACGAGCAAAGAAGTCAAGATTTTGGATACCTTGAGGAAGTCTCTTCGTTTATTGCAAATCTCTCTTTGGTTGTTCCCGAGGACAAGAAGCCTATTTTGAATGAGATTCAACGTAGATTATCGGAAATTCAAAGTAGATATCAAAACTAACGCTTGGAAAACTGCGACATATTGATACACTAAGTTAATAAGAATATTCTGCTTATGTTGCACGGAGGCAATTTGGCAATACGTCTACTTCTGACATTCTTGGTGGCCAACTATTCTTACAGCAGTGTGTACGTTCCTTTACCTGAGTATTCCACTAAGACAAATACCTTTTCAATTAAAAACTCTGACGTCGCTACAGCAAAAAAAATTATTCTTCTTAGGCAGCAAGTTAGAAAAAATAAAGTAAAACCAAGCCTTGTAAAAACTGTTAACAAAGAAATTCTACGCAATAAACTTCTTAGACATCTAGGTGATTGGAGTGGTGAGATTAAAAAGGTATCTGCTCTTTCTGGAAACAGATCACACTTTAACTTCTGTGAAAAACTTAAGCTGAAAAATAGCTCTAACACAAGATATTGTTTTAATTCTTTTTTTACTAAAACTAAAATTGATTCAGCTTTTTTTAATCTTTTAAAAGAGAAAAGTAGTATTGCTCTTAGAAATACGAATAAGGATATTTTTTTACGAGCGATCAAAAAAATTAAAAAGCCTAATCACTTTAAGATGATCTCAAACACTCTTATCAACGATCTTTATCTTCACCAGAGATACGCCACAAAGAAGATGATGAGAACTCTTTTACCAACAAGAAAGGTTAATCATTTCAAGAAAATGGTTCTTGGTGCAAAAAGTTTCAAAACAAATAGAAATAAACTTAGAAAATTACTTAAAGAAAAAAACACAAAAGAAATAATTTCCAGTGCAAATAGTGATATCAAGTTTTTCAAAAAGTTTGAGAGATCTTTTTTTATCTACGCAAAAGATTTAAATCAAGACAACAAAACAGAAGAAGCAAGACTGGTTATAAAATTATTAATTGAAAAATCTAATTATTTCAATTCTGATTATTATTTTGAATACCTCTGGAGTTACTTAAAAGAAGATAATTTAAAAGAAGCCTACGTACAATTTATTGAAAATAAAAATGTTTTTTCAAAAATAATTAATT
This sequence comes from uncultured Oligoflexia bacterium, assembly GCA_937120495.1. Taxonomy (GTDB): domain Bacteria; phylum Bdellovibrionota; class Bacteriovoracia; order Bacteriovoracales; family Bacteriovoracaceae; genus CAKZJW01. The sequence continues at coordinate 19,595 of CAKZJW010000030.1, forward strand.
CAAATGACTCTCGTTTCAGGTTCTGGATTGCTCGCTTAATGAATGCAAATAACAAAAAGAAAGAGGCTACTGATTTATTTGAAAATATTATTAATACAAGTCCTCTATCATATTATGCCATCATGAGTGCTAAAGAATTACAGCTTAAGAATGGTCAAACTATAAGGGGTGTTTATACAAAGCACCTTGATGAAACATTTCTTAGTCATACACATGAATTGCAATACTCTAAAGAAGAGATAGCCTCTTTAAAAAGGATCAAGCTTTGGAGTACTTTAAAAAGTGAGTTCTTTTTAAGAAAAAGTATCAATGAATACCTGGGCTTTGGTTTTAAAAACTCTCATCTTAAATCGGCTCTAATACTTAATAGTGTGGATGACTACTTAAAGAGTTTTCAAGTACTTTATTCTGGTCTAAATCAAAAAAAGGAAATTTTTAACCAAACGACTCTTCGTCTACTTTTTCCAGATGTCTTCTTTAAGAAATTAAAAACTTACTCTAAGAGAGTTAATCCAATAATTGCACTATCTCTTATTCGCCAAGAATCGGCATTTAATAAAAATGCGAGATCACACGTTGGAGCAAGAGGCCTAATGCAAATCATGCCAAATACTGGGAAACGTTTTTATAAAAGACTAAGACGCAATCAACTCTACAACAGTAATTTAAATATCAAGATTGGAACAAAGTATTTAGGAAAGCTCCAAAAAAGATATGAGAATAATCTTGTCTATACTCTATCTGCATACAACGCAGGAGAGAGTAGAGTAAAAAGATGGAGAAAAAATCTTTTTGAAGAAGATCAAATACTTCAGAATATTGAACAGATTCCATTTTCTGAAACAAGAAAGTATGTGAAATTAATTTTTAGAAATATCTTTTTTTATAAGCTTTTAAATACTGAAAATATTTCGGAAAGAAAAATAGCCTCTAACGAGGCTAAAAGAAATTATTTATTTGATATTTATTTAGGCTTTTAATTATACGTTAAATCTAAAGTGCATTACATCACCATCTTTAACAATATACTCCTTACCTTCCATTTTTAATTTTCCAGCTTCTTTTAATTTTGATTCTGACTTAAGATCAAATAAGTCTTCACAATGATAAACATCTGCTTTAATAAAACCTCTTTCAAAGTCAGTATGAATTACACCGGCACACTGAGGAGCTTTCATACCATCTGTAAATGTCCAAGCCCTAACTTCTTTCTCACCTGCTGTGAAGTAAGTCTTTAAACCCAGAATTTGATAACCAGCTTTTATTAAAAGATCTAATCCAGATTCTTTTAACCCCATATCGTTTAAAAATTCTTTTTTCTCTTCATCGCTTTCAAGTTGAGCAATTTCAGATTCAATTTTTCCACAAATCTTTACAACACTTGCCCCTTCTTTTTGAGCAACTTCCTTAACTGCTTTTACGTGATCATTATCATCTTCAATTGACTCTTCATCTACGTTACAAACATAGAGCATATCTTTTAAAGTTATAAGATGAAGATCTTTTATAAGATCTCTTTCATCTTTTTCTAATTCAAGTGATCTTGCAGCTTTTCCATCTTCAAGAGCAGCCTTTAATCTATCCAGTACTGGAGCTGCCGCTTGTGCATCAGCTTTAACTTTTTTATCGTTTGATTTTAAAAATTTACCAAGGTTACTTATTCTTTTTTCTACGGTTTCAAGATCTGCAAAAGCTAACTCGATATTAATAACTTCGATATCACTTGCTGGATCAACCTTACCATCAACATGAATTACATCTGTATCATCAAAGCACCTTACAACATGAGCAATTGCAGCAACCTGTCTAATATGACCTAAAAATTGGTTACCAAGTCCCTCACCCTTTGAAGCACCTTTAACTAGACCCGCGATATCTTTAAATTCCATTACTGCAGGAATAATACTTTTAGGCTTTATAAGATCTGTAATTTTATTCATTCTTTCATCTGGAACATTTACAATTCCAATATTTGGCTCAATTGTACAAAATGGATAGTTTGCAGCTTCTGCAGGTGCACTAGTAATAGCTTGAAAAATTGTCGACTTACCAACATTAGGAAGACCAACGATACCAACATTTAATGACATATATACTCCGTATTATTTAATTTCTAAAAAGTTTTTCTTATTATAGCGTGTTGCCGCTTTCATGCCATCTTTTAAAAAAGCACTTAGAGCTTCATCACATTTTTTTAATACAATTTCAAGTTCAGTCGCTTGATCTGAAGGAAATCTCCCAAGAACCCAACTAGAAACACTTCCATGGACAGGTCTTCCGATTCCAACTCTCATTCTATAAAAGTCTTGGGATCCCATATGAGAAGTGATTGATTTTAATCCATTATGGCCGGCTAACCCTCCGCCTTTTTTGAATTGAATTTGTCCAAAAGGAAGATCCAACTCATCTTGAATAACTAAAATTTCAGATGGGTTAATTTTAAAAAATTTACAAAGAGGGCCAACACTCTCACCGCTTAAATTCATATAAGTTTCTGGCTTTAGGAAGTAGACCTTCTCTCCTTTAAAAGAGATGTCTGTGTAATGACCTTTAAATTTTGACTTCCAAAATGTTCCATCTAACTTGCTGTAGTTATCAAGAACAATCCACGCAATATTATGTCGTGTATTTTCATAATCAAGACCTGGGTTTCCCAGTCCAACAACTAGCTTTATCATATGAATAAAGAACTTACTGAATCGTGATTAAATGTTCTATGAATTGCTTTTGAAAGAATATCTGCTGTTGATAAAACTTTAATCTTATCAATATTTTTACATTCCTTACAAAGAGGAATCGTATCTGTAACAATAACAGCTTCTAGTTCTTTACAACTTTGAATTCTCTCAGCTGCCGGATTGCTAAAAATTCCATGTGTAGCAAAAGCATATATTTTTTTTGCTCCGTGATCGCGAAGAGTTTTTGCTGCTTCAACTAGAGTGCCCGATGTATCGATAATATCATCAATTATACAAACGTCTTTTCCTTCAACATCACCAACAATATTCATAGCCTTGGCAACATTTGGTCCCGTTCTACGTTTATCAATCATGGCAATGTCAGTATGAAGTTTTTTTGCATACCATCTTACTCTCTCGACACCTCCGGCATCGGGAGAAACCATCATAAGGTTACTTTGATCTATCTCATTTTGAATATAGTTTAAAAATACAGGTGAAGCATAGATATTATCAAAAGGAATATTGAAAAATCCTTGAATCTGACCTGCGTGAAGATCCATCGTTACAACTCGAGACGCTCCAGCTGTTGTAATCATATCAGCAACTAATTTTGCAGTTATTGGAGTTCTAGGAGAAGCTTTTCTATCTTGCCTTGCATATCCATAGTGAGGAATTACGGCAGTGATTGAAGCTGCTGATGCTCTTTTGAGGGCATCGATTGTAATTAACAATTCCATGAGGTTATCATTTACAGGGGCTGATAAAGTTTGAATTAAAAAGATATCTGCACCACGGACATTTTTTTCTATCTCACAGTAAATTTCACCATTAGCAAATCGCCTTAGCTGTGGATCAACTAAAGGAACGTCTAAGAACTCCGAAATTTTATTGGATAGAGAAAGATTTGATGAACCAGACACTAGAACGATACGTCTCACAGTGCTCTCCAGAAAAAGATGGCAGGGGTAGCTGGGATCGAACCAGCGCATATCAGGATCAAAACCTGATGTCTTACCACTTGACGATACCCCTACAAAGTTTCTAAAAATATACGTATCCAGCTCAAAAATGGCAAGAGATAACTTTAGGTATTTCTTAATTTAATGTTATAATATTAGAAAGTTAACCAATAAATTTACAACAAAAGTAGTCAAATATGATCACATGGGACATTGATCCAGAGATTTTTAGAATTGGGCCTATCGCAGTCCGTTATTATTCATTGTGTTTTGTTATCGCATTTATTTTGGGCGAGAAATACGTTTATAGTATTACTAAGGTTAAATATAATTGGACTGAAAAACAAATGTCAGCCTATCTTGCGTACTTAATAGGTGGGACTTTTATAGGTGCGCGCCTAGGTCATGTTCTATTTTATCAACCTGAATATTATCTCTCTAACCCACTTGAAATAATTCAAGTTTGGAAAGGTGGATTGGCCAGTCATGGTGGATATATTGGTGTTTTATTAGCCGTGTGGTTATATATCAAAAAATATAAAAATATCAGCTACCTAGCTAGTATGGATATAGTCGCAGCCCCAGCTTTATTTGCTGGAGCCATGATCAGACTGGGTAACTTAATGAACTCAGAAATAATTGGCCATCAATCAGATGTTCCGTGGGCTTTTATCTTCAAAAGAGTAGATCTTATACCGAGACATCCTTCTCAAATTTACGAATCACTTGGCTATCTTAGTGTATCCATAATCCTATGGGCTCTTTATAAAAAATTTGGAGACACCTGGAAAAGTGGGCGAATCCTGGGCTTTGCCATGTGGATTAGTTTTGCCTTCAGAATGTTTGTTGAAACTTTCAAAGAAAACCAAGTTCGATTTGAAGAGGGTATGTTTATGAATATGGGACAGGCCCTAAGTATTCCATTTATTATAATTGGCTTAATTATGGCGTTTGATATTGGGAAAAAGCTTAAAGCTTAGTTACAATAAAGCTCATAGAGTTGTTTACCACGATAAAGTTGAAAGTTTTGAAAGATTCGATATGCACTCGTCGCTCCAGCTAAGCGTAGTTTCTTACCAGATCTTTTAGAATCTACACCAAACCAAATAGCATAAAAGACTTTTCCATCAAACGCGACATACCAATTGTCCAGACCATTGTTAGTTGTTCCAGTTTTTCCAAACATCAAGATTTTTTTAATCGTACTACTTGAGACATGAGAAATTGTTGTTTCATCTGCCTTAGACATTTCGTAAAGAATCGAGTCTTTAAAATCGTATTTCTCATTTTTAATATTTTCACACGTCTTTTTAAAATATTTTAAATAGCTAAAACCAAGTTCTCCAAGTGTCATTTCTAGTGCACCTAAAAGCTGTGCAGGATACTCTTTCAAGGGTGTTAGAAGCCTCGGAAAGTATTCTTTTAGTTTTGGCTCAAGTGTGTCAAAGCCCAGTTCACTAGAAACTCTAACAAGTGGAATATTCTTAGATTTTTTTACTGCATACCTAAGATCAACATAATCAACTTTTACCTTGGATGAATCTTTAGGTGTCCATTTTCCGGAAACAAGATCCAAAGTAATTGGCTTAGTGCTAACTTTATCATCTAGTTTTTTTCCAAGTTCAATTAACTGCTCATAAATAATTGGCTTTAAAACGCTTCCTACTTGGTGTCTTTCTTTAAAAATTGCATTCTGTAAGTTTCGTTCTGGTTTTGTATAAAAGTAATATGTACTTGGGCACGATTCATCTTCACATGACGAATCAAGTGCAAGGAATTTTACCGCTACATCCAAGTCTTTTGTTTGCTTTTCTAAGAGTTTATTTATCTTAACTACAGACTCACTAAACACAAATTTTTCAAAGGGCTCAAGATAGTTGTCTAAGCTTTTACTTAGATAATAATAAGACTTAATTGAAGAGCCTTCATTTTTTTGCTTTAAAGATGTAAGCCAACTACCCCACTGATGTTCCTTCCAAGAAGTCTCGCTATCAGAAGAGACAAGAGAGAGTCCAGATAGTCTTTTAAAGACAACATTTGTTCTAGTTTTCAGCCTATCAAAGTGCCTAAAGGGACTATAGAAGTATGGTCCTTTTAGAAGACCGATTAATAATGATGATTCGTAATCCGTCAATTCATTAGGAGTTTTATTAAAATAAGCTATTGCAGCTGCTTTAATTCCTTTTATATAAACTCCATTTACAACGCCCCAGAAAATTTCATTAAAGTATGTTGTAATAATTTTTTCTTTAGGAAGTTTATATTCAATATAAAATGCATAAATCATTTCTCTAATTTTTCTTTCAATTCTTTTTTCATTTGTTAAAAAAAGATTCTTTGCAAGTTGCATTGTAAGAGTTGATCCCCCTTGAACTTTTTTCATCGCTTTAACATCTGCAACAAACGCTCTTAGAAGTGATTTATAATCGACTCCATCATGTTCTAAGAACCGATAGTCCTCAATTCCAATTAGTCCCTTCCAAAGTGTTGGCGGAATTTCATCAAAACCAATTTCAAATTGAACACAATTGTATCTCTTACAATCATTTCGTAGAATATTTGGAACTTGAATTTCTTTATTTATGAAATACTTGTTTCCTTTAGAGGAAATTTCTCCATCCTCTATAAGTTTAAGTATCGCTTTTTCACTACTAGATCCTGTTTCAACAAAAGGAAGAAACTCTTCTAGGTTTTTTTTAAGAACTATACTTCCGTTTTCTAAAACAGATGAATGTTTCGTGTTTTTATCCAGCCTAACCTCTAGATTAGACAGTTTAGTATGTACTTCGCTCACAACAGTTGTGATATAAACGGCAGCGCACAAAAAAATCAGCATGGCGCACCATGATATTACTTTAAAAACCTTCATTTAATTGCCAGTGTTCACCTTATTGAATATTATTTTTATCAACTTTATACATAACAATTTATATTATACAGGAGCTTTTGTGAAAAAATCTATTAACTTATACTCAATGCTTTTACTTTTAATAAGCACAAGCGTTCAGGCACTTCCAATCGACTGGAGTGGTAGCCTTGGATTTGACCAAAATATCATTAAAAATGCACGCGGAACGACTGATGATTGTAATCCTGCAACTGCTGGAAGTCAGTGTGTAACAAAAGATAATAAGCATGCAAGATTTCAATCTTTGCTTTTGAGATTAAACCCATCGATTATCGTAAATGATAGTGTAACTATTAAAGGTGAGGTTTCTACTGGTGAGTTCAGAGGTGGTTTCCTTGGTGATGACTCAAATAATGATGACTCTTACTTTGGTCAATCAAACTCTGGTACTGCAATTAACTTTAATCAAATTTATGCTGAGCTTTATGCTGATACGGCTCTTTTTAGAGTTGGTAAGTATGCTAAGCATTTTGGTTTAGGGGCTGTAATTAATTCTGGTACAAAATCATGGGATAGATTCTTTTCTGGATATCAAGGTGTTGAGGCTGAATTTAAGTTAGGTAACTTTAAATTAATACCTGCAATTTCTAAACTTGATTCAGATGCTGGTCTTCCAAATGGTAAGCACGATACAAACGAGCAATCTGTAATTGCAATGTACGATAATAGCAATAGTAATTTAAAGCTTGGTGTTTTCTACGCAATGAGAGAAGTAGAGACGAAGTCAGACCTTTACGACAATGAATCAACTAGTCATGAAATGACAATAATTGATGTATTTGTTGAAAAAGTTTGGGAACGCTTAACACTAGGTTTAGAGGTACCGATGCTATCAGGAGAAGTTGGTACATCATTTTCTGATAAAACAGTTGATCAAGATTACGATGCTAGAGCATTTATACTAGAAGCTTCTTACGAATTAAATCAATTTTGGACAATAGGTATTAACGGTGGTTCTGTAAGTGGTTCTGATAACGACGAAAAGAAACAAGGTGCAATGTACTTACACCCAAATTATCAAATTGCGGAAATAATGTTTAAGTATAATCTTGAAGGTTTTCAAAACTCTGCTGAAAACGCATTTAGATCAAATATTACAAATGCTAATTTTGCTAAGTTTTATACTCGTTATCAAAGTGATGCATGGACATGGAGAATGGATATCATCATGGCCAAAGCCAATGAAGCAGCTCAAAAAGGTGATGATTTCTATGACCATTCATCTCAAACTTATCAAGCAGCAAATGACGATCAAGAAGATGATCTAGGGATGGAGTTTGATTTAGCATTTGACTATAAATGGAGTCCATCAGTAACTGTTAGTGGTTATATTGGATACTATAAAGTTGGTGAATTCTATGCATTCACAAATGATACAAGTGAAGAAATTGAAGTTTCAGATATCACTGCAAGTGGTATGAAAATAAATATAGGGTTCTAATTTAAGAACCCTAATTAATTATCTATACATCATCATTGGATTTGATTGGTAATTATAAAGTCCTGGGTTTGATTGAAGATAACCCATCTGCCCAGGCATCATCATTTGTCCCCCCATATATTGTTGTTGAGGTTGAAAGAATGATGGATATCTACCTTGATTATAATTATTCATCATAGGATATCCTGAATTATTTTGTGGCTGACCATAATATGGTCCTGGCCTGAAACCTTGATTCTGCATATAGCCCTGATTAGGCATAAAACCTTGGTTAGGCATCATCATCGAGCTTGGGTTTCTTTGAAGATTCATCATCATCTGCTGGCTCGGCATATTATTAGGATTATACATAGAAGGAAAGTTTGGTGGCTTAACCTCTGTTAGGCTTAGGTCACTTTCTTTTTTGGTAACTTTCTTTTCTTTTTTACCAGTTGAGTAATACTCATCTCTGTAGCCTTCAAGCTTTGCCCACTCATCATGCTTCTTTTTGTAAGTACTCGCCATTCCATTACATAGGTCGAGTCTTGAGCTTGGAACAATATATTTTGCTTTAGCATCAGCAATTCCATCCTCAATACAGTACTTCAGTTTATTTTGATACCAACCACCATAACTAGCATATTGGTTTTTGCGCTGACACTGTTGCATAACTTGTTGTTGAATTTGTCCGCTATAAGCTCTCCAGGCTGCATCACCTTGAACTTTTTTCGTTTTTAACTTTTCACACGCTGCTAACTTTTCAGCATATTCTTCAGAAATATCTTCATCTGGATTTTTTAAAACTCTTTCTCTTTTATCGTATTGAGATTTTGCTATCTCTGTATAGCTAGAAATAACATCATTTAAATCCTCTACTTCCATCATATCATCAATTTTGTCTGAGAATTTACAACTACTATTATCAACTGAATATGCCTGACAGGCAGCTTTTAAAGAGATCAGTGACTTATGCATCTTTAGTGTTGCATTTTTCCAAAGAGGATCTTTAATTGGAGCTTTTTTACTCATTGAAATAAAATGAGCATAATCTTGTGGCTCAAAATATGGCTTTACCATGTACTTAGATATTTTCTTTGTAAGATCTCTAATTTTCTTTTCAATCTTCGCTTTATCTTCTTCAGACTCTGCACTTTCTAAATCTTTCATCAAGTTAACTAGTAAGTTTTTATTACTAGCATCTGCTGAATTATGAGACTCATCATTAAAGTGCTTCTCAATCATAAGACCATAGAAGTCATCAAATAACTGAGCGTACTTAGAAGTATCAAGTTTTGCTAATGTTCCATCTTTGACAGCTTTATCAAATTCTTTTTTCGCTTTAGCAACTTTATCTAAAAGGTCATTTTTCATTATTTCTTCTAACTGATAGTAAGTTCCCGAAATATTTTGAAAAGAATCTAAATTATTATAAATATTTTGATAATTTGCTTCATTACAAAGTCTATTAGCTTTATTAATTAAAACTTGCTCTTCAACATCAGACTTTGAATAAATTTTAAAACCGTCTGCCTGAATATTTTCATAAAAGTAACACTCATTATTTTTATGCAGTGTTTTTGCTGAAAATACTTTTTGCATATTATTAAATGCTGGTCCTCTTGAAACAAAAACAAGATCCCCTGTTTTTGTAAGACCAGGCTGATCAACATCAAAGTTAGCTTTTACAATTTTATTTTTTTCAATTTTTCCATCTTTAAATACACCAGTTTCTTTTAGACAACTAACAAAGCCATCCATTGTTGGTGCAAACTTTTTCTTAGACGAAACAATTTTATCTGAAATCATTGTATGTACTTCAAATTCACATTCGTTTAGCCCACAAGACTTAACCTTTGTTTCAAAGCTATGAGGTTTACCGTTACCTGCAGGATGAAAAACGAAATCAAGCATGCTATTACAATTTGCAATCATTGGTCCGCCGAAAATATTTAAATTTCCAGTCGAGGGGTCATGAGTCGGAGTTAGACTTGCATCTTTTCCTCTCAAAAGTCCCATTACAAAACTAAGCGGTAAAGAACGTTGATCTTCAGAAGCACAACTTGCTGTTGTCTCCATCGTTTCACCTGTCGTTATCTGTGACGGCTTAACTCGTGTTATAGATTGGCTTGTTCTTACCTCTTCTTTAGAGTCATCTAATGCATCCATTAACGAGCCATTTAACTGCGCGTAAGAGCCAAAGCTGACAATAGATAAAGTTAGAGTTAATAAACATTTTTTCATATAAACCTCTATTTAGTAGTACTCGTCTACTCTAATCGGTCTATACGAAGAAAATCTTTAAATTTCTTTCTAACTATTCTGAATTATAAGATAAATTGAGGTTTTAGCTCTGTTATTACTTGGCTTTCTACAGATTTTATAGATTTTTTATAAGTATTTATTCTTTTATAATAAGTTTGATCTGTATCTTCTATAACTTGAATTCCCTTAAGAGAGATTTCGAACTTTTTATCTCCAGGTAATTTAAAAATTATTTGTTCTGGAAATTCAATGTTTGAAGAAAATGAAGCATAGTTTGATATTTCAAATTCTACAGAACCATTTTCTGTTTCATATTTTAAATTTAAAAGTCTGTGTGTGGAATTATCAAATTTTAAAAATAGGTCGTCTTCTTTGTATGTAAGATAGAATTTTTTATCTTGAAAGACTCTTTGAACTTTAACACCATCATTTATAAAGTTCATTCCCAAGATATTTTTAATTTTTTCCTGATGAGCAGAATCAGCTCCAACAAGTGGATTCACGACATCTGCGTTATCTTCAGCAACAGCCTTTAAATACTTTTTATACTGATATAATAGATTCGCTTGTTCTTTATTTATGTTTTGTTTATTTGGTTTAATATTTTTATCAAACTCATGAAGAGTATTAATCATTGATCTTGAACTATTAACAAGCAAACTCTCTAATAGAGAATAAAACAATTTTGTTTCAAGTAGTTGCCCCTTTAAAAAACTTGTTAAATTTGAATTTACCTTTAGAGCATTTATGAATTCTGGTGCAAATGATTTATTTCTATAATCGACTTGGATAAAGTTAACGCGTTCTTTATCATTTTTTCTCATTAGCAATTTTACAGAAGAGCTTTTAACCTCTGCGTCCTCCAGCTCAGCATCTGTTCGCTTCACCTCTTGAACATATATCCTTGCAACAACTGTTTTATTTTCTATATTTGTGTTGTTTCCATTCCTAAAAAGAGAATCAATAGTAGGAATATGTGCGCTACTTAAGTTTGAAAAAATTAATGTAATTATAATGAAGCTAATCTTCTTGTTCATGTAATATCCATTGTCTATAATATTGTTTTATACAGTATAAGGTAAGATATGAATCTATTAAAATATTTTGTTTTATTTTCTATGACATGGAGCATTTTTTCTTATGCTGCAATTCGAGATCTTGAAACTACTCGACTACAATCAACCTCTGGCGCTGGTGTTGCTTCAATACTGGTGAATGAGGCTTCATTTCTCAATCCTGCATCTATAGTTTTTGTTCCGACTTCTGCATTCTATTATCAAAATGGTACAAGCAAGCACTCTAAAGACTCAGATAAAAGAGCTCGTGATTTCTCAGATGGAGCAAGTGAAATTTATTTATTATCAGACTCGTCTGGTCAGTTAAAAGGTAACTTTAGCTATCAAAGACAGGCTGAAAATCAATTTAGAAGAACAAGATTTACTAGCTCATTTGCTTCAAACTATGGAAAAAAGACAGCAATTGGAATCTTATATCGCTATACAATTGATGAAGAAATTAGAAAGGATGATGAGAAGAAGTTTCATCAAGGGGTCATTGGTCTTACACATATACTTTCAGAGAAACTTATCTTTGGTGCAACTATTGTAGATCCATTTTTATCAAATAAAGAAGATGCTAGAGCAATATTAGGTATTCAGTATAGCGTTGTAGGAAGTTTAACATTGATACTAGACTATGGTGCTAACTTCAATGATGACCCTGAGCGAAACTCCTTTACTCGAGGTGCTTTGCAGATAAATTTCTTTAAAGATCTTTATTTAAGAACAGGTCGTTTTTCTAATAACATCACTGGACTTGATGGTGCATCGTGGGGGATTTCTTGGATTGGGCCTAGGCTTGCTCTAGAGTTTGCGACTAAAACTTCAGAGGTAGCACAAGAAAAATCTAACTATCTCTTCGAAGATGAAAAAATTATTGAAAGTTCATTTTCGGTAGCTTTAATTTTTTAATTATATGAGCGATACAAAAGAAGAGTCTCGAGAAGAGAGACAAAAAAAACTTACTCTACAAAAGCAATTCTCCAAGCGAATAACTGTCGCTCGCCAGGGAAGAGAAGCATTTCTTGAAAAAGACTATGTTAGTTGTATGCGTAAATATAATGAGTACTTAAAAATTCTTGCTGATACAAAAGAAGTCGACGATATCTTTAAGTTAAACCCTTCTTTGTTTGGTGATGAAACTCAAATCTCAGAATTACTTCTAATTAGTCATATCTACTGGGAAATGGCTCGAATTTATGAGATGACTCCAAAGTTTCAAGCAAATTTTCAAAAGTCACTAAATCAATTTATTAAATTTACAATCAATCAGCCCTTCCAAGTCTTGAATGCTGAAATGCTTAGAAAGTATATTAAGATAAATGGAAAAAAATCCAGGCATGTAAAACTTTACTCTGAATCATATTCACAGATCTTAATCGAATCAAGAAAGTGCTATATTGCGACTATATGTTTTGGAGATATTCATCCAACAACAGATCGTTTGCGTATTTTTAAAGATGAATTGTCTAACTGGCCATTGGGCTTAGAGCTTATTGCTCTATACTATAAATACTCAACAAAGTTTGTCTTGTTTTTAGAAAAACATTTTTTAATAAAGAAAGTTTCAAAAGCAATACTAGGCCCTATTTTGTTAAGCTTTTCAATACTGACACAAACAAGTATATTTAAAAGATGTTCTTATTATCTAAAATTATTGCAAAAGAGTGGTTCAAAGCTTTAATTGGCTCTATTGTTGTTTTATTTATACTAATTACAGTTGGCGATATTGTTAATGGTTTCCTTCGAAGTTACTCCGCAAAAAGAGTCTTTATAGAATACTTCTTAAAGATGCCCGATCTAATGGGTAAAATGCTTCCAATAAGTTCTTTATTAGCAACATTATTTTCTATCAATAAACTCAAGGGTCATAGTGAACTTATCGCAATTCTCTCTGGTGGATACTCTGCTCTAAAAATCTATTCACTCGTTTTAATTTGTTCTTTATCTATTGGTGCTGTTCAATTTTTGAACCTTGGTTTTTTATTACCGAAAGCGAATCAGATAAAAAGAGTTCAATTTGAAAAGAGTAGAAAAAATGAAAGTAGATATCTTGCCAGAAGTAAAGTTGGAAGAGGTGGTTTGCTTTGGTATAAATCTGATGATTACTTTGCATCGTTTAAGGCTTATGACAGAACTAATAAAGCATTAAAAAATGTTACTTTCTATTTTTATTCTCCAGAGGGCAAAACTACTAGTATTTACAAGGCTCAATCTGCGAGTTTTATCAGAGATTATAAATGGCAATTTGAGAACTTAAAAGTTTTGCAATTTCTAGATAAGGAAAATTTCCCTAAATATAAAAGTATCAAAAAGTTACTTGTTACTTTAAAAGAGGAGCCTACAGATTTTGGACAATTTGAATCTGATATAACAACTCTAGGGTTCTTCTCTCTTTTTAACTTTATCTCTAGGCTAAGAGATACTGGAATAAACTCTTCAGAATATGAAATAATGCTATACGAAAAAGTATCGCTTTCTCTTATTTGTATTATTTTTTCATTATTTCCGCTAGTTGGCGTTTTCTCTCCAAATAGACGAAGTGGCTCATTTGGAAAAAGTGTAACTTTAGCCCTTGTATTTACCATTATGTTCTGGCTAGTTTATTCATCAGTTATTGCTATGGGCAACAATGGTACTATTCCTCCTCTACTAGCAACTATGGGAATTCCAATTATTTTTATCCTTTATATTCTTTTTACAATTAAACAAAAGAGCAAACTCTAAGTCTTCGCTTTCATTAGTAAATATGCTATAAATACTTATGGAAAAAATGCTAGAGAACTATGAATTATCTGGAAGTGAATTAGAAATTATTACTTACCCAGACCCAGTATTAACGACTGTTGCTTCAGAGGTAGAAGAGTTTAACGAAGACTTAAAAGAGCTTTGTAAAAATATGCTCTATACAATGTATCATGCGCCTGGAATCGGTCTAGCGGGCCCACAAATTGGTATTGGAAAGAGAATATTTGTTCTTGATGTTGATTTTGCAAGGGAGGAGACTTCCGAGGATTCTGGAGAATTCGTACTTTCAGATTTTAATCCAAAGATTTTTATTAATCCAAAAATTATTAAAACAGAAGGACAAACAACTTATCAAGAAGGCTGTTTAAGTTTGCCTGGAATTTATGAAGATGTTAAGAGGTTTGAAAAAGTTGAAGTTGAATATCAAGATACTGATGGAAATATGCATACAGTAGAAGCAGAAGAATTATTTGCAATTTGTATTCAACACGAAAATGATCATCTTGATGGAAAAGTATTTATTGATAGATTGAGTAATCTGAAAAAGACCTTCTTTAAAAAGAAACTTATTAAAGCGAAAAAGCAAGAAGGCTAAATATGAAAAAGCTTAATGCTATCTTTATGGGTACTCCCGATTTCTCTGTACCAAGTTTAGATCTTCTTAATAACCATCCGCAAATAAATTTAAAAACTGTTATTTCAATGCCCGATAGACCAGCAGGTAGAGGACAAACTCTCAAGTCACCAGAGGTAATTGATTACGCGAAAAAAAACAAAATCAATTTTTTTCAAACAGAAAATATAAATAAAGAAACAGAATTCATTAACGAATTAGAAAAAGAAAATATCGATATTGTTATTGTTTTAGCTTTTGCTCAATTTTTAGGTAATAAGATACTAAGTTTACCTAAAGTTGGTTGTTTTAATATTCACACATCGCTACTACCTAAATATCGGGGTGCCGCTCCCATTCAATATGCATTATTAAATGGTGATAAAACAACAGGTGTTTCTATTCAAAAAATGGTTAAAAAAATGGATGCTGGAGATTTAGTTATTTCCAGTCCTTTAGATATAGGAAATGAAGAAAATGGTGGTTTGCTCTACACGCGATTAAAGTACCAAGCAGCCTTGAGTTTGAATGAGCTTATTCTGTTAGTTGATGCAGGAAAACTTACTTACACTCCACAGAATGAAGAGAATGTAAGCTTTGCACCTACTTTAAAGAAAAACGATGGTTTTTTAAATTTTAAAGAAGAAACATTTGAACAGATTAAAAATAAAATTAGAGCTCTTGATCCTTGGCCTGGAACGTTTTGTTTTTTAGATAAGAAAAGATTAAAAGTTTTTAGTATTTTTAAATCAACCGAAAAACTAGCTCCAGGAGAAGTATTTGTTAGCAACAATAGTTTTTTTATTGGTTGCAAAGATCAAAGTCTAGAACTTATCGATGTACAACTTGAGGGGAAGAAAAAGTCTCAAATGGCATCACTACTAAACGGTCTAAAAAAAGAAATTACAATTAACCCCTAAGGATTATTATGATAACGATAGCTCCAAGTATTCTAGCTTCTGACTTTTTAAATCTTCAAACGGAAATTGAGGCCTTTGATGGAAATTCTAACTTATGGTTTCATCTTGATATAATGGATGGTCACTATGTTCCAAACTTAACATTTGGACAAACTGTCGTTAAAAATATCTCTAAGGTTACTTCACATAAACTGGATGCTCACTTCATGGTGAATAACCCTGAAGATTATATTTCAAGTTTTAAAGATATTGGTATTTATAATTTTACTTTCCACTGGGAGAGCGTTACCCACCATGATAGTTTAATAAGTGAAATAAAAAAGCATTATCCATCTGTTGGTATTGCCTTAAACCCTGGAACTGATATCACTGTAATTCCTGAGTATATTTTCAAGGAAATTGATTTAATATTAATTATGTCTGTGAACCCTGGTTTCGGTGGGCAATCATTTATACCAAGTTCTTTAGAAAAAATTAAATATTTAAAAAGTATCAAAGAAAAGTTTAATCTTAATTTTCAAATACAAGTTGATGGAGGCATTAATGATCAAAATGCTCCAAGCCTTATTAAAGCTGGTGCCACAAATTTAGTAGCCGGTTCTTATATATTTAAAAACAATTCAAATGAATACCCAAAGAAAGTAGAAAGTTTAAGGAAATAGAATGAATATTGATTTTTCAAATGCAAAAAAATATAGCTTAGATGGAAAAAGTTTAACAATTGAACAAATTTATGAAATCTCTAATGCAAAAATTGGAAGTATATTTGTAGAGTTATCAGAAGATGCTGTAAAACTAATGAAGAGTTCTCGCCAGTATGTTGATGATATCGTATCAAAAGGTGAACCTGTTTACGGTATTAACACCGGGTTTGGTGCACTCTCTAGTAAACATATTCCAAAAGAAGACCTATCAACATTACAATACAATTTAATTAGGTCGCATTGTACTGGAGTTGGTGCTCCTTTTCCAAAGCTCACAACAAGAGCCATAATGGTTTTGAGAGCTAACTGTTTAGCTTCAGGCTTTTCAGGTGTTAGCTTGGAATGTGTACAATTATTATTAGATTTTATAAACTACGGTGTAACACCTGTTGTTCCAGAGAAAGGTTCTGTTGGTGCATCGGGAGACCTTGCGCCACTATCGCATATTGCACTTGCTCTGATTGGAGAGGGTGATGTTGAATTTCAAGAAAAAATAATCAAATCAGATTTTGCTATCGACTATATAAAAAAATCGCCAGCGAAACTTAAAGCAAAAGATGGACTTGCTTTAATTAACGGTACTGCTGTTATGGCAGCACTTGGTTCGCTTGCTTTATACGAAGCGAAACATATAATTAAAATTGCTGATATTGCTACAGCCTTAACCCTTGAGGCCGTAAGAGGAACGAAAAGAGCTTATGATGAAGACATCTCTTTATTAAAACCTCAACCTGGTCAAGTCCTTGTTTCAAAAAACTTAACAAGACTCTTAGCCGAAGTTTCAGAAATTGCCAGTTCACACGAAGACTGTGGAAAGGTTCAAGATCCTTACTCTTTAAGGTGCGTACCACAAGTTCATGGAGCAATAAGACAAACACTTGATCACGCAGAAGGTGTCTTAAAAGTTGAAATAAACTCAGTTACTGATAATCCATTAATCTTTGTTGATAAGAAAAAAGTTGTCTCAGGTGGAAATTTTCACGGTGAAGCCCTTGCTCTTTGTATGGATTATTTAGCGATGGGACTTTCCGAAGTTGCAAATATATCAGAGAGACGTGTTGAAAAAATGATGAACCCAACCTTCTCTGATCTTCCAGCATTTTTAATAAAAGAATCTGGATTAAACTCAGGACTCATGATTGCCCATGTAACGATGGCAGCTCTTGCATCTGAAAATAAATATTTATGTCATCCCGCAAGTGTAGATTCAATTCCAACATCAACGGATAAAGAAGATCATGTTTCTATGGGTGTCACAAGTGGTAGAAAACTTCATGAAGTTATCAGAAATGTAAAAACTTGTTTAGCAATCGAATTTTTATGTAATACACAAGGTGTCGATCTCTTGAGACCATTAAAAACAAATGAAGCTCTTGAAAGAGTACACACTCTTGTTCGTAAACACGTACCGAAGATTGAAAAGGATAGAACTTTTCATATCGATATTAAGAACATCACTTCTTTAATTAGTAATTTTGAAATACTAAGTGTTGTGGAAGATTCAATTGGGGAGCTCGATTAAGTGCAAGACAACAGCCTTATTTCCCATTTATTCACTGAAGAATATAAAGAAGTAAAGTCAATCAATGGTATTCCATGGGCTTATAAAAACCCTGAGGAAAAACTAATAGAATGGAGCTACAAGACATTTAGTTTTTTCGAGCACAACAGTTCAATTCTAAAAAGCCTTCAAGGCAAGCTTAATAACAATGAGTTTAAGGGTCTAACGAAACAAAGAATTCAGAAGTACTTAGATGACAAAAACTCTTACCTAAAGAAAAGTAGAAAGCTTTTAAAAGATTTCTTAAATAATGAACAAGAAGTTTCAAGTACATCATCGCAAAATATTTTAAGCTATGAAGATTTGATATTCAGAGATTGGCTCTGGGGAAAAAGCGAAGTTGAACAATATTATGAAAAGATACAAAATGACTTAACTGGTAGAGAGAAAAACATTCTAGTTCTGGGAGCTGGCGCATGTGGACTAAGTTACACGATTGCGAAAAACACGACAGCTAATGTTATCGCTTGTGATATCAACCCTCATCTTTTTCTTGCAGCTCAAAAAATTACAAACAATAAAAGCTTTGATTCTTTTGAGTTTACAGAGTCCCCAAAAGAGCTTTCTCTATATAGTAAAAAAGTCTCTATTGATGGACAAGAGAAACTAAATAATCACTTCCAAGTTTTTTGTGACTTCAACCAAATTCCGTTTAAACTAGGTAGTTTTGATACTGTCGTATCATGTTGGTTCTACGATATAATACCTAGCTCACTTGAGGAATCAATACTACATACAAATAGTTATTTAAATGATGAGGGCAAAATTTTATTTTTAGGCCCATCAAATTTCAATAAAAACCAAATTTCAAAACAACTTACTAAAGAAGAGATAGTTGAAGCCTTTGATTTGTGCTTCAAAAGTATTAAAAGTGATACTTTTGAATCGGACTATCTTGCAGACACTTCGAAATCACAAAAAAGAATTGAAACCTTACTTTATATTTGTGCATCTTTGCCTAAAAACAGAAAACTTTTAATATATAAAGAGGAGACACATATCCCTCTTAATCCTCAACTCGATTCATACAAGCAAAAGATCACTATTTTTGAAAAGATTCTTAAACATGTAACGGCTGGTATGTCCTATGAAGAATTATCAAAGAAGCTCGAAGTAGAGTTTGGCTTCTCAAAAGAAGAAGCCAAATATTATACTAAAAATTTTATGAATAAGATTCTGAGTGAACTATAATTAATTTATTGTTCAACAATTGAAAGTATCTCAAAACTAAAAGAGAATTGATCTGTATTTATCCCCTGATCCTTCAGCGCTAATAAATAGTAGCTCGAGATAGAACGCATTGATGGTGTTGTCGTCGTATCAACAATGGTATAAACGGAATGTTGAGGGTTATAGTATCCATTAATATACGTTTTCATATTTTTAACTCTAATGCTGTAATTAGAAGATATTATTTCTGGATCCCACACTTGATAACTGAATTCATCAAACTCAGATATTTTCACTCTAAGGGTCACACTTTCATTTACTCCAAGTACATTTGATAATTCAAATTCCATATACCCGGCTTCCGCATTTCCAGGAACTGGATTCGTACTAATTACTGTCGATACTGTTCCAGAAAGCGCTGTAGAATTTTCTCCTACATTCGCAATAACTCTATCAACCATTAAAGACTTCCATCTTTCTATGGCCTCTTTCATTTCATTCGCATTATCCGCACAATTACTCCAACACTGATGGCTCTCATTGCCTAATCTTTGAACTAACCGAGAGTTCATTGGATCATCCAAGTCTACTGATTGCGCGCTTACAATGTCATTATGTGCAACAACTGGGTTAGCATTAGCATGTCTTGGAAATCTTGTTATATGGCAAGTAGTACATCTTTGTTTTGTTATAGGATAAACAGATTGCTCAAAAGCTTCCTGAGAACTTAGACCAGATATAATTGTTTCATCTGTTCCGTCAGACCCAGTCGATCCATCACCACTTCCATCATCTGTATTTTCTTCTTCCTCTTCTTCTTCAACTATATTATTAACAATTTCAGCCCACTGCTCTATTGCCTCTTCCATCTCCTGTGCATTTTCAGCACAATCAGACCAACAATTATGAGCTTCATCTCTCATCTTTGCTACAAGCCTAGATGAAGGTATATTGGAAAAGTTTACTTTAAATTGATCTACAACAATATCGTGTGCTTCTTGAACATCATCACTAGCGTGGACAGGATTTTGAGATGAATGACAACCAATACATCTTGATCTTGTTACCTTATAAACACTATTTTCAAATGCTGCAACCGATGTACTTGTTGAAAGAGCTCCTGCGTCCTCCCCGCTACTAAATTTTAATTTAGATGGTTGTGCAGAATACGGATTAGTACATTGTGTATATGTAAACAATACTATTAATGCCGCAAGAACAATTTTAATTTTTATTATTTGTCTCATATCTTTCCTAGAAGATTAAATAGTCATTTAGATTGTTTCCAAATGGGTTGTCACCAACAATTTCTTCAAGCTTATCTTCTTCACCATGTCTTGCAAGGTAGTTAGCGACAATTGCTTTTGATAAATTAGTAACATTATTACTAAGAACATTTGCCGATTTCTCAACATTTGAATCAGCCTTAACATGTCCAATTTGCCTCTTTACTGTATTTGAGCCACTTGTTCCATGTCGAAGATTTGGTCGACCACCGTTGTGTTGATAAGCCAGCATAAAGGTTGCCCCTCTTTGACCATCATCATTACTAAAAACATATTTTCCATTTGTTGGATCAACACTACTCATATTTGAAGAGATACCACCATCTGTATAAACGTAGATCATGACATCTTTTTGCTTCGCGGCTGCAAGAGCTAAAATTCTTCCTATCGCATCACCAGCTTCTCTATCTTTATCTTCTTGCTCTACTCTAGTATCTCTACCGTGATAATCAAATCCACCAAGTTCAATAGTTCCTGTTCCGATATAACCATCTAGAACTAGCTTCGCGATTGATGCTTCTTTTCTTTTACTACTTGAATTTAAATTACCATAAACATTTGCAACATCAGAATCCTCATCAGGATTTATTGCATCTTGTGTATATCTTTGCGAATTATTATGAACTCTTTGATCAATATTTTCTTTTGCAAACCCACAACTTGCAACTTCTCTAATTTGTTCTGGTAAACTTTTTTGAGAGAAACTATTTAGCTTTGATTCACTCATATTCTGAATAGCCTGAAGAACTCTTTTGGCCTTAACATCATCGAACAAAGAATGCACTCTTCCAAGAGAGATTAATTGAACACAGTCTGCCGGCGAATTAATTGCAACAGGTGCAATTGTTGGATCGTAACTCATTGAAGGAATTATCGAGCGCCCACCACTTCTACCATTTCTAGTTCCCGCTGTTTGAGCGATGTCTCCAATCGACCCGGCCTTATTAAGCCAGTACATTGGATTATGGGGATTATTACTTGTATCATCATTTGAAACTGCACAAAAAACAGCTCCTTCACATTTTTGCCTTATTGTTGAACTTGTATTTCTAGAGATAGCTTCAAGCATTGCAGAATTACTATGAAACTTTAATCCCATTTCGGTATTAACCATTCCTGGGTTTGAAGGACGCATGCTTGTTGGTAAACCAAGTCTCCCATAGTCTGAAATATAACTATGCTGACCAGCTTCTGCTCCAACGATCACGTTACTTCCAGCAATATTTCCACCACCGGAAAGATCAATCATTATAATTGGTGTTTTTCTATTAGAAAGATCTGCTACTTGAAAACAGTTATCTGCTCCATAAGCATCTTTCATTTGAAGGGCTCCAAGGATCGTTGGTGCCATTATTATTCCTGAACCTGAAATCAAACCTTGTGACAAGAAATCACGCCTTGTTACTAGCTTATGATCTTTAGGTACTTGAATTTCTTTCTTTTCTTTTTTACTCATAATAAATCCCAATTATAAAGTTGTTACTGGTGCACTTGAAAGCACTGTAGTACAAACACCCTTTGCTATAGTTCTTGTTGATGTTGTTGAATTTACATTTAAGCCTTCCATTAAACTATCTATAAGAGGCTCTATTTCAACGAATGCTTTTTCCTCAACACTTAGAGGTTGAACATTTCTTCCCCAAAAACGATCAATAAAATCTTGAATCATTATTCGCTTTCCAGCTTCGCTCATTAGTGAATTTGCTGGTGTTTGAGAAATATTAAAGTTTGTAAAAAATGAATTATAAAAATTCGAACTAGAGAACGCTACATTACAAATCTCTGATGCAAGTTTTATAATTGCTATTTGATGAGCAGTATTAAAACTTTTGATTGATGAATCATATGGAAGTTGCGTTTTTAAATCTGTATATGTAGACCTAAGACTAGATGAATCGGAAGCACGAACTCCCGTTAAAACTTGAAAACTCATATAGATTGCTTCAAAGTCCTTCATACCAATATCACTAACAAGTCTTGCAACTTCAGTTGCTCCATTTTCTTCAAACTCGCCAGAACCACCTGGAGGTAAGGTTCCTGAGTTAGTTACAGGTGAATCGTGATATCCATCATTCACTGATTGATCACTAGTTTCACTTGTTGTCGGCTCATCGTATTGCTGTATTACACACTGGTTAAATGTAAAAAACATTCCAACCAAAAGAGCAGAAGAGATTAGTTTCCAAAAGAGTCTGCTTTCAAACTTAATCTTCATGTTTATCTCCTACACATTTCGCGGCCGTTTTAACAAACAGGTTTTTCATATTATAACTATTATTGTTTTCTAACTCATCAGCCATTTGTTCAATAAAGGCTTCATCACTTTCTTGTGGTGGCTTTATACAAATAAGTTTAAATACTTTTTTAGACATACAAACAGAAAATGCTCTAGACCTTCCGATCATTGCACCAAAAGATGCCCCACCATTTCCAGATTGAGGTCCTCTAAATCCAAGATTCGAATTTTGTCCATTTGCCCAAAGATTAATCCAGCTATCATCAGTTGTTACGTATCCACCTGCAAACTCAGGAGATCTATTCATCTTTGAACTAATTCCATTATTATATCTAAGTCTGTTACTTCTATAATCATAGTGAGCCCATGCGCCACCAAGTGCATCTTGTCCAGCATGACAACCAACGCATGTATTTTTATATGTTCTAGAGTCTCCACCTGGATCTCTAGGAATATCTCTTCTTACTCTAAAGTCTGGTACTGCAGTATCATGTAAATCCTCAAAGTCTTTACACATAAAGTTCATAAAAGCGTATCTAGTCATTCTTCTATTTGTACCGGCTGAGAAAAATGCTTCTCCGGCAGCTCTTAAAGAAAACACTCCAGCACTTCCATTTCTTCCACCAGCAATTATATTTACTTCATCTCTTCTATTATCATTTTCAATATTATTTTCTGTTTGAATAACTTGAGACTGCATTCTTTCAACAAGCGTGTCTTTCAAATTAATTGATCGCAATTCTAGTTGTCTATAATGCTCATTCGATGTTCTTCTAAAATTATAGACATCATTACCCATAGAAGGTCCTACATAAACTAGATCCGCAGATAGAACCCTGTTAAATGGTTTGTTTGGTTGATCACTATCTCTTACTGCACCAATTAGTGTAGCAACCATATCATTTAGGTCCGTAGATTTTGATCTCTCTCTATTTGTAAAAGGTTTAAAAAAGTTTTTTAAAACAACTTCATAAAAGTAGCGACTCTCAATTGCAACTTTAGCTGCTTCTTCAAGGCCTCTCTCTCCAGGAAATTGATTAATCAAAGATTCCATTTGATTTAACGTACTAGAACCTGGCATTGGCGGAACACCTGCAATTCTATTGTGAATGTCCCACGCTTTTAGTCTCGCTTCAGTTGCAAACACTAATGTGGGTAAAACTAAAATAATTAATAAAACAATTTTCATATTTAACACTCCATCAGTTATTTTTCGGAATTTTTACTCGCACTCTTAATACTGTCTTTATATTTAAACTTAGGAGAAAAATATTCCGAACAGGTATTTATGAGAGCTTATTTTTTATTTAATCTAATTCTACTGGTAATCTTGATAGTACTTGATCAATTGAGTAAGAATTTTTCTGTATCATTTACGCATGTTTATAAAAATGCTGGCTTATTTCTAGGAACATTCGCTGAAGCACCTGCACATTTTCGAATTATTACCCTAGCAACTCTGTCGGGATTTATTTTATTTATCTATTCGGTTTGTCTTTATTTTATTCCCAATAATATTAAATCATTGAAGGTATCTTTAACTTTCATCCTGGGCGGTATACTGGGTAATGTTTATGACAGAGTAGCTCTTGGTTATACTAGAGACTTCATTCCATGTAAGTTTTTGGATATTCAGTTTTTTTATAACGTAGCAGATATATTTTTAATGCTGGGTACTTTGGGGTTTATTTTTATTATTTTTAAATATGATAAAGAAATTTGGATTCCGGATAATAGTCGCAAAAACTATCTTATTAACCCTAAAGAGCAGTTTCAGCATGGTTTAAAGTTTTTAGCATGCTCTGTCATAACATCAATTATTCTTGGTCTGTTCTCTTTAACATTTTTTAAAACATACCTTCATAGCTCTCAAAGACTCATCAATGACTATTTACTTGTCTTTTTTGTTCTTTCATTTTTATTCAGTATTTGTACTTTCATTGTCGGCATTTTTCTTGCGCATCGCTACTCAGGGCCCATTTACGCTTTTGATCAATTTATCGATCAAATAATTAAAGGCGAAAGCTCAACTTTTACACTCAGGGACGGTGATAAGTATAAAAATTTAGAAAATATTGCGAAAAAGCTCAATGAACATTTAGATAAGAATTAATTGGTTTTTCAAAGGCAATTAACTACAATAACTGAATGTTTATTCTATTATTATTGATTGCTTGTTTTTCTACAAATCTACACGCTTATCCCAACTTTATATCTAAGGGATATAATGCTTGTATGACATGTCACTATAATCCATTTGGAGCTGGGCCTTTAAATGATTATGGTAGAGCTGTCTCTGCAAGTGTTATTGCTGATCGCCTTTTCATTTCTAAAAACGTAACAGATGAAGATCTTGGTGAAAGCTCAGGTTTTCTATTCAACACACCAAAGCAAACATTCTTTAGACCATCTATCGATTATAGAGGAATGCAATTAAAACGCGGTATTGATCAAGATGATCCTGATGACAAATATATCAATATGCAAATTGATGTAAATGTTGTTTTAAAGTTTGGTGAGAAAGACAAATACATTGCAAGCTTTACTCACGGGATAGTGCCTGATAACAGCGCAAGACCAATAAAGGGTGAAGTTGAAGAATTAAACTATACACGAGAAGCTTATATCGGATATAGACCAACTCAAAGTTTAGGATTTTATGTTGGAAAGATGGACAAAATATTTGGCCTACGTGTTCCAGATCACAATGCATATTCAAAAGTAGCAGGTAATTTAACACAGTACTCATCAGCTGCTGGATTTATGTTTCATCTAGGTGGAGAAAAGTTTGATTTTGGTGCACAAGTTTTTGATAGCGATGGAGATATAGAAAAAAAAGAAGGCGAACAAACAAATGGTTATACTGGAAAATTTGAATATTCAATCTTTGAAGATTTTAGATTGGGTTTATCTTATTTAGCTGAGTCCGATAAAAATGAAAATACGAAAACAATGTATGCAACTACTATAAAGTCTCGTGTGGGTAAAGGAAGCTCAGTTATGCTCGAGGTTGGAAGGATAGTAAATGATATAAAGGCATCGGGTGAAATTACATCTAATTATATCTTTTTACAAAATCATATGAAGCTTGCTAGAGGATTAAATTTTTTATTTACCTATCAATACTACCAAGCTGACACGGATAAAGAGTCTGAAGTATTTACATTTGCCCCAGGAATTCAATATTACCCATGGCAAAGAGTTGAAACAAGAGCAGAAATTCAAAATACGCGCTCTGTTGATGATGATGAAAATACGCCTGTTGCTCAGGATTCATGGACATTTTTAGGGCAGGTACATTTATGGTTTTAAGATTAATAATTCTCTCTCTTTTATGTAGTTTTACACTTAGCGCTGCTCCAAAATCGGGCAGATCGATGTATTTAAAACTTGCGCAAAAATATTATTTAAAAAAGAACTACCGAAAAAGTGTTATTGTTCTTAGAAAAAAATTCAATATCAGAAAAACTAGAAAGACACCTACAAGTGTAATCCAACTCCTAGCATTGAATTACTTGAAATTAAAAAAATATAATCGGGCTTCAAAATATTTTCACATTGTAATCAAAAGAAGATATAGAAAAAAGCATCTTAGAATACTAAGAAGTTTAAATCTAGGCTCTATTGATAAGATAAAGATTCCTCCTAAATTATTGAGAATCTACTACCACCTTGGACAAATTTATTATCAAATTTTCACTAAAACTAGGTCTATTCCCTATTACCGTGCTAGTGAAAAGTACTTTAAGATATGCGAAGAAAAAGAACATCTCGATGATAATGCCTCAGAGTATATGGAAGCTCTTTCTTCGATAAAGGCTCTCATTGATAAAAAGGAATTCCAGTCAGAGTGGTTTTTAAGTGCTGGTATGATGAATTGGCAAGAAAAGCTTGAACTCAAATCAAGTACAAGCGGAAAGAAAACAAAACTTCTCTCCAACGCAAAAGCTATTTGTTTGGGTGGTGGTTATAGATACGCAAACGCTTACCATGGCTTCGAAGTAGCATCTTGTGCATTTTCTGGTTCTGCTAATGTTAGTGCAAATAATACTGCGACCTATTCTCAAAATGGTGTTGCTGTAACAGGATTTATTCTAGACAGTGGATATATGCTAAAACCTACGAGTGAAAATGTATCCTTTACACTTTCTCTTCCTCTTTTTTATAGGGACGGAGACTTTGAACAGCCTGACAACTATTCTATTCTTGGAAAAGGACAACTCAGCGCAGGAGTTCAAATAAAAGCTCGCTATGAGTTTTCTATGGCTGACCTTATTTTTAGTATGGGTAACTTAGGTGCAACGAATATTTATATGTTGCAAACAGCTTATACATTCTAAAAAATTCAATATATAGTTTCAAAAAATTTAAGGAGAAATATATGAGTTCAATTCCACTGCCCCCAACAGGTGAAAAGCTAACTTGCAAGGGATGGCACCAAGAGGCCGCCCTTAGATGTTTATTAAATAATTTACATCCAGAAGTAGCAGAGGACAGAGATAGTCTTATTGTTTACGGTGGAAATGGTCAAGCAGCCAGAAATCATAAAGCTCTTGATGATATTATTAGTTCATTAAAAAAATTAGAAAATGACGAAACACTTTTAGTTCAATCAGGTAAACCTGTTGCTGTTTTTCCAAGCAACCCAAACGGTCCAAGAGTTTTAATCGCCAATTCTAACCTTGTTCCCGAATGGGCAAACTGGGATGAATTCAATCGTCTCAAAGAAGAAGGGAAAATGATGTACGGTCAAATGACTGCAGGGTCATGGATCTATATTGGTTCTCAAGGAATACTTCAAGGTACATATGAAACTTTTATGGCCGCAGCCAAAAAGCATTGGGACAAAGATGACATGAATGGAATTCTTGCATTATCAGCTGGAATTGGTGGAATGGGTGGAGCTCAACCACTTGCTGTAAAAATGGCAGGTGGAGTATTTCTTGGTTGTGATGCCGTAAAATGGAGAATACAAAAACGACTTGATACAAAATATGTTGATTTATTTTTTGAAGACTGGGATCAAGCAATAGACAGAGCACTAGAAGCTAAGAAAAACGGAGAAGCAATATCAATATGTGTAGAAGCAAATGCTGCAGACTTTTTTAAATACGTACTTGATAAAGGAATTATTCCAGAGTTAGTTACAGATCAAACCTCTGCACACGACCCTTTAAATGGATATATTCCAAACAAAATGAGTCCTGATGAAGCCGATAAATTAAGATCAACTAACCCAAGTAAGTACACTGAGCTTTCGTATTTAACAATGAAAGATCATGTCCAAGCGATGTTAAACTTTCAACAAGCAGGTTCACATGTATTTGATTACGGAAACAACTTAAGAGCTGGTGCTCAAAAAGTTGGACTTAAAAATGCTTTTGATTTTCCAGGTTTTGTTCCAGCATATATTCGCCCATTATTTTGTGAAGGCAGTGGGCCATTTAGATGGATTGCTCT
The DNA here is from genome assembly GCA_937120495.1 of uncultured Oligoflexia bacterium. Lineage (GTDB taxonomy): Bacteria > Bdellovibrionota > Bacteriovoracia > Bacteriovoracales > Bacteriovoracaceae > CAKZJW01. The sequence continues at coordinate 47,581 of CAKZJW010000030.1, forward strand.
TTCAGGTGATCCTCAAGACATTTATGAAACAGATAAAGCATTGATGGAATTATTTCCAGAAAATAAATCTCTTCACAATTGGCTGAATAAAGCCAAAGAAATGATTCAATTCCAGGGTCTACCTTCAAGAATTTGTTGGTTAAAGTACGGTGATCGAGAGAAAGCCGCTCTTCTTTTTAACAAGTTAGTTAAAGAGGGTAAAGTTAAGGCCCCAATTGTTATTGGACGCGATCATCTTGACTGTGGTTCTGTAGCGAGTCCTAACAGAGAAACAGAGGGCATGAAAGATGGGACAGATGCTGTAAGTGACTGGCCACTTTTAAATGCTTTTATAAACATTAACAATGGTGCTTCGTGGATAAGTTTTCATCATGGTGGTGGTGTTGGTATGGGATTTTCTCAGCACTCGGGAATGGTTATCGTTGCCGACGGGACAGAAGAAATGGATAAGAGGTTATCATTAGTTCTTAATAGTGATCCAGGAATGGGAATCGTTCGTCACACAGATGCTGGCTATGAAAAATCGATATCAATTGCTCAAGACAAAAAAACAAAAATAAAGTTTCCAAGTTTATGAAAGTAATTAAAAACTTAAATCAAATTTTAACTCTTGAAAAAGTCAAAGAAAAAGACGGTCGAAACCTTCTACCAGAAGATCTTTCTATTATCACAGATGCTTCAATTGTTTATGATAGTGAAGAAATTGTATGGGTTGGTAAATCAGAAGAATTACCAAATAAATTTGAAAGCCTACCTAGCACTTGTGGAAAAGGTTATGTTTTAACACCCGGTTTGATTGATTCTCATACACACTTAGTTTTTGGTGGAAATAGAGCATTTGAATATACAATGAGACTGAATGGAAGTGATTATCAAGAAATCGCATCAGCTGGTGGTGGTATTTTATCCACAATGAAAAATACCTTGAGAACAACTCGGGAAGAGCTTTTTCAAAGCGCCAAAAAAAGAATCGAGCAAATTTTCGAATACGGAATAAAAGCAATAGAGATTAAAAGTGGTTATGCTTTAACATTTGAAAAAGAAAAAGAGTTAACTTTAATTATCAATGATTTAAAGAAAGAATTTAAAAATAAAATCGAAATACACAATACATTTTTAGCTGCACATGCTATCCCAGCGGAATATGCTTCCAGTTCACAATATTTAAATGAAGTAGTATTACCACTGCTTAAAGATAAAGATATTTTAAGTGCTATTGATAGCGTTGATATATTTCACGAAGAGGGATATTTCTCAAAGGACGATGTTCTTACTCTTTTTGAGGCGTGCAAAACGAATAATATTAAGACACGTATTCACGCTGATGAATTTAATGATAACAAAGGCGCTGTAATTGCTTCACAGTACGAATGTCTAAGTGCGGATCATCTTTTATGCACAACTAAAGATGGTATTGAAGCTCTTTCTAAATCCAGCACAGTTGCAACGGTATTACCAGGCACTGCTTTTTTTCTAGGCAAGCCTCTAGCAAACGCAAAAGAGCTTTTAAATAAAGGCTGCAAGGTTGCGATTGCAAGTGATTATAATCCAGGTTCGTCTCACTGTGATAACCTAGTATTAGTAGCTTCGATTGCTGCAAAAAATATGGGATTCAATATTGCTCAACTTTGGAGCGCAATAACATTTAATGCTGCTGCATCTTTAGACTTAAAAAATACAGGTTATATATCTGAAGGAGCTAGACCAATTTTGAGTGCATTTAAGTCTGAATCAATTGATGAAATTACTTATAACTGGGGTAAGAATTTAAATTGTAATTCTTTATTTCTTTAAAAGTTTTTTAATTTTGTAGAGAAATTTTTCGTTCATAAAGTCATATTCTTCATTTGCAAAAAATACAACCTTTCCCTTGTGAAATACTATTGTTGCTGGAATCTTCTCAATAAGAAACTTACTCGTTATGCCAAACTTACTATCATTGATTGATTCGAAGTTTAGACCGTATTTTTTAGTCGTTTTTATGATCGCTTTTGCACTGTCTTCATCATCATTATTTACACCAATAACTAAAAGGTCTTTAGAATCAACCGTTTTAATCAACTTATTTAATGCTTTAAACTCAGAAAGACATGGACGACACCAGCTGGCCCAAAAATTTAAGATTAATACTTTTTCACCAACAGACTTGAAGTTTATTTTTGTTTTCTTAGTAGTTACAACCTCTAAGTCCTTAAGTACTTTCTCGTACAGAGCATTTCTCTTTTCTGACTCAGAAGCCTTTTGAGCATTTAGGTGATTACCACCTAAACCAACTTGTAAGACTAAAATAGTCAAAAATATAGAAGATATTGTTATTGCTGGAAAAAATTTCTTCATATCATATACCTTTGATTAACGAGAAAATTATATCAGATGAAAACTTTAATAAACACAGATACGAATTTTCCTATCGAGACTAAGAAGGTCGCGATTCTATCAGAAGATTCACATCAAGGAAATCTTTTTGATCAAAGAGGTCAGACCCTTGTAGAGTTTGTCATGCTACTTCTTGTAATTATGACAATATCTTTTACCTACATGAGTGTTGTTAATCGAGGTATTGCTACATACTGGGAAAATATGGGTAATGTTCTTCTTCTTGATGTTCCACAAAAACAAACATTAAAACTGAGGTAGTGATGAAGAAATTTATCTTATCAATAGATCAAGGTACAACAGGTACCACGGCTCTTTTAATTGATATTGAAAGTCATAAAATTTTGGGTCAACACAATACTGAATTTAAACAAATATTTCCAAAGTCTGGTTGGGTTGAGCACGACTTAGAAGATATTTGGTCTAGCCTTAAATGTTCAATTGAAAAACTTTTTGAAAAAACCAAAATAGCACCAGAACAAATTATATCGATTGGGATTACTAATCAAAGGGAAACAACTTGTGCTTACACTAAGGATGGCTCTCCCCTTGCGAATGCCATTGTATGGCAGGATAGAAGAACATCTGAGTTTTGTGCCAGTAAAAAAGAATCATATTCGAATTTAAAAAAATTCACAGGACTTCCACTCGATCCATACTTTAGCGCTACAAAAATGAACTGGCTTCTAAAGAATAATGATAAGGTTAAAGAGGCTGCTCAAAACAATGACCTTTGTCTTTCCACAATTGATACATTTCTTCTCTACAGATTAACGAAATCAACTTCCTTCAAAACAGAAGCTTCTAATGCTTCAAGAACATTATTAATGGACTTAGAAACCTGCCAGTGGAAAAACGAACTTTTAGACTTTTTTGATATTAAAAAAGATTTTCTTCCAGTTATTTGTGATTCCTTTGAAAATTTTGGAAAAACTAGTGGATTGAATTTTCTACCTGATGGAATTGAAATCAATTGTATACTTGGAGATCAACAAGCAGCACTTTTTGGCCAAGGCGGAAATCAAAAAGGTGACTTAAAGTGCACTTATGGAACTGGTGCTTTTATACTACTAAATACTGGTAATGAAATTGAATATTCAAAAAATGAATTACTAACGACTGTAGCTTATAGGCATAAAGGGCAAGCAATTTATGCTCTTGAAGGAGCTACTTATATTGCTGGTGCAGCTGTTCAGTGGATTAGAGATAACCTTAAGTTAATAGACAAAGCTTCTGATATTGAAAAAGAAGCTTTAAAAGCTGATATCGAAAACATGAATGAGCTTTTCTTTTTCCCATTTTTTACAGGAATCGGATCACCATATTGGAATAGTGAAGCTCGTGGAGCAATCATTGGACTAACAAGGGCAACCACTGATTCAGAAATTATGCGTGCATGTCTTGAGGGGATTGCTCTTTCAGTAAATGATTCTATCAAGGCCTTGATGTCTGATGTTAACTTTGATGTGAATAATATTATGGTTGATGGAGGAGCTTCACAAAATAATTTGTTAATGCAGATTCAATCTAATTTTTCGGACTGCATAATTACTAGACCAAAGGTTATTGAAACCACTGGGTATGGAGTTGCTTTAGGTGCATTAATTGGTAGTGGTAAAATTTCTTTATCAGAAATCAAATCTCTATGGTCAAAAGATTGTGATTTTAACCCTATAAAGCAAAACTACTATGAAGCTAAAAAGAAATTATGGAAAACTAATATCTCAAAATTATTCTGATAAAATTAGATATCCATCTTTTTCAAACTTCTTTCTTTCTGCATACTGATTTTGTTTTAATTCATAAAGCGCTAACTTATTCTTATCTTCTAATAATTTCAATTTTTCCAGATCATTTGAATTTTTCAAATTAAGAGAAATCAATATATTTTGTTTTTGTTCTTTAAGTTTTTCTTTTAACCTATCATAAGCCTGATTGTGTTTATACCAAAGAGTCGATTTATTAGCTTGATTAAAAACTAAGGTTCTACCATTTCCTTTAGCTATACTTGTGGGGTTTCTTTTAATAATATCCTTAATAACACTTACTGTTTTCTTTTTATCTTTATCAATCATTTCTAGATAGCTTATGTTCAATCTATTCACTTCACTCAAAAGTTCTTTTCTCATTATCTCTAGTTCATTTTTAATTTGAACAGTGCTCGAACCACTTTTAACAATTTGAGGTTTATTTTTTTTAATTTCGAGTAAAATCTCTTCTTTAAATAAATTATATGAAATATTATTTTCATGTGAGTTTTCTTTCTCAAAAATTAAGCCAGTTCCTATAACAACTAATGCTGTATATGTAATTAAACCAATTGCTGCATATAAAGGATTGATTCTCTTCGTAATTTCAAATTGCTTCCTGTTCACAACATGGGAAGAGTGTTCTTTAATTTCACCTGTCTTTTGCTTTATTAGTTCTTTCATTTGTCTCCTAATTCTATTTCTTCAAGTATAATCCAGTTAAGATTATCAAATAGAGCTAGACGTATTTTTAAGTACTTAGACTGTGAGATTGGCTTTTGAGTGCCTCCAATTTTAGACAAAATGAGCTCGATAAAACTCATTTATACTGTTTTGGGTATGACTTTTCATATGAATATTTAGATTAGTGTCTTTTAGATTCTCAGCCAACTCCGCTATCTCATCCTCACAACTCAATAATCTGCCTGACAAGGTTACTTCCCCACAGTAGAGCTTGCAGCCATAATTTTTTTTATTTTTATATGTATTTATTAGTGCTGCAATAATAGCTAGATCGAAGTTTTTATCTTTTACTGATTTATCACTTATTATGTTAAGGAAAATATTTGTTTTATCAAATTTTATATTCAAACAATTATCAAGAACCATTAAAATTAAATTTAACCTCGAAATATCAAAGTTACATGTACTAATCTTTCCATGATCCGTGTCTTTTGATAAGAGTACTTCCACCTCTATCGGTGAATTCGTTTCTCTACAATAAGAAAAAAATCTATTATCACCATAATATTTTTTATGATCAAAACTAGTTTCTAACTCGATATTTCCCAATTTATTAATATTGAAGTATAGTTTCTTACTGCTACAGCCAAATCTATTTTTTTCCACTGTTAGTATTCTTTTGTTACCACTACCATTTTTTATAAGAAACGAAATATCAACAAGATGCTCTAAGGACTTTGGACCAGAAAGACTCCCATCTTTGGTAACTTGACTCAAAATAATAAAAATAAAACCATGAACTTTAGCTAATTCTAGTAAATCATAGCTAATCTTCTTTATCTGATGACTGCTTCCAGCATAGTTACCAGAGTCTTCATCAAATAAAGCCTGAATTGAATCGACAGCAATAAGTTTATGCTTACAGTTTTGTAGTTTTTTTCTTATTTCATTCCAATTTCTCGATGCTAGAATATCAAGTTTAGAATTATCGATATCTAGACGCTTTGCTCTTTGGACAACAGCCTGAGAGGTTTCTTCAGCTGTTATATATAAGACTTCATTCTTTTTTAACAATTCCTTTATAATAAATAATAAAAAACTACTTTTTCCTGAACCTGGCTCTCCTCCAATAAGAGTTAAAGAACCGTCAGGTAGTCCACCGTTATAAATCGAATCAAATTCTTTTATGTTTGTTTTTAAGAAATTAACTTGAGATATACTTATATCTCTCGCTGGTTTTATTGAATCTATCTTAAGGTTTTGTTTTGAGCAAGAAGTGACTCTTGTATCAATCTGCTCCAAGCTGTTCCAAGATTCACATGAATTACATTTTCCCATCCATTGGCCACTTTTATATCCGCAATCCGTACAGACATAGCTTACTTTTGGGCTTGTCATTATTTTTTGATCATCTCCAGAAATTGAGTTTCATTAAGAATCTTTATATCTAGTTCTTTAGCTTTTTTAAACTTGGAAGAACTACTTTCAGTGTCATTAGTAATTAGAAAATTGGTTTTTTTTGTAACTGTACTTACAGCTTCACCACCATTTTCTTTTATAAGTTTTTGTAAATCACTTCGTTTCATAGATAAAGAACCAGTAATACAAAACTTAAACCCTGCCAGTATAGTTTCTTCGCTAAATTTAATTTTTTCAAAACTAAATCCACTCTTTACTAATTTTTCGATAATTGCTTTTTTGCTATTTATGGATTTTATAAACTCTGTAGATGATTTTTCTGCAAAAGATTCAACAGTGCAAAGCTCTTCCACAGTCAAAGATAGTATTTTCTCTAAACTATCAAATCCAGATTTTACAATTTTTTCACATTTATTATATGCACCACCAGAGATACCCAATGCCGCCAAGAAAGTTATAAGGTCTGCATTTTTACTGCCTTTAATATTAGTTATAATCTTGTTTGCTAACTTATCTTTAACCTTGTCGAGCTCTAATAATTTTTTTTCAGAAAGATCATACAATGAAGGAATATCCGTAACAAAACCCGCTCGTATAAGCTCATCAAGCCTTTTACCGCTAAGATCATCTATTCCGATTTTTTGTATGAAGTTTAAAATTTCATCTTTTATTTTTCCTGGACATAAAGAATTATCACAAATTAATCTTATATCTTCTTCTCGAACAATTTCATCACATGAGGGACAATTTTCGGGTCTTGAGAATTTATTTGCTGAGCTCTCTTTTACACTTAAAAATTTAGGAATAACTTCACCTGATCTTACAACTTCAATTATATCATCTTTTTTTAAGCTAAATTGTTTAACCATTCCATAGTTATGTAAGGTTACTCTTGAAACCATTGCTCCACTTAATTCTACTGGCTCTATGTTTGCTACAGGAGTTAAATAGCCGTTACGTGATACTTGCCAAGAGATAGAGCTTATTTTTGCAAACTTTGTTTCCCCTTGAAATTTAAAAGCCATTTTATATCGTGGATGATGAGCTGTTTCTCCAAGCTCTGAATGAAGAGCTATATTATTATAAGTAAAAACCATTCCATCTATTAAATAATCACCATTTGCCATAAAGTCTTTAGCTTCAGATAACCTCTCCTTAAAATCCTTTTCAGTTCTATTCAGATGATATGCTGGTACTTTAAATTTTTTAGATTCTAAAAGTTTAAATTTTTCTTCTTCTGTTTTTAAATTATTCTCATCACTTATCAACTCAAAAGCTTGAAAGCTTAAGAAACGACTCAGTTCTATATTCTCTTTCCTACCCAAAAGTCCTGCTACAATATTTCGTTTTGATGTCGGTGTTTCTAAATTAAGATTTTTCATTTCCTCACAGAGTTTTAAGAAGTTATCTTCACAGCAATATACTTCACCTCGTATTTCAACCTTAGATTTGTAACCTCTTAATTTCTTTGGAATGTTTTCGATGCACAAGATCTTATTGAGAATGTTTTCACCAAAACGGCCATCTCCACGTGTCTTTGCAATTTCTAGTTTTTCATTTTCATAAATTAATGAACAACTTGATCCATCAATTTTAAATGTACTAATGACTTCTTCAGTATTCGCCCAAGCAGACAAGTCTTCAAATTTATATGTTTTATTTAGTGAAAGCATTTTTTTATCATGTTCAATTTTATCTGAACTCAATACAACTGTACCTACAAGATCAAGAATAGAATTATTTGGATCTAGTTTTCTTAATTCATCTTCTATTTTATCGTATTCTTCATCTGATATTTCTGCTTTACCCTGATAATAAAGACTTTTGTGCTTTACGAGCTCTAATTCTAACTCTTTAATTTTTTCCATTATAATCCAAATTTATTATTATATTCTTTAAGTTTAATTTTTACTGTTTTAGCTAGATAGATAGTTGCAATTAAATTTGGTACGGCCATAAGTGCATAAGCAATATCAATTAAATTTACAACGTCATTCATTTTTATCATAGCACCAATAGCAATCGATGCTGAGTAATAGGCGATAAACATTTTTTGGCCAAAGAATTTTTTATCTCTAAAGATAAATCCCCAACACTTTTGACAGTAATTTGCCATTCCAACCATTGTGGAGAATGAAAATAATAAAATAATAATACCCAAAGCATGAGCTCCGAAATCACCAAGTTGAGAGCGAAAAGCATGGGTTGTTAAATTTATACCGTTAAGGTTTTGTGATAAATCTGTTGAAACTAATATCGTTAGAGCGGTTAATGTACAAACAAGGATTGTATCAACAAATGGTCCAAGCATTGCGACATACCCTTCAGAAATTGGCTCTGATGTTCTTACATTACCATGTGCCATTGGAGCCGTACCGATCCCTGCTTCATTAGAAAACGCTGCTCTTTTAAAGCCTGTTTTTAAAATATGTAAAACTCCATATCCTAACACACCACCACCAATAGCTTCACCCGTTAACGCCTGTGAGAATATATTCAAAAATATAGTAGGTATCTTTTCAATGTTCATAATCAAAATAATAAAACAAAGCAAAACATATAAAACACTCATTAATGGAACAACACTTGAGGTAAAATTTGTAATTCGTTTTAACCCACCGTGGAGTATATAAATTGTTATGAGACAAAAGAATCCACCCGTAAAATAATTTGGTATTGAATACGTTGAAGAAACAAAATGAGAGAGTTGGTTTATTTGAAATAGAGCCAGTGTTCCAACAACTCCAAATATAGCAAACAAATATCCTAGAAATCTATATTTACTTGGGAGTGCATTCTCAATTACATACATTGGTCCACCTTGGACCTCTCCATTTGAATCAACTCCCCTATACATAACAGCTAAAGAGCATTCAAAGAACTTAGTATTCATTCCCATAAAAGCCGCAACCCACATCCATAATATCGCTCCGGGACCACCTTGGTAAATTGCAATTGCAACACCAGAGATATTTCCAAGTCCAATCGTTGCAGCAAGAGCATTACACAGTGCTTGAAAATGTGTTATTTGACCTTCAGAATGAACTTCATCTTTTTTCGAGAAAACCAATTTGATGGCGTGCTTAAAACCTCTTAAGGGAATAAGCTTCGAATGATAAATTAGTATTAGGTTTGCACCTATTAGAAGAACAAGAAGGGGTAAGCCCCATACAAAACTTGCGACATCAGCTAGTAATTGACTCATTAAAAGCTAAACAATGCGCCAATACTAAGCATTGTATCTCTATAAGTTACTTCAGATATGCTTCCCTTAGTTTTTGCTGAATTATTTGTTACCTCTATAGCTCCGTTGAGAGTTACTGTCGGTGCGTGTTTATATTCAGCTCCAAGTTTAAAATTCAAGGAAGAAGAGTTTTCTTCAGATCCAAAAATATCATCTTCATCTTTAAACTTTGAGAAAGGAATTATTTCTCCATGAGCAATTATTCTAAATCCTCTTTCTAACGGCATACTACCGCCAATACCAATCATAAGACCTGAAATACTATTTGCACCAAAGCCATCAACGTCACTTCTTTCAATGTCATAAGAATAACTTGCGTAACCTGCATAGAGATCAACTTGTGGTCCAAAGAAAAAGCCCATTGGTAAATATTTATAGCCACCTGCAATTTTTAAAGTACCATTACTAATATTTGCTGAGTCTAAATCTGGATCTCCAGATTCTTTACTCAAACTACCAATGCTTCTTGAAAATTCACCCTTAACAAAATATTTTCTTGTTAACCACAATTCACCGTTTACAGCAACACCATAAGTTAGACCTGTTAGTTTAACAGACCCCGCCTTTGGAGATGTACCAACCGAGCTTGATCCAAGTTTAAAGTTAACACTTAACTTTCCAAGTTTTCCAAATTGATTTTTATTTGTTTCCGAAAATTTTCCTTTTCCATCTAGGTTCGGACTAAGTAGTGGCTTTAGTTTAACCCAATCTCCGGCTCTAAGTTTTTGTCTCGATGCATATACCTTAACAATTCCCAAAGCTTGCTTTTCCGAAACATTAAAAATTTTCCCATCAGCTAAACTCTCAGTATTCCACTCAACAACTGTATTTAATAACTTATGTCTTCTTCTTGACCTGAACCGGATTATTTCAAAGTTCTGTCCTATGCCTTGTTTTTTATTGCCAGCAATTTTAAAAGTTAATTGATCCCCTAAAACACCTAGAACCTGACCATCATACGGAATACTTCTTTCATATGTTTCAAACCAAGAAATTAACTTCCTAGAAACAGATTCAACTGTTGGTGAATCGATAACTGATTTTTCTTTTAAGAATAAATCAATTCCATTTTCACCCAATACCTCTAATTGAATTTCTGCTTTATTAACTAAGAACTTCATTTCAATTCTAAAGATAGAACCAACTTTAAGTTTATTAACAACTGTCCTAACAACTTTTGGATCTTTAAGATGTTCACTTAATCTTTCTCTATATCTACTGAAAATTCCTAAAAGTGGTGCTGTTGTTTTATAATCACACCAATTAGCATCTTTCAAATACTCCTCAAGTCTTTCATAAACTCTATAGCCAAGAGCATGCCCAACAGTATCAGTCACAGGAAGAAGTGTGCAATCTCGCATACTAAATCTTTCAGCAAAGACACTCGTTGATAAAACAAAAATTAAAATCGATAATAGTTTCATTATAGCTCGTTAGGTAGTGTTGGTAATTGAGGCTCTTGTTTAGATTCATAAATAGTAATTAGCATTTTTACTTCGCTAAGTTCTTCATTAAGAAATCTATTTTCTTTCTTTAATCTTTCATTTTCAAGTTGAAGCTCTAAAGTTCTTCTCTCTAAAGTTGTAATTTCATCTTCAAAGTTTTTAACAAAGATATAATACTTTCCAGCATCTTCTTTGAACTTAACTCTATTCGCTTTTATATAGCGTCTTATAGTTGAAATTGATTTTTTCTTATAAGCCGCAAATTCTAATACGCTTAACCATTTACCTTCCATAGCAAATAACCTTCTTTTTTAATCAGTTAATGAGAACAGTTCTCTATATATAATAGAGAATTAGTTTTAAATTCGCAAAATCAAAGTTTATAAGTTCTCTTTCAGGCGTCGCTACATTATACTTTATTTCATGAGTGAAACGAATTTATCCGAATTTAAGAACAAGAAAACCGCACTAGTTTTGTCAGGTGGAGTTGTAAAGGCTGCGTCATGGCACCTTGGTGTTGCTCTTGCCCTTGAAGAGTTGGGTTTTACTCTAAAAAGTAATAAAAATACAACTGAAGATCAATTTAACATATCAAGATCGCTTGAGATTAGTACATATGTCGGCTCATCAGCCGGTGCAATGATTTGTATATTCCTTGCTGCTGGCTTTGCACCACAAGAAATCATAAATGGTGTCCTTGGCCTAAAAAGTTCAAGGATGAAAAAGTTAAGCTACAAACATATGTTTCATTTAAATAAGAGTATTATCAAGCCTACCAAAAATAGTTTATACCACCCACTTGATGAGTATCCGCCACTAATTAGAAATATTATTAAACCCTTTTCTAATTTTTCAGGCTTTTTCTCAACTGAAGGAGTAAGAAAGTATTTAATTGATAATATTCTTGAAGTAGATAGCTTTGAAGAGTTTGTTCCAGATCTTTTTATTGTCGGTACACAACTAGATCATTCTAGAAAAGTTATTTTTGGAAAATATAATTATCCAAATCCCTCTCACGACTCCACTGCTTGTTACTATACTGGAACTTCTGTCTCTAATGCGGCTGCAGCTAGTATGTCGGTTCCACCATTCTATACACCCTATCCAATAAAAAATCCTATCACCGGTGATATCGATTACTATATTGACGGAGAAATTAGAGAGACATTATCTACGCACGTAGCTGAAGATAATGATTGCGATATTATCATAAGTTCTTGGACACATACGCCTTATCATTATTTTGATGAAGTTGGTTCCCTTGCAAACTATGGTTTACCGCATATAGCAATTCAGTCTATTTACTTAATGATACAAAAAAAGATTGTTGCCTCTAGAGCAAAACGAGCTACTGCTATTGATATAATGGATACGGTATCTGATTATATGAAAAGTGAAAAATTTAGTACAAAACACACCCGAGATATTTTAAGTATTCTTGAGAGAAAATTAAACATAAAGAAAAATGTAAAATTAATTGATATCTACCCAGACCATCAAGACTATAAGTTATTCTTTGGTAATTCATTTTCTTTAAATCCAAAAGTTGCTGCACACACAGTTAAAGCCGGTTACAAGAAGGCCATGCAGGTATTGAGTCAACCAGAGTTTCTATGAGATTAATTTTATTTACTGCTATTTTTCTAATTTCTACAAGTTGGATTAACCCGGATCAATTCAAAAGCTACAGTATTGAGCTTGAACAAAAGCTCTACGACAATACTTTGAATAAAAATTTCATAAAGGGTGTCGGAGCCCTAGACGATAAGCTTGTTAAAAATATTTTGAATGATTATAAAAACATCATTAATAAAGATTTTAAAATTTCAAAATATTTTAAAACACGTGTTAATTTTTGGTTTCACGTTTACACTCAGTATTCTTCAGATCAAGTAATTATTCACGATAAAGAAAACCTCGCTCTAATTTACAATATAATTGATTTTAAAGAGATTAATAAATCAAAGCTTAACAAGTACGTTAAGTCTAAGCTACAAACACAACTATCACTTGAGTACACAAGAAAATTAAAAAAATCCTTCAAACGATTTGGAAAATCTCTCGCAAAGCTTTCGAAAGATGAAAAACAACTACTAAACAAACTCAAGAAGACGTTTAAAATACCAAGAAATAGAAAAAAGAGAATTCGTCTCTTTAAAAATCTTTCTGCAAATTTAAGGACACAAACAGGTCAAAGAGATATGATTCAAAAAGGTGTCATTCGCTCTATTCCTTACTTTCCCTATTTAGAAGAAAAAATAAAACTCTATAGACTGCCTCATGAATTACTTGCAATTCCATTTTTAGAGTCATCTTTCAATCCATTCGCTTATTCAAAAGTAGGTGCTGCTGGTGCCTGGCAGTTCATGCCTTATATTGCTAGTCTTTTTATGCCCAAAAGATCAAATCATCTGGATCATAGATTGAATATTTTTACTTCTAGTATTTCTGCTTTTCATCTTTTAAGAGAGAATAGAATGATTTTAAAAAGATGGGATCTCGCCGTAACTGCTTACAACTCAGGAACAAAACATCTTTTAAAAGCAAAAAAGAAACTTAAAAGGAAAAAAAGAAAGTTTACCTTAGAAAATGTTTTAAGATCATATGATCACGCACATCTGGGATTTGCTTCTAAAAACTTTTATTCTGAATTTTTAGCTTTAGTTTATGTTTTAGCTTACAAAGATAAAATTTATCCACTTAAAGGATACTCAAAAGAAAAACATAAATTTAAAACCAGTAAGCTTAATTTCTATCTTACAAAATGCTCTATAAGGCCTAGAAAAATTGAAAAACTTCTCAAGAAGCTTAGCCCCAATCACAATTTATTAAATAGACAATTTAGAAGTAAAAATCGAATCTTCAGACGTGGTTCAATTATAGTTTCAGACGTAACTCTTACTAAAAGGAAGTATAAAAAGGTTCCGGATTCTATTATGAAAAAATATAAGCCCAAATACTGGGTTAGAAAACTTAGAATGAAAAAGTGTGGAAAGATTTAGTTAGAGCATTAAAGTTGTTCTAATAAGTATGTAGAGTCTGAACAGTAAGATTGAATATAATCACTAGTATCATCAGCGTAATTTACCTTAATATTTATTATTCCTTGCTCTTCACCCAGGATGAATACTTTTTCTGTATCTGCACTTAGGTCCGTATAGAAAAGACCATCTTTATCTAACATTTTAGCTTGAACACGCATTCCAAAGTCACTGGCTTTACCATTGAAAAGAATCTCTTTTGCACTCTTTGCAAGATTAAGTTGAACCACACATTGTGAATTCACACTTCCAAGAGAGAATTGATCTAGAACATAACGCATATAAGATTCACTTGGAACTTTTACAAATTCATTATTCCATCGACCTATAAAAACAGGCTCTTTTAGGTGGCTTAATCTAACATATGAGCGTGTTCCACTAGGATATGTAACCTTCTTATACTTAAATTTATTCGTCGTAAGCTTTGTCGCTTTTTCATCGAATGTAAGCCCTTCTAGTTCTTTTGCATCAAGATTTAATGGATGAATCGTTTTTGAAAGTAAATTTTCTTCAAAAAGATCAAATTCATCATCTCTTTTTTCAATATAAAAATTTGGCTCGTAATAAATCTCTTCTCTTTCAAGATGAATAATTTTACTTACGATACTATTGTCAGTTTTCTTAAAAGATATAATTGAGTTTCCGGCCTTAACACCTATATATAGGATATAATTAAAGTCAGAGTCATCTCTATTAACTACTTTATGGTTTGAGCTTAAAAATAGTTTCGCTTGATAATTGGCATCAATATCTGTGTCTTCTGTCTCTTTATCAAGTTCAATTAAAAGATGAGCTCCAGTTGATTGAATATTTTGAGTACTCAAAATTTCAGAGAACTTATCAATTGAAAAAACAGGTACACTAGCAACTGTTTCTCCGTTTTCTAAAATCATATCAAAACTAGTTGGAATATTTCCTCTTGAAAGAATCGTCGCTCTTCTTATTGAGTTTGAATTATTTAGAACACTTGAAAGTACAACCTCTCCAGTTCCATCATCTTGAAGAATATCATCTTGATCATCACTGAATCTGACTTCAAAATTTCTTAAATCATCTTTTGAACCTGCACTATATGCTTGAAGGATATAGTCAGAAATCACTTTTGTATTTCTTTTTTCTGCAAGATAAGCCTTAACTTCGCCTTCTGCCACTTTTTTGTAATTTGGATTAAATCCTGTCTTCTCTAATAATTTACTTTCAGCTTTATTAGACTCTTGGCTCTTTATTAACTCTCTATCTAATAGAGCAAGTTGGTATGAGTCTGAGTTACTGTTATTTTGTTTTTTTGTTTTAGTCTTTTTCTCATTCTTCATATTAATTGGTAGAGCTTTTGTTATTTTTACATTGGTAATTGTGCTCGATACTTTTTTAACCTCTTCCACTTTTTCAGTCATTTTTTTAAATTTCTGATTTTCATCTGGTGGTGAGTAGTCAAAAAATACCAAATCATCTTGCTTTGACTTTTTTACACCTTCGTTTAGATCATAAACAACTTCCGTTGTTTTCTTTGGTTCTAAACTAACTTCTGCTTTTTCAAAAACTTTTTCATTTGCAGAAAGAGTAGTTGAAATTTGATCAGAATTTTTTGGTGCAACAATAAGCTTTTCTTTATTAATAGAAATCTCATCTTTAGCAAGTTGAATTACACTTTTACTCGGTTGGTATTCATTTACATTAATTGTAATAGACGACCAATTTGTACTTTCAATTTTTTTTGAAATTACCTTAGTAAGCTTTACCGGCTCTGTAATTGATAGGTTATAATCATCTTTTTTTATTATATCGTTTTTTGTAATTTCAAACTTTCTTCTCTTTAGTTTAAATGAATCTATTTCTGTTATCTTTTTTTCGATAACAATGTTTTTAACAATAGTTTCATCTAAATCTTCGGCAAAGTTTTCCTCTACATCATTGATATTATAAAAATCTAGGCTTTCAAGTTCTTCGAAATCCTGTTGTGATATTAAATTTTCTTCTTTTTTAGGTGCTGAATTTATTGTTTTAACTACTTGTAAAACTTCTTTTTTTACAATTGTAAATTTCTTTGTAGAGCCCTTGTTAAAGGACTTTTCGAAGGCTGCATCATCAAAAAACTTTACCGAAAATAACGATAAAAATGCAAAGAAAAATGTTAATAAAGATAGTTTTAATTTCATATATGTTCTACTATTTTAACTCGTGAACAAAATTTATAAAAGCCAAAACAAGCTAATACTGCGTCTTTGTGAATAGCCACTCACTGAATAGTCAAAAAGGAAGATAATTTGAAAATTAAAAATGTAGAAATAAAAGCAAAAACTGAATACCCAAACAAAGTCATTGATAAACTTAAAAGTTTAAATGCCGACTACAGAGGCTGCGATACACAGATAGATACTTACTTTAATATTCAATCAGGAAGACTAAAACTTCGACAAGGAAATATAGAAAACTCACTTATCTTTTATAATAGGGAAAATACAAAAGATTCAAAATTATCTGATATCGCTTTTTCAAATATTGAAAATGGAGCAGATGTTTTAGATGTTCTTCTCTCAGCTCTTGGTGAAAAAATCACAGTTAAAAAAGATCGCCATATCTACTTTATCGATCATGTTAAATTTCATGTAGATTACTTAGATAAGCTTGGAACATTTGTAGAGATCGAAGTGATTGACGAGAAAAATGAGTACTCAGAAAGCGAAATGCATAGGCTTTGTGCTCACTACATGGATCTTTTGAGTATTCAAAAGACCGACCTTTTAACTCATTCTTATTCAGACATGTTGGGTCTATAAGTTACTGCCCCGATAGGACCAAAAAAAACGCCCCTGTAGGGGCGCTTTAAATATTCAAAATTGGTTCTATAGGACCATTATTTTAAATTAGCTAATCTAACTCTCATTTTCGCTCTTTCAAGCTTTCTTCTAAACTTGATAATGTCTACGTCTGTTAACGCTGCATCACCTTTAAGTCTTGATTCTGCTTTCTTTTGAGCGGCCTGAGCTCTTGCGATATCAATATCTTCAGCAGTTTCTGAAGTTGTTGATAAAACATTTACACTCTTTTCAACAACTTTTAAAAGACCAGCAGTAATAGAAAATCTTCTATCACCTGAATCTGTCTTTGCTGTTAAAATTCCTGTCTCAAGTTCAGAGATTAAATTAATGTGACCAGGTAAAACATTAATTTCACCATTGATCGTAGGAATTATAAAAGATTCACATTTAAGGCCCTCAAGAACAATTCCGTTGGGTGTGAAAATATTTAAATTAAAGTGACTCATTTTTTATCCTATTATAAAGTCGCAGCTTTTTCTCTAACCATATCAAGTCCACCAACTAGGTAGAAAGCTTGCTCTGGCAGATCATCAACTTCACCATTTAAGATTGCTTTGAAAGATTCAATTGTATCTTCTATCTTAACAAACTGTCCTGACATACCTGTAAATTGTTCAGCAACGAAGAATGGTTGAGAAAGAAATTTTTGAATTTTTCTTGCTCTAGCAACTGTTTGCTTATCTTCTTCAGAAAGCTCATCCATACCAAGGATAGCAATAATATCTTGAAGCTCTTTATATTTTTGAAGAACCTCTTGAACTGCTCTTGCTGTATTATAATGATCATCACCAACAACTGCTGGAGAAAGAATCGTTGAACTTGAAGTAAGAGGATCAACTGCTGGGTAAATACCTAGAGAAGCAATTTGTCTTGAAAGTTCTGTTGTTGCATCTAAGTGAGCAAATGTTGTTGCTGGAGCTGGATCTGTATAGTCATCCGCAGGAACATAAACTGCTTGAATAGAAGTAATTGAACCATCTTTTGTAGATGTAATACGCTCTTGCATTGTACCCATTTCTGTACCAAGTGTTGGCTGGTAACCAACGGCAGAAGGGATACGACCAAGTAGTGCAGAAACCTCTGAACCGGCTTGTGTGTAACGGAAAATATTATCTACGAAAAATAGTACATCTTGTTTTTTCTCATCTCTAAAGTACTCAGCGATTGAAAGACCTGTAAGAGCAACTCTTGCTCTAGCTCCAGGAGGCTCATTCATCTGACCATAAACCAGAGCAGTTTTACTAATAACTCCTGATTCAGTCATTTCATCAAAAAGGTCACGACCCTCTCTTGTACGCTCACCAACACCAGCGAAAACTGAAAGACCACCATGTTGAAGGGCGATATTGTTAATAAGCTCCATAATTAAAACGGTCTTACCAACTCCGGCACCACCAAAAAGACCAATCTTTCCACCTTTTACATATGGTGCAAGAAGATCAATTACTTTAATTCCAGTATAGAAAGGCTCTAGTTTCGTTGATAAGTCAGAAAACTTAGGTGCTTCTCTGTGGATCGAGTAAGATTTTTTTGCCCCGATAGGACCAGCTTCATCAACCGGCTCACCAGTAACATTAATAATTCTTCCAAGAACTTCTTCACCAACAGGTGCTTGAATTGGAGCTCCTGAATCTTTAACTTCTTGTCCACGTGCAAGACCCTCTGTTGCATCCATTGCAATTGCTCTAACCACATTGTTTCCAAGGTGAGCTGCAACTTCTACTACTAAGTTCCACTCGTCATTTGAGATTGATTTGTTTGTAATTTTAAGTGCATTGTTGATTGCAGGAACGTTACCGTCTGCGAATTCGATATCAACAACTGGACCCATAACTTGTTTAATTATACCGCTCATTTATTTGCTCCCTAAGAGTTAAGCGACTCAGCACCTGACACAATTTCTGTTAATTCTGTCGTAATAGCTGCTTGTCTTAATTTATTTGCTGTTAGTGTTAAGTTTTTAATCATATCTTTAGAGTTATTTGTTGCATTATCCATAGCTGTCATTCGACTTCCATGTTCAGCAGCAATTGCATCTAAAACACATGTGTAAAATGTTGTATTTAAAACTTCTGGAATTAACTTATCCAAGATTTTGGCTGCACTTGGCTCGTAGATAAAATCCATATTTGTATCGATTTTATTTTCAGAACCTTCAGCTTCTGTCATTGGTAATAATTGTTTAACTTCAGAGTTAAATTCGATCGCTGATACAAAAGAATTATAAGCTAAATATACATTTGCAATTTCACCTTTCGTAAACTTTTGCGCCAAACCAGTAACAATTTGTTTAATCTCATCAAAGCTTGGATCTGCTTTAGCAAATTCGTACTTATTCGTAGACTCAATACCATCTCTTTTAAGAAGAGCTTGAACTTTCTTTCCAATAAAATGGTATTCTAATTCTTGTTCTGTATTTTTCGTAAAGTTTTTAACGGCCTTAAAAAGTTGCGAGTTATACCCACCACAAAGACCTTTCTCAGATGAAACAATTAGTATTACTGATTTTTTAGCTTCATTATTTTTTTGTAAGTACTCATGAGTGTAGTTCTCAACTAACAAAGACGCCATACGAACAGTGCTGTCTAATTCCGAAGAATAAGGCTTAAAGTTTGTAATACGTCCCTGAGCTTTTGAAAGCTTAGCTGCAGAAACAAGTTTCATGGCACTAGTGATCTTTAAAGTATTTTTCGTACTTTTAATTCTAATTTTAAGATCTTTAATATTAGCCATTGTTTCCTCTTATCCTATTTCTTAGTTATTAGCTTCAACAAATGCTGTGATAACTTCGTTAAGCTTTGCTTCAGACTCAGGAGAAACTTTCTTCTCAGTTGAAATCGCGTTACGAAGATCAGAGTGTTTAGTTGTTACATGCTCAATAAGATTTTTTTCCATTGAAACAATTTTTGATTTATCAACGTTATCAAAAAATCCTTTTGTCGCTGCATAGATACCAATTACTTGGTCCTGAACTTCATAAGGAGAATATTGAGGTTGCTTAAGTAGCTCAACTAATCTTTCACCTCTTTCAAGTTGCTTTCTAGTTGCTTCATCAAGATCTGATGCAAACTGAGAAAAGGCTTGAAGCTCTCTATACTGAGCAAGGTCTAGTCTAAGTGTACCAGCAACACCTTTCATTGCTTTAATTTGTGCAGAACCACCAACTCTTGATACCGAAATACCAACGTTAACAGCAGGACGAACACCGGCGTTGAAAAGGTCACCCTCTAAGAAGATCTGACCATCTGTGATTGAAATAACGTTTGTTGGGATATATGCCGAAACATCACCCTCTTGAGTTTCAATAATTGGAAGAGCTGTAAGTGAACCTGCTCCCGCCTCATCACTCATTTTTGCTGCACGCTCAAGAAGTCTTGAGTGAACATAAAATACATCCCCTGGGAATGCTTCACGTCCTGGTGGACGTCTAAGAAGAAGTGATAATTGTCTATATGCTTGTGCTTGTTTTGTAAGGTCATCATAAATAATTAAAGCGTGCTTTCCATTATCTCTGTAGAACTCACCCATAGTACAACCAGAGTATGGTGCAATATATTGAAGTGGTGCTGACTCAGAAGCTGAAGCGTTTACAATAATTGTATAATCAAGAGCGCCTGCTTCTTGAAGTTTTTGATATACTTGTCTAACTGTAGATTGTTTTTGTCCAATAGCTACATAAATACAAACAACATCTTTACCTTTTTGGTTGATGATCGTATCGATTGCAACAGCTGTCTTACCAGTTTTTCTGTCACCGATAATAAGCTCACGTTGACCACGTCCAATTGGAATCATTGAATCAATTGCTTTGATACCTGTTTGCATTGGCTCATGAACTGGCTTTCTTTTAATGATACCAGGAGCTTTAATTTCAATATTTCTATGTTCAGTAGCTTGGATATCACCTTTACCATCAAGAGGTTCACCGATTGAACTAACTACTCTTCCAAGAAGTCCGTCACCAACTGGAACCTGAACAATTTTTTCAGTTCTCTTAACAGTTGAACCTTCTTTAATGTCAGAAGATTCACCAAGTACAGCGATACCAACATTATTTGATTCAAGGTTTAGAACCATTCCTTTTACACCATTTTCAAATTCTACTAACTCACCCGCTAGTACGTTCTTTAATCCGAAAACTCTGGCAACACCATCACCAATAGTAAGTACTGTTCCAATTTCGTTAACATCTAATTTTGTTTCGAAATTAGCAATTCTTTCTTTGATAATTCCTGTAATCTCTTCAGGTCTCATTGTACTCATCCAACTAATCCTTATGTTATTGTTAAATTATTTATTATTCTCCTAAAACGGAATCTTTAAAATGTCTTAACTGGTTATCAACTGAAGCATCTACTTGTAGATCTTCCACTGTTACTTTATAGCCAGCTGTTACGCTGTCTGTTTTTTTATATTCTAAAATTGGCTCTTTTCCACCAAGTTGTTTCTTTAGGGCCTCAAGAAGTTTTGCTTTGTGCTCATCTGAAATTGAGTCAGCAGAACCTTCTATTGTTCCTCTTAAAAAACCTTTTTCATGATCATCAATAACGATAATCTCTTTATAAATAAGAGGAAGTAAACTATGTCTTCCCTCAGTAATTAAATAGTTTATTGATGCGATTGTAATTTTATGAAGATTTAGTTTTTCTGCAATTGCATTAAAAACGCTTGTTTTATCTTCGATAGAAAAAACATCTAAAAATAAAACATTCTCAAGATCATTTGAAGCATTGATTGTTTCAGTAAGTTTCGTAAGCTCTTCTGCAAAGTTAATATTATTTTCTTTACCTAGCTCTAAGAATGATTTTGCATAAATTTTTGCTGTATTTTGTTCTTTCATTTATTTCAAACCTTCTAATATTCTTCCTGTTGCAGCTGTATTAAGAGCTGAATCAGATTTAATTTTTGTTTTAGCATTTGCAATAACTGCATCTAAAAGCTGCTCGTTTAAATCATTTGCAAGCTCTTGTTTTTCACTTTCAATTTTCTTTGCCGCATCAGACTTTAATTTTGAAATTCTATCTTCAACTTCTTTAGAATAGTTACTTTGGTATGTACTAATTTCTTGATCTGCTTCTTTTTTAATTCCTGCAATTTCACCGTCAAGATTTAAAAGTTTTTTCTTTTGAGTTTCCATAAGCATTTGTGCTTCTTTCGCTTTGATTTGAGCGCGCTCCATGATCTCTTTTACCTCTTTAGACTTTGTTCCAAAGTGAACTTTAAGCTTAGGAATAAGAACGTATAATAATCCACCTGCTAATAAGAAAATATTAACAAATGATGAAATTAAATCACTTGGACTTCCGTGACCACTTCCTGCTGCAAATACAGATCCACTAATAATTAAACCAACCAACAACTTCATTAAATTTTATCCTTTAGTAATTCTTTGAACTAGAGATAGTGCAAGTTCATCTGCTTGAGATAGAACTTTTTCTTTTTGCTCTGAAACTTTAACTTCAGCAGCTTTTCTTGACTCATCAATATAATCATTAACAGTTTTTTCTTCTGTTCTATATTTTGATTCTAAGTCTTTTGATATTGAATTTTTTTGAGTTTCAATTTTTTCTCTTACTTCTTTATGAGTAAGACTAACTTTAGATTTATATTCTTCTGAAAGCTTATTAACTTCTTCAAGTTGCTTTTGAGCAGAGTCTTCCATACCGACAGTTTTTTCTTCTCTTTTTTCAATTACATCTTGTAAGTGTCCAAGAAACAAAAAGTTAGCAAGTGTAAGTACAACAATAACGATTCCAAGTTGAATCCATAGGGTTTCATCAGCACCTAATTGCTTAAAAATTCCCAAAACCATTTCCATAGTTAATTCCTAAATTTATTAAGTTAAAATTTAACCATATTTGATATTAGCTATAGGGGATATAGTCAAGTAAGATCTTACTTTTTATCTTTCATTTTTGTTACACCATGGAAAATTACACCCTCTTCCACAATTAAACTCGGCGAAGTTACCGTACCTTCAAAACGGGCTGGTTTTCTTATCTCAACCCTCGATGTGGCCTTCACATTACCTTTGACTGTACCTGATATAAGAATAATGTTTGCATTGATGTCAGCGTTGATTACAGCGCCCTCAGAAATGATGAGTGTATCGTTAGAAAAAATACTTCCAGTAACAATTCCTGATATTCTTACTACACCATTAAATGAAAGGTTGCCTTCGAATCGACAACCTTCTTCTATAATTGCACAAATTTCATTATTAGATGCCATAAAGATCTCCCATGATCTTTATAAAGAGAATTTATTTAGACATTAAGTACTTATAAATATCGTTAAATTCTGCTTCGTTAGTATACTTTAGAGTTATTGTACCAGAACCATTATTTTTTGTCTTCAAGTCAAAATGGTACCCAGTTTTTTTCTCTAGCTTTTGCTTAATTCCATCAAGTTTTTCGTCAAAGAATTTATTAGAAGTCTTTGGTGCTTTGATTTTTTTCGCTTTTATA
Source organism: uncultured Oligoflexia bacterium (assembly GCA_937120495.1). Taxonomy (GTDB): domain Bacteria; phylum Bdellovibrionota; class Bacteriovoracia; order Bacteriovoracales; family Bacteriovoracaceae; genus CAKZJW01. The sequence goes on from CAKZJW010000030.1 coordinate 70,824, forward strand.
GTTCTTTCTAGTTCTCTCACTGAAAGATTTTCATCAATTGCCATTCTAGCAAATCTCTTAATAGCTTCATCGTCTTTTAATGAAACTAAAACTTTTGCATGACCAAATGAGATATCTTCTTTTTGTAAAAGACCAATCACTTCCCTAGGTAATTTTAATATTCTAAGGAAGTTTGCAATTGAAGATCTTTCTTTACCAATTTGTTTTGCAACTTCTTCTTGAGTTAATTCAAATTCATTCATTAACGAATAATATGCAAGTGCTTCTTCAACACAATTTAGGTCAGATCTTTGAACATTTTCAATTATGGCCATAGCCATTAGTTCTTTTTTAGAAACTTTCTTAACTACGATAGGAACCATATCTAAACCGGCAAGTCTCGAAGCTCTAAGTCTTCTCTCACCAGAGATAAGTTTATAAGTGTTATCTTCTTCTAGTGTTACAATCAAAGGTTGGATTATTCCATTTTCTTTTATCGAAGCTGAAAGTTCAGCTATATCTTTGTCTTTAAATATTTTTCTTGGTTGCTCTTTATTTGCTTTTACTTTTGAAATAGGAACTAAAAGTGAACCATTAGTTTCTTCTGCTTTAAACGAAGCTATAGGTGAAGCGTTACCACCTAGTAGAGCACTCATTCCTTTACCAAGAGCTGGTTTATTTTTACTTGTTGCCATTATATTTCTCCTCTCAAAAAATTAAAGTTGGTAATCATCAAAACTTGGAATAGATAAAGTTTCCTTATTAATAACCTTATCCATTATTGGAAGTTCTTCTTCTTTAGCCTCTTCTCTTTCTCTCTCTTTAAAGATAATTTCCTTGGCAACATTTAGATACGCTTCTGATCCTTTAGAAGTTATGTCATATATAATTATTGGCTTTCCATGACTTGAACATTCAGACAATTTTACATTTCTAGGTATAATTGTTTTGAAAGTATCATCAGGAAAAGTATTTTTTATTTCTTGCGCTACTAGTTTAGATAAATTATTTCTTCCATCATACATTGTTAAAAGAACACCCTCTAAATCAATTTTCGGATTTAGATTTTGCTTAATTAACTTAACTGTATTGATAATTTGAGCTAAACCTTCCATTGCAAAATATTCCGTTTGCAGTGGAACAATATAAGAATCAGCAGCACTTAAACCATTAACTGTTAATAAACTTAATGATGGTGGGCAATCGATAATAATATAGTCATATGAATCAACGATAGACTCAAGAGCCGTCTTTAATTTTGATTCGCGAGCAAATGCCTGCATAAGCTCTACTTCTGCACCGATTAAATTATTGTCTGATGGACAAATTTCTAAAAGTGGAAGTTCCGTTTTATAGATACAGTTCTCTATGTTTTCACCACCAATCATCGTGTGGTAAATATTCATTTGCACAAAACTCTCTTTTTCTAATCCAAGAGCAACACTTGCATTTCCTTGAGGGTCAAGGTCAACTACTAATGTTTTCTTTTCTGCAACTGCTAGACAGGCTGCTAAATTCACTGATGTTGTTGTTTTACCAACTCCACCTTTTTGATTTGCAACTGCAATAATTCTGGCCATTTATACCTCTTTATTTATATCTTTTTGGATTATAATGTTTTAGATAATCCCTGAAAGTTTGACAAGCTGATTTGTAAATTTTGTTGTTCCATGTGGAACTTTTTTATTCTGAAACCCAATGATTAATCTTTTTTCTGTTCCTGGAACATCTAAAATTTTATTTTCTACAATATCCCACTCTTTCATAGCTTTTTCTAACTGATCTGCTTCTTGCTCAAGAAACCCAGGACCTTTATAAAAGAAAACTGTTATTTTCTCGGTAGTATTAATCTTTGACAAGAAGTCGTAGACCTTACCAACTGCTTTTAATGTACAAACAACTGGCACATCAATAATTACATTTTCAATTCTACTATGAAGGCATTGAACATTATTAAGACCAAGCTTCTGTGCTATCTCAGAAACAACCTTTACCTTTTTATTTCTAGTCTCTATCCCAATAAATTTACTTTTCGGAAGATGATACGCCATTGGCAGAAGCGGAAATCCACCTCCAAAACCAATATCTACATTAAACTGCGCTTTATCCACATAGCTTTTATACACTGTAGATTCTTCGTATGGTGCAAGTGAATCTAAAATTTGTTTATTGTGAAAGTCCCCAAATTCATTGATGCGAGTAAGGTTTATACCGGCATATTCACCTGTTAATAACTCAAAGTAATCTCTTGAAAACTTATTTATATCCATTACATTCCCGCAACAACTGCCAAAGTAGCAGGTCTTAAGCCATCTATTAGTTTTAATTGTCCAAAAGTTTCTGGTTTAATCTTCTCTATTCTTTGTTTACATTCAAAACTTATATTCTCTGAACTCACAAGCCTTGACCAATCAACCTTCTTTTTGTCTAAAGATCTTATCTTTTCATAGTGCTGAGATGCTTTTTCAATATATCCACTATACTTTGTAGTGATCGCAATACACCTAGATATCTCACGTGGAACATCTAAACCAATAAATACCAGGTAATCTTCAAGTGTTTTTATAGGATCTAAAGATGACATCTTAAGAAGCTCAGAGACCGTTGATCTTTTTGCAATTTTTATCTTATTATCAACTAAGAATCTATCACCTGGCTTAACGACATTTTTTTCTATTGATTCTATCAATGCTTCAAATACATTTACGAAAACATCGTTATAGTGGTCGATTGCATCGTTTAAATAAAGACTGGTCCTATAGGGGTACATACGTAAAACAGCATTATCTTCCCTAACAGAAAGTCTATTTTCATTTCTAGCTGTAAATAATCTATATGGCTCATCTCTTGTATTTGAGATTAAGTCTTCAATCATAACTCCAATATATGAGCTATTTCTATTAAGAATAAAGCTATCTCTTTCTAGTATATCTAAGGATGCATTTATTCCAGCAATTAAGCCTTGTCCTGCAGCCTCTTCATAACCAGAAGTTCCATTAACCTGACCAGCAAAGAAAAGCCCTGGCATTGATTCGAGCTCTAGTTTGTAGTTAAGTTGTGTTGTATCTATAACATCGTATTCTACAGCATAGCCATATTGTTCCACGTGGCACTTTTCTAGACCTGTTATACTTCTTAAAAAGTCTACTTGTACTTCTTCAGGAAGACTTGATGATATACCACTTGGATATACCGTATTAAGGTCTAATCCTTCAGGTTCTACAAATACATGATGAATGTTCTTATCAGGATATCTATAAGCTTTATCCTCTATTGATGGACAGTATCTAGCTCCAACACCTTTTATCTGGCCATTGAACATGGGAGATTTTTCTTTATTTTCTCGAATAATTTCCATTGTCGTTTCATTTGTACGAGTTAGGTAACAAGAGATTTGTTTAAGGTTTCTAGTGTTATATGTATTTAAACAATGAAAGTTTCTAACAGTACTATCACTTGGCTGTTCAGTCATTACAGCATAGTCTATTGAATCTTTATTAAGCCTTGCGGGTGTACCAGTTTTGAAGCGTGCTGATACCGTTTTTATCGAGCTAAAGAAGCTAGCAAGAGAGTTTGATGATTCTGTATCAGATCTTCCACCCTCTGTTGTAGTTGAACCTGTATGTAGCTTTCCATTAAGAAAAGTACCTACAGTCATAATTATTTTTTTAGAGTTCCACGTAGAACATTCGCCTCTTACTGAATACTGATTATCTTCGAATTCAATTGCAATAACCTTCTCTCTAATAATTGTAATATTATTAATTTCAGAAATTAGTTCTTCCGCGAACTCTGAATATTTTTCTTTATCTATTTGAACTCTAGTAGATTGAACAGCATAACCTTTAGACTCATTTAAAACTCTAAATTGTATTCCGGCCATGTCGGCTAACTTTCCAGTTATTCCACCTAGAGCATCTATTTCTCTAACGACTTGACCCTTACCTACCCCACCAATAGATGGATTACATGGAGCCGATGCTAGACCAACACCAGGTAATGTAATAATACCAACATTTAAATCAAATTGTGATGCAAGATAAGCCGCCTCTATACCAGCATGGCCACCACCAACAACTAAGATGTCGAAATTACTCATCTTTTACCTTAATGTTCCACGTAGAACTGTTATTTACCTATACAGAAATTTTCGAATATATTGTGTAAAACTTCGTCCGGAGAAACTATACCAATCAATTCAGAAATACAATGGCCCACTATATTAAATTCAGAGGAGATAATAGAAATATCAGTTGAATTATTTAGTGTATTTTCATAATTTAAAACAATACTGTAAATATTTTTTATTTGGTCAACATGTCTAGACAACAATATTGGCTCTGAATTTGATAAATTTAAATATTTTTTATTTATAATCTTGCTTATATACTCAGAAAGTACAGAATCTTTAAGAGAAGTGTTTGCCCCGATAGGACCAAAGCTATCTTTTGGTTCTATAGAACCATTTTTAGAAAGTGGTTCTATAGAACCAGAAATCTTTAATTTTGACATTATTTTTGAAGATACTGCTTCAAAATCTTTGTTATCACTATGTGAGAAAATAATAAGATCAAAGCTTTCTAAATCTAAATTTGAAAAATAATCTTCGTTACACTCATAAGGGTTGATTAATAAAATTTTAAAAAATGCTTTTTCTAAAACTTCATAAGACTTCTTAATACCCATCTCTTCAATTGTATCATCAGTTTTTCGAATACCAGCAGTATCTATTAATTTAAAAAAATTATCTTCAATGCGAATTTTTTCAGAAATAAAATCTCTCGTTGTACCTGCTATATCAGAAACAATTGCTCTCCTCTCATTTAAAAGTAAGTTAAATAGAGAGCTCTTTCCAGCATTAGGCTGACCAACTAAAACAACTTCTGGATCAATAAGATTTACAGAAGAATTTGAAATTTTTAATTTAAGACTTTCAATAGATTCTTTTAATTTTAAAAAGGATTCTTGAACTTGTTTATTTGATTCTTCTTCACCAACATCATCCAAAAAATCAATTGATAGCTCAATTGCAGATTTATGATTCTTAAAATGAAAAAGAAGATCTTCGTAAGCTCTTTGTAGACTACCACTTAGGAGGGACAACCCCTGTTTTAAACTTAAAGGATTTGAAGCATTTAAAAATAAATCTAGACCTTCAATTTGTGTAAGGCTTAATTTCTTATTTCTAAAAGCTCTATAGGAAAATTCTCCAGGATAAGCTTTTCTAAAAGAACATTTTTCAGTAAAGATTTTTATGATTTTTTCAATATTAAAAATATTTCCATGAACAGAAAGTTCTAAAATATTTTCTCCATTAAAACTATTTGGACCTTCAAAATAAGTTAAAATTATTTCATCAATAACTATTTGATTATCGATAATTTTACAAAAATGAGCATATCTTTTTTTTATCTTAGAGAAATCTAAGGAGAAAAATTTTTGTATTAAATCAAAATTCTCAAAACCAGACAATCTTATAACTGCTATACCGGTATTTGTTGTACCACCAGAACTACAAGCTATTATCGGATCATGAGAATATAAATAACTCATGTTCTTCTATAAACAAAGATTTGCTGAAGCATAGCTACAAAAGTAGAAACAACAATATAAAGAGTTAATCCTGAAGGGAAATCTTTCATGAATACAGCAAAAATTAGAGGCATAAACATCATAATTTTTTTCTGTGTTGGATCCATTGTAGTTGTAGGCGTAAGTCTCTGATGAAAGAACATCGCTACGGCCATAAGAACTGGTAAAACATAAAATGGATCTTTTTCACTTAAATCATGAATCCAAAAGATGAATGGTGCATCAACTAATTCAACTGAAGAATAAAGAACTCTATAAAAAGCAAAAAAGATAGGCATTTGAAGTACCATTGGTAAACAACCACTTAGTGGGTTTGTTCCGGCCTTCTTAAAAAGCGCCATAGTCTCAGTCTGCATTTTTTGTGGATTTTCTTTATGCTTTTCTCTAATTTTAGAAAGCTCTGGTTGAATTTCTTGCATCTTCTTCATACTCTTAAAAGATTTATACTGAAGAGGAAAAGTTAAAGTTCTGATAATTATTGTTAAAAGAATAATTGCAACACCATAATTACCAATAATAGAGAAGAAAAATTGAAGTCCTCTTAGAATAGGTACAGCAAGTATTGACCAAATACCAAACTCAACTGACTCTTCTAAGTTATCACCTTGAGCAACAAGAAAATTATATTCTTTTTTACCAAATACGTAATGATAATCTAAACTATCGACAGTCTTTAGGTCTTTTAGAACAAAACGTCCATCTTCTTTAGCTTCATAAACATATGGCTTTTTATTAAAAACAATAGCAAAAATATGATAACTAAAATCTAAACCAAACCATCTTAATTCTTTATCACCTTTATCATCATCACCTACATGAATTGTATCAAGACCATCTGAAGAGAGCATATATTGCTTATATTTACCACCTTCGTGTTCTTCTTTTGTTTCAACAAAATCAAAACGATATTTAAACTTTTTAGAAGATTTTAAATTAACAACAAGTCTGTTTTCTTCATCTAAAATTAATCTTCCAGAAATTCCATGCTGGTTATTTGTAAGTTTAACCTCTGAGTTGGAAACCCTTTCAAGATCAAAATTTAATGATTTAAATTTCCCATCAAAATCAAATAGAATCTTATTGTTATTTTTTGTTGGGAATAACTCAGAAAAGTTTTTTGAAGCTTGCTTAGAAACAATATCAGTTATTGTTAAGTTGTTTGATAAAGAAAAGTTAATCATAGCATTTTCGACAATTACTAGCTGTGCTTCTATAGGGGCAGAATCAGCACTTATATCTGAATTTACTTCTATAGGCTTATCTACAGCAATATTTGATTCTTTTTTTTCTTCAATTTGAGTAGTAATACTCTCTTTATTCATAGGTAGATTTTCAGTTTTTGGAGCAAAAAAGTATTGCCAACCAAATAAAATAACTCCTGAAATTACTACAGCTAAAACTGCTCTTTTTTGTTCAGTACCCATATATTCTCCGTATAATTTTTTGTGCTTTCTTCTATCACATTAAATTTTATTTGCCCATATTTGTTCAAATAAAGCTTTAGAATCATTGGCGATTCTTTTTTTCTGAATTTCAGTAATAATATCTTTTTGAGCCGAAAATCTATTATTCGAAACAACAAGAATATCGAAGGAGCTATTTTTAACTTCATTTAATCTAAAAGTTTCTCTAATGATTCTTTTAAATAGATTTCTTTTTATAGCATTACCAAATTTTTTGGATGCACTAATACCAAGCCTAGAGTGATCAAGGTCATTTTTTTTATAATAAATAAGAATTGATTTTGAACGCAAAAAAAGACTTCCATCTCTAAGAGATAGAAAGTCTTTCTTAGTTATTAGTCGAAATGATTTTTTATACTTTAAAATAATCTTTTAAATTATTTAGTACCAGTAGAAACAGATAAGTTTTTTCTACCTTTTTTTCTTCTAGCAGTGATTACGTTTTTACCACCTGGTGAAGCCATTCTTTTAAGGAATCCGTGCTTTCTTAGTCTTTTTAATTTCTTTGGTTGCCAAGTTCTTTTACTCATAATTATTTCCTAAAATAAAATATGTTTATATTTATAAAAATTAAGTTTTGTATAACTACTAAAATTAAACTTATGGGTCAATGAAATTATATTTAATAAGAGTATAAAATTCACACGCTATGTTGAAAAGTATCTAACCTCGTGTTAAAAACCGGACACACACTTATTCCAGGGGACACATGAGCGATAATTTTCCTTTTGATAAATTTATTAAGTCTAATAATAACAAAGACTTAGAAAACAATATGTCACAATTCTTCTCGGGTAGCCTTGAAGTTAGTTCTGAAAATATTATAAATACAAATGTTGATAAGAAAGAGAATAATAATGATAACGATGAGTTATACACTATAACTAATGAGATATTATCTATTATCAAAACTAATGTTCCTCAAGAGAAATTCTCAACTTACTTTATGAGTACATTTACTGTTAGTTCATTTGATGAAAATACAATTAACTTCTCAGTTACTACGAAATTTATAAAAATGATGATTGAAAACCACTATCTTGGCTTTATAAATCAAGCAGTTATAGAATTAATGGGGAAAGCATTTAATATTAATATAGAAGTTTTTAATAAAAACAATAACTTAGAGAAAGAAAGTACGAATACAGTTCAAAATCCAAGTATTTCTAATGAGTTAGAGACTGAAGTATCTAAACCAATTGTTTCAGTAAAGGATATGAGTTTTAAAATAGATCCAAATTTTACTCAGAGTAATGACGATCTTCAAAATACAATAAATTCTAGTGAGATTAAGCATTTAAAATCAAATGTATTTGGAAGAATTGATAAATCAAAAACATTTGATAATTTTATTGTTGGACCATCTAATAATATGGCACATGCATTTTCATTAGCTGTTTCTAAAGATCCAGGAATTACATATCCTCAACTATATTTATATGGAAATTCAGGTCTTGGTAAAACTCACCTTCTTCATGCAATTTGTAATTATATAAATGACAAAGACCCTACAAAGAGAATTTGTTTTACAAGTGCAGGTGATTTTACAAAAGAGATGGTTATGTCCATTCAAAGTAAAACAATTAGTGAATTTCAAAGAAAATATACTGATCTTGTAGATGTATTAATAATAGATGATATTCATGAATTGAAAGACAGAGCTAGAACTCAAGCTGAATTTTTTCATATCTTTAATGAACTACAAAACAAGAAAAAACAACTAATTTTTACTTCAGATAAAGCACCAAAAGAAATATCTGGAATTGAAGATAGAATACGTACAAGACTATCTAGTGCACTTCTAACAGATATTCAGCAACCGGATCTTGAAACAAGAATTGCTATTTTAAAAAATAAAGCAAATGAAAAAGACATCTATATTGGTGATGACGTTATTAATCTAATTGCAAGTTGTGTTAGAAATAACGTAAGAGAGCTAGAAGGTAAGCTCATAAAATTAGGTGCATACTCTGATCTTATGAACGTTGATATAGATTTAGAAATTGCAAAAGAGCAATTAAACCTAACTGAAGATCATCAAGATAAAATACTTACAATAGACAGTATTGCTAAGACTGTATCATCTTATTATAAGCTTCCATTGGGCGATATAAGAGGAAAGAATAGAAAAGCTGAGCTTGTACTAGCAAGACATATAGCAATGTATCTAATCCATAAGCTTCTAAAGAAAACACTAGAAGAAATTGGAGACTACTTTAACAAAAGAGATCACAGTACGGTAATTCATGCCATCGATAAAATGAAAAAGCGCATTAAAGAAGAAGGATCATTTTCCCAACTCATTTACGAAATCGAATCAAATATATAGTAAAAGGCCTCATTAATTTGAGGCTTTTTTGTTTTTAATAAAGTTATCTACAAATTAATAGGCCGTGGAAAAGTACAAGTAGTAATAAGGCTTATACTTATAAACAATGTCTATATTTTGTTAATAATATCCAAAGATTTTTCAATATATTGCAAGGTATCTAAAATAAATTTGTTTCTGTGTGTATAACTAGTCTGATAACTACAATTAAAAAAAAATTAATCAACTAAATCACTGTAATATACGTAAAAAATATTTATTATTTGGCCAAATTCACTGGATAACTTTTAAAAACTTTTACGCTAAGTTATTTAAATAATTAGATTTTGATAGTTATCCCCAGTTATACCTCTTTAATAATAATAATATTTTAATATAAATATATATTATACTTATAAAAAGCCTAATTAAGTCCCCTTGCAAATTAATATCTAAAAAGCTATTTATTCTAAAACTTTTAACTTAGGTAATTTATGAAAATTAATATTCAGTCACAGATTCTTAGAGATGGTTTGAACAAAGTACTAACCGTGATCGATAAAAAAAATTCAAGACCCATTTTAACTAATTGCCTGATAAATGCTTTTACGAGCCATATTGAATTAATCGCCACTGACCTCGAAGTTATGGCTAAAATTATTATACCAGCCAATGTTGATGAAGCTGGAAGCTTTTGCATAAACACTAAAAATATTTTTGATATTGTTCGTGAGCTACCTGATGATGAAGTTCATCTTGATATTAATCAGGAAAATAATTTATTAAATCTTACATGCAAAAAAATAAATTATTCACTTTTGATCACAAACTCTGAAGATTACCCACAAGTAAATTTCCAAAGCAGTGGAGAAGCCTTTAAATTAAAATCTGAAGATCTACAAAAAGTAATTAATAAAACTTCACATTCGGTTTCAACTGATGAAACAAGAATAAATCTAAACGGTATTTATATTCAGAAACTTGATAGCAAGCTAAGAGCTGTTGCAATCGATGGACATAGATTAGCCCTACTAGATATTCATAATTTTGAATCTACAAATCAAAGTTTAATCGATGGTGTTATTATTCCTAAAAAGGGAATTTCAGAACTTAAAAAAATTACAGATAATAATCTAGATGAAGATTTAGAAATCTCACTTGATGATTCTTTCATGTATATTAATTCTCAAAATAATTATTACCTATCGATCAGATTAATAGCTAGAGAATATCCAAAGTACCAAACAGTTATTCCATCAAAAACGGTTAATACAATGGTACTTGAAAGAAATTCTTTATACGATGCTGTTAAAAGAATTAGAATCCTTTCTAACGAAAAGACCAATGGTATTAAAGCAATACTAACAAAGAATCAATTAACTATAGCAGCTAACCATCCTTCACTAGGACACGCTACAGAAGTTATACCTGCACAATATGAAGGTGATGATATTGAAATTGGTTTTAATGCCAAGTACATGTTGGATTCTCTACATGTTTTAGATGTAAATGAAATAATTTATGAATTTAATAACGAATTAAGCCCAGTTGTTATTCGTTCAAATGAAGAGCCAGATTTCTTAGGTATTATTATGCCTCTTAAATTATAATGGAAGTAAAGCTTCATAAACTTCAAGTAACAAATTTTAGAAATTTAAATACAGATGTTTACGAATTTTCAGATAATATAAATTGTATATTTGGAAATAACGGAAATGGTAAAACAAATATTCTAGAAGCCATTCATTTTTTAGCAAATAGAAAATCGTTTCGTAAAAACACTTCTTTTCCACAAATCATAAGTATTGAAAGTGAAAAACCTGAAATTTTATTTTCATCTATTATAAAAGAAGAAAATAATTTATTTCCTTATACAGGTAAATGGTCTTTAAAAAATCACGAATGGTATATAGATAATAAAATTACAAAAAAGAAACCAAATCTTAAAACAGTTTTTATAAATCCATTTGATTCATATTCTTTTCATTCAATTCCGGCATTTAGAAGGGAGTGGTTTGATAGTTTGTTTTCAAAACTAAGTTCAGAATATAAATCTACACTTAAAAAATTTAATGATTCTTTAAAATTTAGAAATAGCCTATTAAGTAAAAGGCCACCCCAATATAGAGATCAAATTAAAGCTATTGATCCCCTATTAGCAGAAAATACGGTTGCACTTCTAAAATTAAGATATGAGTTTTTAACTGAACTAGAAAAATATTGTACAAAAATATTTAGAGATATTTTTGATGAAGTGCATGAATTAAAAATTAATCTCGATTCTAAATTTAAATCTAAAACTGTTGATGAAGTACATCAATTCTATAACGAGTCGCTTCCAAAAGATGAGATAATGTTTAAAACTTCTTATGGAATTCATAGAGATGACTATGTGCTTCAATTTGATGGATTTAATTCTTACGAATATTGTTCTTTAGGTCAGCAAAAAATGAGCTTTCTGAGCCTCATATTTGCCTATATTGAGCTTTTTCGGTATAAATTTACCTCTTACCCTATTGTACTAATTGACGATGTATCTGGGGAATTAGATAGCCGTCGTTGGAAAAATTTAATCGATTACCTAAAAGATAAAAAATTTCAGGTAATGATTACAACGGCGAATGAAAATTTTAGGAAAAAGTTAGAGAGCATAGAGGAATCAAAAAAGTTTTATATAGAAAATGGCTATGTGAAATAAATTTTTTGTTCCAAGTTTGAAAGGGAGTTCATCTATTATGGATCAAACGCAAGAATCAATCGCAAAGGTTAATACCGAATACGGTGCAGACCAAATTAAAGTCTTAGAAGGTTTAGAAGCAGTTAGAAAGAGACCAGGAATGTATATCGGTGATACTGGTGTTCGTGGTTTTCATCACTGTGTATATGAAATTGTTGATAATGCAGTCGATGAAGCATTAGCAGGATTTTGTTCTGAAATTAAAGTTGTAATTCACGTAGATAATTCAATCTCTGTTGTAGATGATGGTCGTGGTATTCCGGTTGCAATACATTCAGGTGAAGGTATTTCAGCTGCTGAGATTGTTTTTACAAAACTTCACGCTGGTGGAAAGTTCAACGAAGAAGGCGGAGCTTATAAAGTTTCAGGTGGTCTTCACGGAGTTGGTGCTGCTGTTGTAAATGCCATGAGTAAGACCATGACAATTGATATTAAAAAAGATGGAAAGTTACATCAGCTTAAATTTGCAAAAGGTGTAGCTGTTGAACCATTAAAAGTAGTTGGTGATTGTTCAACAGAAGACACTGGTACATCTGTTACTTTTAAACTTGATAATGAATTATTTGAAATTCATGAATTTGACTACGATCGTCTAGCTAATAGATTTAGAGAAATGGCATTTTTAAATAAAGGTTTAAAAATTACATTAGCTGATGAAAGAAATGAAAAGAAAGATACGTTTCATTTTGAAGGTGGACTTGGAGAATTTGTTCTTTATTTAAATAGAGCAAAAAATGCTGTTCATAAAAAGCCTGTTTATTTTTTCCATTCTAAAGATGAGTATGAAGTAGAAATTGCAATGCAGTGGACTGATTCTTATTCAGAAACACTAACTGGTTATGCAAATAATATTAATACTCCAGGTGGTGGTACTCACGTTTCAGGATTTAAAACGGCCTTGACTAGAGTTTTGAATAATTACGCTAAAGAAAATAATTTAATCAAAGGTAAGTTAAGTCTTACTGGAGATGATATGAGAGAAGGTTTAACAGCTATTATATCTGTTAAACTTGCGAATCCTCAATTTGAAGGTCAAACAAAAGACAAACTTGGTTCAAGTGAAGTTGAGGGAATTGTAAATTCACTAGTTGGTGAAAAATTTAAAGTTTTCTTAGAAGAAAATCCAAGTGTAGGTAAAACTGTTATTAGAAAATCAGTAGACGCGGCTGCAGCTAGAGATGCTGCTCGTCGTGCAAGAGAACTTACGAGAAGAAAATCGGCAATGGACTTTGCTGGTCTTCCAGGAAAGATGGCTGATTGTCAGGAAAAAAATCCAGAGCTTTGTGAAATCTATATTGTTGAGGGTGACTCAGCCGGTGGATCTGCAAAACAAGGTAGAGATAGAAAACATCAAGCAGTACTTCCTTTAAAAGGGAAAATTCTAAACGTTGAAAAAGCACGTTACGATAAAATGCTTGGTAACGACGAAATTAAAATGCTTATCCAGGCAATGGGTACAAGTATTGGTAAAGAAAATTTTGATGTAAGTAAACTTAGATATCACAAAATTGTTATTATGACCGATGCCGATGTCGATGGGGCACATATTAGAACGCTTCTTCTTACTTTATTCTATAGACAATTTCCTGAATTAATTGAAAGAGGTCATCTTTATATTGCACAACCTCCTTTATATAAATACAAAAAAGGAAGAGTTGAAAACTATTTAAAGGACGAAAAAAGTCTAGAGAAATTTTTAATTTCTACTTCACTAGATAATTCTGTAGTTAATATCGATGGTTCAAGTAAACCTGTTGAAGAAATTAAAACAATTCTTAATAAGTATAAAACTTATAATTCAATTTTAAATTCATATGACAGACATTTTGATAAACCTCTACTTAAACAAATTATTGAGCAAGGTTCAATTGATTCTCAAATTTTAAAATCTAAAAACCTTTTAGAAAAAGCTATTAATGGAATTCATGAAGCGTTGAAATCAGATGATCTTAATCTTAAGAAATACGATTTCTCAATTGTCGATGATCCAGAACATGAATCTCATGCAATACATGTAACTATTGATTCAACACTTAGAACTAAAAAGTTTAAACTTACTTCAAACTTTATTGATTCAACTGAATTTTCAGATCTTGTAAATCACTTTACGGGAATTAAAACTTTCTTAAATTCAAAATTTACTTATAAAACAGATAAAGTTGATGAAGCTTTTGAAGACTTAAATGACTTTGCTGAATTTGTAATTGCTACAGGTAAACAAGGAGCTTATATACAACGTTATAAGGGACTTGGAGAGATGAACCCAGAACAATTATGGGAAACGACAATGGATCCAGAAAATAGAACACTTCTTCAAGTTAAAATTGAAGACACTATTGATGCTGACCAAGTTTTCTCTGTTCTTATGGGAGATGCAGTTGAACCGAGACGTGAATTTGTTGAATCAAATGCGTTGAATGTTAGAAACCTGGATATCTAATATCTTTAGTTAAAGTGAATAAGGAATAAAAAATATGAGTGACGATAATAACAACACACCAGAACATAACCACGGACATATTGCTCCGTTATTAATTCAAGATGAGATGAAGGAATGTTACTTAGATTACGCCATGAGTGTAATTGTTGGACGTGCACTTCCAGATGTTAGAGATGGATTAAAGCCAGTTCACAGAAGAGTTTTATATGCCATGCATATGCTTAACTGTTATAGTTCTAAACCTTTTATGAAGTCAGCAAGAGTTGTTGGTGATGTAATTGGTAAGTATCACCCGCATGGTGATTCATCTGTTTATCAAGCTGTAGTTAGATTGGCTCAGGATTTCTCAATGAGATATCCTGTTGTTGATGGTCAAGGGAACTTTGGTTCAATTGATGGAGATAACGCAGCCGCAATGAGATATACCGAAGTAAGAATGAAAAAGCTTGCTGAAGAAATGCTTAAAGATATCGATAAAGAAACTGTTGATTGGCAACCAAACTACGATGATTCATTAACAGAGCCAAGAGTACTACCTACAAAAGTTCCAAATTTATTAATTAATGGATCTGCTGGTATTGCTGTTGGTATGGCTACAAATATTCCACCACATAATTTAACAGAAATTATGACAGGTATGAAAGCAGTACTAGAAGACAAAGATATTGGTATTGATAAATTAATGGAAATTATTCCAGGTCCTGACTTCCCTACTGCAGGTGAAATTCAAGGAACTTCTGGAATTAAATCAGCTTATCATACTGGTAAGGGTGTAATTCAAGTTCGTGCGAAAGCTGAAATTGAAGTTCATGGTAAACAAGAAAGAGAAAGAATTATTGTTTCTGAAATTCCTTATCAAGTTAACAAAGCAAAACTAATTGAAAAAATTGCTAAGCTTGCTTCTGAAAAAACGGTTGTAGGAATTTCTGATATTAGAGATGAGTCTTCAAAGCTTGGTATTAGAATTGTAATAGATATCAAACGTGGTGAACCAGCAAATATTATTTTAAATAAGTTATTTAAAATGACTCAAATGCAAACATCTTTTGGGATAATTTTCTTATCTATTAGAAATGGTCAACCAAAAGTAATGAATATCAGAGAGCAGCTTCAGTGCTTTATTGATCACAGAAGAGAAGTTGTTATCCGTCGTACAATGTACGAGTTAAAGAAAGCAAAAGCTCGTGCCCATATACTTCAAGGTTTAAAAGTTGCAGTTGAAAATATTGATGCAATTGTTGAATTAATTAAAACAAGTGAAGGCCCAGCACAAGCGAAAGCTGGATTAAAATCTAAATACGAATTATCTGATATTCAAGCGCAAGCTGTATTAGATATGAGACTTCAACGATTAACAGGTCTTGAAAGAGATAAAATTGTTGCTGATTACGATGCAATTATGAAAGTTATTGCAAGCTTAGAAGAAATTCTAGCTAGTGAAGATCTAATCCGTGGAATTATTAGAGATGAATTTGATGAAGTTCTAGAAAGCTATGGTGATGAAAGAAGAACTGAAATCGTTGGCGCAGCTGACGAGATGCAAATTGAAGACTTTATTAAAAATGAAGAAGTAATTGTTACGATTACTCATAAAGGTTATTTAAAAAGAATGCCTATTGATACTTACAAAGCTCAAAAACGTGGTGGTAAGGGTGTCAAAGGTTCTTCAAGTGATACTGATGAGGATTTTTTCACAAATATCTTTACAGCAGAAACTCATGATCAATTAATGTTCTTCACAGATCGTGGTCAAGTTTACACATTAAAAGTATTCCAAGTTCCTGAGGGATCAAGAACGGCGAAAGGAAGAAACGTTGTAAATCTTCTTCCTCTTAAATCTGGTGAAAAAGTTACAGAAATAACAACAGTTCCTAAGAACTTTGATGATCACTATTTAGTGTTCTCAACTAAGAAAGGTTTAATTAAAAAGTCTAAGCTTTCTGATTATGGAAATGTAAAAGCTTCTGGAATTAGAGCCATCAAAGTTAATGATGACGATGAAGTTTTAAGTGTAAGAGTAACGGATGGTAAAAAAGATATTTTACTATGCGCAAGTTCTGGAAAAATAATTAGATTTTCTGAATCAGACTGTAGACCTCTAGGCCGTGTATCTCAGGGTGTAAAAGGTATTGCAATTGATGGTGAAGATGAAGTTATCGGAATGGCAATTATTGATGATGGATCAGAGATCTTAAGTATCACTTCTAAAGGTTATGGTAAGAGATCAAGTGCAACAGAATACAGAAAACAGTCACGTGGTGGTAAAGGTATTATTGCCATGAAGCTTACTGATAAGACTGGTGTTCTAGCTCAGATTAAACCGGTAACAGATAAAGATGATCTTATGATTATTACAAATAATGGTCAGGTTATTAGAACAAAAATTGCTGGAATCTCTCTACTTGGTAGAAATACACAAGGTGTAAGACTAATCAGGTTAAAAGATGGAGAATCTGTTGTTGCGATTGAAAAAATTGCAGATACAGATGAGAATGAAGAGTAGAATTTATATTTATCTAATACTTATTTTGATATTATCCGGGTGTGGATTCACATCCGGATCTTATCAAGACATCTTAAAAGCTCAAGATTATATTTCAAAAAGAGAATATAAAAAAGCTGTAAAGCTTTATGAAAATATTCTTTCAAGACGACCGACAAAAAATATTCAAATTAAAATTTCTTATCAATTAGCTGAAATAAATTCTCTTTATTTAAATAATTATACAGAGGCTCTTTCTAAATACAAAAAAGTTATCTCACTAACCAATGAACCCCTATGGCAAACAAAAGCTTTGGAAAAAATGGGAATGATTTCTTTTGAGAATTTAAAAGATTATTCAACAGCAAAATATTCTTATAAAAAACTAAAAGAATTTATACCAAAGCTAGAAAAACAATCTTTTTATAAGCTTCGTTATGCTTTATGTTTTTATCACTCAGAGGAATATAAAAAGACATTAAACCTCTTAAAAGATTTTATTGTTGAAGATAACTCTAAATATGCTGTGCAGGCTTACTATTATATTGGTCTTGTAAATTTTTATGAAAAGAAATGGGACACAGCAATTTCTTACTGGTTTGAATATCTGAAGCGAGAAAAGCAAAAATCAAAAATTGTTCAAGTAAAATTTTTAATTGCTAATGCTTATGAAAGCTCGGAAAAGTTAAAAGAAGCTTATAATATTTATTATAGTATCTTAGGAAGTTATCCAAATCCTAAAGTTATTAAAAATAGATTAAACTCTCTTTATCAAAGAAGGGTTGCAAGAAAGAGATGAAAAATTCAAAAGTTTTGGCCATTGCTCTTGGTCTTCCCTCAAGCATCTTAGGCGTATCTTTTTTTTCGTTGTTTTTAAGCGATGAAGGATATATTACTGTCGACCAAGCTACATATATAATATTGGCAAATATCTTTTTACACCTATTTTGGATGATTAAATATGCAAATAAAAAGTCAGATTAGTTTTACGCGCTACGGAATATTAACCTTCCTACACATTATCGGTATGTTTTATTATTTTGGAGCTGGAAATGAGATTGTTTTATCCGTTTGCTTTTTGGCCTATATAACAAATCAGCTCTTTTTAGTTGTTGCTATGCACAAGTTAATATTCACTCCATCTGATGAAAGAGATAATATGTTGATATTTATACTCTTCATGTCAAAAGTGCTTATTTTGGCTGCTGGAGTCTGGTATGGTGTTGAAAACTTTAAGGGAGATCAGCTAATAATCATTGGAAATTACATATTTCAATTGATTATCCTTACTTTAAGTATTAAAAGATTAGGTAAAAATAATTAAGGATATATAGATGAAGTTAATTTTAGCGTTAGCGACTATGTTATTGAGTTCAAGTGCATCAGCAAGTGGTGGTTATAGATGGTTAAGTAACCTTTCTCACTCTCTTCATGTACCTGAGCATATTGTAACATTTGCAATTGTATGTGTTTTATTTTTAGTTCTTGGCCTTGCTTATAGAATTAAAACATCAAATATTGATAAAGCAGTTGTTCCTGATAAGGGAATATCTTTTAGAAATATTTTTGAATTCTTTGGTGAATTTATTTATAACCTTGCAAAAAGTACAATGGGTGAAAAAGAAGCTAAGGAATATTTCCGTTTCTTCATGTTCTACTTTTTACTTTTATATATGAACAACCTTATTGGTTTAATTCCAGGATTCTTACCTCCAACTGAAAATTTTAATACAGGTTTTGCATTTGGTATTATCGTATTCATTTATTACAACTGGCATGGAATTAGAGTTCAAGGAATCAAGGGGCATATCGCTCACCTTATGGGTCCAATTCTTTTTATGGCACCACTAATTTTTCTTATTGAATTAATTTCTCACGCAATGAGACCCGTTACTTTAGGTCTTAGAATTAAAGGGAATATGATGGGAGATCACGCAGTATTAGCAATCTTCTCTGAACTTGTTCCTTATATTATACCAATTCCATTCTATATCTTGGGATTGTTTGTTTGTTTTATGCAAGCATTTGTATTTACAATTTTATCGATGGTTTACGTAAGTATGGCCGTGGAACTTCACGATCATGAAGATCACGCGCACTAGAAATAATTAACTAATAAACTTTAAAGGAGTTTAAAATGGACGCACAAGCAATGTTAGCATTAGGATCAGCAATCGCTATCGCAATCGCAGTATTTGGTGGAACTTCAGCTCAAGGTAAAGCAGCATCTGCAGCACTTGAAGGTATCGCAAGAAACCCAGCAGCTAGAGGAGACATCTTCGTACCTATGATTTTAGGTCTTGCTCTTATCGAGTCACTAGTAATTTTAGCATTCGTAATCGCTAACTCTTTAGTTGGTAAGATTGCATAATTAATTACACAACGTAATTAATAATTTTAGAATTAAAAAGATTTAACCCCGTGAATACGGGGTTTTTTTATGTCTAAAATTGAAATGTATATAATGGAATGAGTATAGCCTCTAGAGTCTCTTAAACAGAGATTTAAGAGTTAATTTAAAGCAGCAATGTATGTAATTTAGAATTAAATATTTTCTAGAATATAATATTGAAGAGATTCCCTACTAAACCAATTACTTGTAATATTTTTAGAACGCTTTGCGTACAACTCGTTGTAGAGCCTACCCTTCGCTTGTAGGTATTCTTGTGAAGCAGTTAATTCTTTTTTCTTTAGATAGAAAAGATGAACAACGCCATTTTTTACATAAGCCTTAGAAAAGGTCTTTTCATTTGTTTTTTGAAGTAAACGACTTAGATCTTTAGGTAGATCATCATCAGATAACTCCCCCATATTATTTGTTTCAATACTATTATAAATAGAAGGAAGGTTTCCAGTTTTTTGATATTTTCTTAATATCGATGGAAGCTTTTTTAAATCAGACTTTTGAACTTTTTTTCTAGAGATAGTGAAGTCAACTATATCGTATTGAAAAGAAAGAGCTTTATTTGAAGAGTTCTTTTTGTAATAAAGATTCTTTAGTTCTTGTTCCGTAATATTTACAAGCGGAGTAATAATTCTTCTGTTAAAGATATTGAATTCTGTGGCTTCTCTAATTAATTCAAAGTACTCATCAAAGCTAATACCTTTAGCTTTTAAGAATTGAATTAAATCACCACGTCGTAAACCTAATTTTTTTTCAGTATCTTTAATTCTAGCTTCAACACTATCATCAGAAACGACAAAGCCTTGCGCTGAAAGTTTATCCTTAATTATAAATTTTCTCTGTTGGATTTTTAAAACATCTAACAATGAAATTGATTTCTTTTTATAAATAAAAGGAGCTATCTCTTTTCTTGCAGAAATGGTTTTTTTTATTCGTTTCAATTCAGATAAAGAATAAACCTTATCGTTAATAACTCCTGCAATTTTATCGAGAAGTTTAGCATTAGCTGAGAATGCTATTAGTAGTGTAAGGATTAAAGATGCTTTTTTCATTTATTTTAAGTTTTTAGAATAAATCTTAACTTTTGATTTATTTCTTTCCTTTTTAAAGTA
>CAKZJW010000031.1 GCA_937120495.1 uncultured Oligoflexia bacterium
CTTATGGGATTTGGACATAGAGTTTATAAAAACTTTGATCCACGAGCGAAGGTAATTAAAAATTACTGTGATGTTGTATTAGAAAAATTAAATGTTGAGGATCCACTTCTTGATATTGCAAAAGGTCTAGAGACAACGGCACTGAATGATGAATATTTCTCAGCAAGAAAATTATTTCCAAATGTTGATTTCTATTCAGGAATTATTTACAAGGCTCTAGGGATTCCAACAAATATGTTTACTGTAATGTTTGCTCTTGGGCGTCAGCCAGGATGGATAGCACAGTGGAAAGAACTTGTTGAAGATCCAGCGATGAGAATCACAAGACCTCGTCAAATTTATCAAGGTAAAACTTCAGAGAAGTACAAAAAATAAAAATGAAGCCCTCTTTAGCTAGAGGGCTTTTTTTGGTATGAATTTAACAGATATAAAACCTTATTTACTTCATCAATTTAGATCAGAGTCTGAGCTGATTAAATCGATTAACACCCTTAGTGATAATTTTACTAAGAACCGTGATGAGATTGATGACTATCACAACGATGAGAAACTTATCTCAGCGTATGCCGCTTTTTACCTGACGACGAATTATCCCAAATTTTCATATTGTATGGATTACTTGAAAGAGTATGAGGCAATATTTAAAGAAAGTGAGATCATCGATATTGGAGTCGGCCCAGGTACTTTTGTCTTTTCAATCGGCGACTACTTCAACTGGGAAGTTGGAACTATCTATGGGATTGAAACATCTCATTTGATGAAAAAACAGGCCGCTAAAATTAAAGAAGGTCTTTATAATGATAAAGATATTCAGCTGGTGTCGAAATCATCTTTAATTCCTAAAAAAGAGAAGCAAAGAATTATTATTTTTACTCATTCTCTAAATGAAATGGGGAATAAAGCGGCATTAAAATACATAGAAGAGCTCGATCCTGATATTATTTTATTTATAGAGCCTGGAACAAAATCTTTATTTAAAGAGTACCTTGGTCTTAGAGATAATTTAATTAAAGTCGGTTTTGATTGTCATTATCCTTGTCCCTCCAATGATGCTTGTCCGATGCAAGATAAGGATGATTGGTGTCATCAATATATTAAAGTTCAACACGAACTAGAAGTGAGTCGATTAACGCAATTAGCTCATAAAAATAGAAAGTGGATGCCTCTGACGTTAGGGCTTTATCTTAATGATAAAATTAAGTTTGAAAAAAAGTCGCTTGCGAGGATAATAAGAACATACCCAGAAACAAAGTATGGATTTAAGTGGGATATCTGCAATCAAAAAAATGAATTGATAGCGGTTGAGGTTTTAAAAAGAGATTATACGAAAAAAGAAAATAAGCTTATCGCTGAATTTTTAGCTGGAAAAGAAATTTCTTTTGAGGTGACTAAAAAATTAGATGCTTATTGGCGAATTAAAATAGAAGGTGAGATTGAGTAAGTTAAGTAATACAAAAATTCTACTAGTTGATGATGATATTCATGCTAGGGCAATTATTAAAGAAGCTCTTATTGAAAAGGGTGGACTAGTTGCTGAGTCAGGTAGTTCTGAAGATGCAATAAAGCAAATTGAAAACTATCGATTTGATATTGTAATAAGTGACTCAAGAGACCTAAATAAGTCAGGAGAGGAAATCTTGAAATTTATTCGTTCTTATAGTGGGGAAGCTCCTCGATTAATTCGAACAAATTCTTTTATGGATGTTGCTGACGAGCAAGAGAAAAGTGAAGGCAAAGAGGGCCTGCATTTAAAGGCCCGTGCTATTAATGATCTTCTTGAACTTATAGCTGACGATTAATCTATTCCAAAATCATTATCACCAAACTGCTCTTTGTCCATCGCATTGCTTCTTGGATTTTTTAAAGAAAGAGGCTTATCAACAACCTTTTTGGCTTTTTGAATTCCAAGGTCAAAATACTTATCATCCGACTGGGCATCATCTTGAGTCATCTCCTTAATGTTTTCACTAAACATATGAACAGTTTGAGTAGGGAAAGCAAAGTTTACACCAATTTCATTTGCAAAACGAAGAACATCAATCATGAGTCTATGCTTCTTTGACTGCTCTCTGGCATACACAGGTGTTTCCCAGTAAACCATAAGTTGAATATCTAAAGAGCTTGCTCCAAAGTTTACAAAGTATACGTTGAAGTTATCTTTTCTTGTCCATTTATGACTAAGAATAATTTGGCGAATACCTTCACAAAAAGCTTCTACTTTCTCTGGAGGTGTATCGTATTCAAGGCCTAGAGTTGTATTGAGTCTTCTATAGCGTCTTTTTCCAAAATTATCGATTTCTTTGTTGGCCAAAATTCCATTCGAGACTGTAATGACAGAGTCATAAAAAGTTCTAATCTTTGTTGATCTAAATCCAACCTCTTCAACAATTCCTTCAACATCTCCAGTTTTAATTGAATCACCAATATCAAACGGTCTATCTAGTACAAGCATTATTGAACCAAAGAAATTTGCCAGAGTATCT
>CAKZJW010000032.1 GCA_937120495.1 uncultured Oligoflexia bacterium
CATGAACAATTCGTTTTAGCTCATGTTCATTCTAATGATGAGGAGAATGAATTTTCTTTTTTTATTGAAGGTGTTCACTGTGCAGCTTGCTTATGGGTTCTTGAGCGCTTAGCAAAACTAAATTCTAATATAATCTCTAGCAAACTAAATATGGGAAGTAGTGTTCTTGTCGTTCGCTATAAAGCTAATAGCCATTTGTCAGAGATAGCAAAAGCAATAAAAAGTGTAGGCTATACTCCTCATCCGATTTTAAAAGAAAACGATATTGAAAAGCTAAAAGAAAAAGAAAATAAAACAGCTCTTTTAAGAATTGCCATTGCATTTGCGTGCTCTGGAAATATTATGCTCTATTCTTTGGCAATCTACTTTGGAGCCCCGGAGGAGTTTAAATCTTATTTTAACTTTTTCTCGTTTCTGTGTACTATTCCAATTGTTTTTTATTGTTCAACTCCATTTTATAATTCCGCTTTTGGATCTATTAAAACAAAGAAAATATCTATTGATATTCCAATTGTGATCGTTTTAATTTTGTCATTTGTCTTAGGGGCTGCAAGCCTTGCGTTTGAGATGGATTATTTTTATTTTGATACGATTTCAAATCTTGTTTTTTTACTTTTACTCTCTCGCTATATTTTAAAATTTGTTCAATCTAAAGCTTTGAGTCTTGATCATGTTTCATCTCAGTATTTAAACCAACTTGCGACTAGAATTACAAATAGTGCAGAGGATGAGTCAATCCTTGCAAAATTTATTCAAGAGGGAGATTTATTAAAAATTGAAGCTGGAGAGCTAATTCCATGTGATGGTGTTGTGACTTCTGGTACTTCTTTTTTAAATAATTCAGTTCTCACAGGAGAGTCTAGACCTGTAAAAGTTAATACAGGTGAAGACGTTTTCATGGGAGCTATTAATTTGGATTCAAAGCTTATTATGCGCTCGACAAGAACTCTTTCAAATTCAAAGATGGGAAAAATTATTGAGGAAGTTGAAGGGCGCTGGAATAAAGATACGGACTTTGTGCGCTTTATAGATCGTATTTCTCAAGTTTTTGTTATTATTGTTGTTTCTCTTTCAGCTTTGTTTTTTGCTTATTTTTTTTACATCGAGAATATAGGAGTTGCACTCGATAGAACTTTCAGCCTTTTACTTATTACATGTCCCTGTGCTCTTGCCATCTCAACTCCTCTTGCATTCATACTGGGTTTAAGTTCTTTTTTAAAAAATGGAATTTATATAAAAAACGAACAAGCGATAGAGAAGTTTATTAATCTGAAAAAAATATTCTTTGATAAAACGGGGACTTTAACTGATGGAGAGTTTTCTGTTGAGTATGAACGTTTTGATAAAAGACTTTGTTCTATTATCTATAACCTTGAAAAACGATCTTCACATCCAATTGGAAAATCAATTACAAAACATCTCTCTACACTTGATTTATCTGACTTTGAGATTTCAAATTTTCAAGAAATAGCAGGTATAGGTGTTCGTGGAACGATTGAGAATAAAAATTATATAATCAAGTCTTCTATGGATAATCAAAGCAGTGAAAATATCGTGTCACTATTTGAGGAAGATCCTGAGAGCAAAGTAGAGAAAAGCCTTTTCACTTTAAAACTAACAGATTCTTTGCGTCCAAATGCAAATATCGAAATTGCGAAACTTAAAAAAATGGGATTTGAAAACTTTATTCTCTCTGGTGATAAGACAAAAAGAGTTTCTGAGGTTGCAAGTCGAGTAGGTATAAAAAAAGAAAATCTATACTCTCAAATGTCTCCAGAGGATAAGCTTGATACGATTAAAAATTCAAAATTCTCAATGATGGTGGGAGATGGAGTGAATGATTCAATTGCGATTCAAAATGCCTATTTAGGTGTTGCCGTATCGGGAAGTACAGAGGCTTCACTTAAAGCTTCGGATATTTATATCTATCAAGGTGGAATGGAGAGACTAAGCTCTATTGCAAAAGCCGCTCGCCTCGTTGTGTCAATAATCAAACGCAATATTCTTTTCTCCCTTCTATACAATCTTCTCGGGGTTTACTTGGCTTTTACAGGACTTGTGTCTCCCGTGGTGGCGGCAATCTTTATGCCCGTGAGTTCTTTAACAATTATATTTTTGACTGTTTTATTCTCAAGACGCCTTAACAAATTATTAATTTATAAAAACTGATTTTTATCAGTTTTGTAGTTTTTTAGTTCTTTAGTTATCTTAATTTTTATATACTAAATCGACATGAGTATTTTATTTTTAATTATCCCTTTTGCGCTTTTGATTGCTTTAATTTTCATTATTGCTTTTTCTTACGCGGTGAAGAAGGGACAATTTGAAGATTTAGATACACCTGCATATAGAATGTTAACAGATGACGAAGATACAAATGGGGTAAAAAAATGAATGACAAAAAATTGGAAACTTTTAGTTACGACGATTCAGTTGTAAAGAAGTTTGCAATCGCGACAGTTCTTTGGGGAGCTGTTGGAATGCTTGTTGGTGTGATTTTAGCTGCACAGCTTGCCGATTGGAGATTTAACTTTGGCCTTGAATGGCTTACTTTTGGAAGGTTGAGGCCTCTTCATACAAACGCAATTATTTTTGCGTTCGTAGGTAACTCAATTTTTGCTGGTATTTATCACTCAACTCAGAGGCTTTTAAAAGCAAGAATGTTTAGTGATATGCTTAGTAATATCCACTTTTGGGGATGGCAGTTAATAATTGTTCTCGCAGCTCTAACACTTCCGCTGGGTTACACTCAAGGTAAAGAGTACGCTGAACTTATTTGGCCAATCGATATTTTAATCACACTTATCTGGGTTGTATTTGCAGTAAACTTCTTTGGAACACTAAAGAAAAGACGTGAAAAACATATCTATGTTTCAATTTGGTTTTATATAGCTTCAATTATTACAGTTGCACTTCTTCATATTGTAAATTCAATAAGCTTACCTGTAAGTCTTATGAAAAGTTATCCCATCTATGCAGGTGTGCAAGATGCACTTGTACAGTGGTGGTATGGACATAATGCAGTAGCATTCTTTTTAACAACTCCAGTTCTTGGTCTTATGTATTATTATGTTCCAAAGGCAATTAATAGACCTGTATATAGTTATAGATTATCAATTGTTCACTTTTGGTCATTGATCTTTATTTATATTTGGGCCGGACCTCACCATCTTCTTTATACTGCTCTTCCTGAGTGGGCGCAGACAATTGGAATGGTATTTTCAATCATGCTTTGGGCTCCATCATGGGGTGGTATGATAAATGGTCTTCTTACACTAAGGGGTGCATGGAATAGAGTAAGAGAAGAATCTATTTTAAAATTCTTTGTTACGGCATTAACTTTTTATGGGATGTCGACATTTGAAGGTCCACTTTTATCAATTAAATCTGTAAGTTCTCTTGGGCATTATACAGATTGGATTGTAGGACATGTTCATGCAGGTGGTATCGGTTGGAACTATATGTTCGCAGCAGGTATGCTTTATTATATGGTTCCAAAGCTTTGGAAAACAAAAGTCTATAGTGAACAAATTGCAAAAGCTCAATACTGGACAGCAACTTTAGGTCTTCTTCTTTATTATGTATCTATGGTTGTAGCTGGTATTACTCAAGGTCTAATGTGGAGAGCTGTAGATGCTAAAGGGCAGCTTGTTTATCCAAGTTTTATTGAAACTGTTGATAAGATAGTTCCAATGTACTGGATTAGATTAATTGGTGGTCTTCTTGTTTTAACAAGTATGCTTATGATGATTTATAATCTTTATAAATCGATTAAAAATGCACCTAAAAATGTTGAAGAGGAAGAATTTCAAGCAGAGGCGCTTGATCATAATAAATATAAAAATGAAAAAGGGCATAGAAAACTAGAAGGTCTTACAGCGACTTTTACAGTACTTGCAACAATCGCCGTATTAGTTGGAACGATTATTGAATTTGTTCCGGCATTTTTATCCAAAGACTTTATCGAAGTAAGTGAGAAGGTTAAACCTTATTCGCCTCTAGAAGTTGCGGGCCGTGATATCTATATAAGAGAGGGTTGTTATAACTGTCACTCTCAGATGATTCGTCCAATGGTTTCTGAGTATCTTCGTTATGGTAAGGCAAGTGAAGCTGCTGAATCTGTTTATGATCATCCATTTCAGTGGGGATCTAAAAGAACGGGACCAGACCTTGCTCGTGTTGGTGGAAAATATCCAGACTCTTGGCACTACTTCCATATGAAAGATCCACGTAAGGTTATTCAAGGATCAATCATGCCTGAGTACACTTGGCTATTTGGTGAGAAAACTGAGTATCAAGTTTTAACTAAAAAACTTAAAGTTCTAAAATCAATGGGTGTTCCTTATAGTGAGGAAGAAATCTATAATGCAAGTGAGCTTGCAAAAGAGCAGGCTAAAGAAATTACTCTTAATATGGCAGATGCTGGTGTTCCGATGAAGATGCAAAATAAGCAGATTATTGCTTTGATTGCTTACCTTCAAAGACTTGGTGTTGATATGAAGGAGGAGAAATGAAATCCTTAGTACTTTCAAATTTCTCACACACTTGGCTACCTCTAGTTGCCTTAATAATCTTTGTGACGGTTTTTGCGTTTATGTTAATTCATATTCTGAGAAAGACTTCAGGGCAACTGTATAAAGAGGTTGAGCAGATTCCATTTGATGAAGGAGAGAAGAAATGAGTGATCATAATAGTGAAAACAATAAAGAACAAGTTCAGGTTTTTGACGATGAAAAGAAAATTCTATTAGACCATGACTATGATGGAATTAGAGAGTTAGATCACCCTCTACCGAAGTGGTGGCTATTTACTTTTTATCTAACAATTATTTTTTCAGTTCCTTATTACCTTGCACACACTTTTGGTGGAGCTGATTCAATTCAAAAAGAATTTAAAGAAGAAGTTCTTGCGGCTCAAAATTCACAAAAAGAATATGATGATGAGAAAGGAAAGTTTAACTTAGAAGAATATCAAAAAGTTATCGCTGGACCTAAATTTGAAAAAATAGCTAAGAAAACTTACAAAAGAAAGTGTAAAGCTTGTCACGGAAAAGATGGTGGCGGTGGTGTAGGGCCAAACCTTGCAGATAATTTTTGGCTTCATGGTGATGGTTCTCTAGAGACTGTTTATAACACAATTAATAAAGGTGTTGTTGATAAGGGAATGGCCGCATGGGGAGCAAAACTTGGAAAAGAAAAAGTATATGCAGTTCTTAAGTATGTTGCAGACTTTAAAGGAACAACTCCTTCAAATCCAAAAGAACCTCAGGGTAAAGAGTATAAATAATGTCAGACTACGAGTTGCCAGAAAATAGATTATCCACAACTGATGAGTCTGGCGACCGTGTCTATATTCATCCCCATGATGTTAAGGGGAAGTGGACAAACCTTAGAAAAAAAATCTACTGGGGATTAATACTCTTTTATCTTATTGTCCCTTGGATCGTTATAAATGGTCAGCAAATTATAAAACTCGATCTTCCAAAAAGAGAGTTTTATATATTTGGTGCAACCTTCTATGGGCATGACGGTCCATTTCTCATTTTCGTTCTTTTTGGTTTTTTATTTCTAATCTCCTATATTACGAGTATTTGGGGAAGAGTTTGGTGTGGCTATGCTTGTCCGCAAACTGTTTTTATTGATACGATTTATCGTTTTATCGAGAGAAAAGTTGAAGGCTCTGGTCCCAAAAGGGACAAGCTTGAAAGATCCCCTTGGAATAGTGAAAAAATTTTTAAAAGAGGCCTTAAGTGGTTTCTGTATACTGTTGCCTCAATGCATATTGTTCATTCTGGAATTGGATACTTTGTAGGAACCCACGAGCTTTTACATATAACGATGAAGTCTCCAACTTCAAATATGTATCTTTTTATCTTAATGCTTAGTTTAACTTTAATTATCCTTATTGATTTTGGATGGTTTAGGGAGCAGTTTTGTATTATCGCGTGTCCTTATGGACGCTTTCAAAGCTTAGTTATGGATGAGAGTTCATTAATTGTGGCCTACGATACAAAACGTGGTGAGCCTAGAAAAAGAACTAAAGGTGTCGCTGTTGATGACATAGGTGATTGTGTAAACTGTAATCGCTGTGTAAATGTATGTCCAACAGGGATTGATATTCGAGACGGTCTTCAGATGGAGTGCATCGCATGTACTATGTGTATTGATGCCTGTGATGAGATTATGCTTAAGGTAAATAAGCCAGAAGGTTTGATTCGATATACGACTGAAAATGAACTTCACGGTAAGAAAAATAAAA
Source organism: uncultured Oligoflexia bacterium (assembly GCA_937120495.1). Taxonomy (GTDB): domain Bacteria; phylum Bdellovibrionota; class Bacteriovoracia; order Bacteriovoracales; family Bacteriovoracaceae; genus CAKZJW01. Next base: position 6,259 of record CAKZJW010000032.1, read on the forward strand.
AAGGGCCTAGAGTTTATATTTATCTGGCACTCTTTATCCTAACTTGCATGACACTATTATTCTCATTAGAAAATAGAGAACACTTAAAGGCACAAATCTTAAGAGGGAGTAATTCTCCTTACCAAGAAATTAAGTCTGAAAGTAAAATATTAAATCATTTTAAAGTTCGCGTGAGATACATGAATTCAAATGCTCTTGAATTACAAATGAAAATTGTGAACTCTGACTTTGAGTTAATCTCTCCGGATGAAGAATTTGAAATCGTTAATGAAAATAAATTATTAACTTTTTTTGTTAAATTTGATTCAAATTTATTAAAAGAGGGAAGAGTTAAAACGAATTTAATCTTTATTGATATGAAAACTGGAAAAGAGGTCATTCATAAGGAGTTAAGTCTTGTTGGACCAATTAACGACAATCCATAGTTCTTCAATGAGCTTTCTTCCATATGCTTCTTTTATTTTGGGGCTTATTGGTGGAACCCACTGTGCAAGTATGTGTGGCGGAATCGTTTTAGTTGCAGCAAAGTCAAATAAACATAATAGTAGTTATCAAGTAGGTCGCTTCTTTGGATACTTCCTTCTTCTGTGTTTTATAATGACTATCGGCCAAATTATTTCACTCAAAGATTATTCAAATGAATTAGCTCTTTTATCCGGTATTTTAATGGGGGGGGCTTTTATTCTTCTTGGGATAAGTCTTCTGGTAAAAAGTAAATTTAATATAAAACTACCTAATTTTTTAGATCATAGGATCTTTGCTCTTTGGAAAAAATTATTAGCTAAGAAAAATATTAGTTTATTTGATAGCTTTATTATTGGATCAATTTCAGTTTTACTTCCTTGTGGACTATTGTACTCGGTTGTTATTCCCCTTGGGCTTTTAGACACGTTTTTATTTGCTGTTTTATGTCTGTTTAGCTTCTGGGTTGGGACATTACCTCTGGTATCAATAGCTCCTGGGTTATTTAGAAAAATTCTACTTCCTATAAAGACAAAGGCACCTGTTTTTACATCGTTGTTTTTAATCTTTTTTGGACTCTCAACAATTAGTGTGAGAGTTTATAAGGTAATGTCTATTGATATGAAAGAGAATCCTGAGCTATTAATTTGTAGATAAACTTTGAATAAGGAGAGAAGATGTCTTTAATCGTTACATTTCAAGGTCAATTTAAGCCTTACGTGAATTCAAACGTAAAAAAAACGGGGCCTTCAAAAGTTTCAAGTGTTGCAACTAACTTTAAAGATATATTGAGTACTCATGTCGATAATGAACAAGATGGAGCGCATGCTCACGATAAAGAGAGAGAGGCCGTTGTTGGACAATACTCTAAGCAAAAGAAAGTTCCTAAAAGACGTTTTTATGCTCGAGATATAATGACTGAAAAAATTGAAATTCTAGGTCCCGAAAATACAATAAACGATGCTATGGATTTATTTCATAAATTAGATATTCATCATATACCCATTGTGGAGAATGATGCACTGATGGGAGTTGTTTCAGATCGGCTTATTTTAGAAGCGCTGGCTTCTCTTAAGGGAAAAGAGACAAGACTTGATCAAATTATGACAAAAAAGATTATTATAGGTCAGGAGCATACTTCTGTTGCAGATATTGCAAGAGTGATGCTCGATGAAAAAATAAATTGTTTACCAGTAACGGATAGAGAGCTAAATGTTAAAGGTTTAATTACTAGTAGAGATATTATGTCACTTCTTGTGATAAGCTCACCACTGGAAACATACGCTTAAATATAAAAAAGGAATTTAATGACAGAAATAAATATATCTCAAAAAGTGGCCATCCTTGTTGATGGTAATAATATTGAACGCTCAATTCACTCTCGGTATAAAACAGATCAAGTAATGATTAATTTTGATTCACTTGTACCATCTCTTCTTCAAGATAGAGCTTTGTCTCGTTTTATCTATTTTAGAGAGGGAAAGAATATCTCAAGTAAACTTGCCGATAGATTACAAGAAAGATTTCACGGCTCAGTTCAGCCTTGTCATAAATCAGCTGATATTCCTCTAACAATTAAGGCAACTCAGCTTGCTTCAAAGGTTGATACTATTATTATTTGCTCTGGGGACTCGGATTATGTTGAGCTTGTAAGTCATCTTAAGGGTGAGGGTGTTCGGGTAGAGATTTGTGCTGTAGAGGACACATTGGCAGAAGTTCTGTTAAAAGAGGCCGATTTCTTTCATCCTATCGAGAAATCAGACTGTTACAACTTCCCAAAACCACGTAAAAAACGCCCTATTAAGAAGAAGAGTTAGACATCCTGGATCTCGATATATAGTCTCTCGCGATGAAAAATATTTATATCTCAATCTTCGCTTTGTTTACTTTTATTTTGAATAGTTATGCTTTCGCGTCTATTTGTGAAAATAGTCAAAATTGTAAATATAGACATTATTCAAAATCAAACTACCTTAACTATTATTCAACAAAGAATATTGAAAATAGTGATAGCAAAGTAGAAAGACTCGTTATTGTCGTTCACGGTGCACTTAGAAATGGTGACACTTATTTTGACGATACAGTTAAGACGATCAAAAATCTCTCTCTTGAAGATTCAGTTTTACTTATTGCTCCTCACTTTAGAAAAGTGACAGATGTAAAAGAGAAAAATGAACATTACTGGGGAAGGAAGTGGTACACAAAATGGAAATATGGTTATATTTCAGAAGACAGTGACCAAATAAGTTCATTTGAAATTATTGATAAC
>CAKZJW010000033.1 GCA_937120495.1 uncultured Oligoflexia bacterium
CTTCCAAGGCCACCTTTTTTCGCCGAGAAGATATACTCTCCCATAATTGCAAGTCCAGCACTTGTTCCAGCAATAGCGATCGTATCAATCTTTGAGAGCAATAGTTTATGGGCTTTTGTTCCTTTAATTCGATTAATATATTTTGATTGATCTCCACCAGTAAAAAAGATGGCTTCTGCATTTTTAATTTTTTCAAGAATAAATTTTGAATTTCCTGCTTTTCGATCTAAAAAAGAGATCGTTGAAACACTATTGAGCTTTATTCCAGACTCTTCACTTATATTCCAAAAATCATGTGTATACCTATGGTTTAAATTAACTTTTGCTGAGATAACAAGAAGGTCACCTCCGTTTGCTCTAGATATAAATTTTGAGATACCGACTTTTTCATTTTTCCCTCCACCGAGCATTAAGAACATATGATCGCCAGTTGCTTTCTTATCTAAAAGGGAGCCTATCTTTTTATATTTAAATCCATCTGCTTCATGAGAAGAAAGTTCTGCTTGAATTCCAAAAACATATTCTTTTGCTTCTAGCGAAGAATATACATCAATATGTTCGTGCCCAATTGCCGCAATACTTGAAAATATATGACTGTTATTTGGAAGTTGTTTTTTTACATAATAATAATAGTTTTTCGCTCTATTAAAACGGTTTATCCCTTGAGTCATAGCTTCACAAGTTCGATCAAGCGAATCAACACCTTTGTCCTCTTCACTCATAAGATAAACAATATTTTGAGAAGAATAGTTTTTTATTAGCTCGTCACTAGAATACTTAGCTAAATACTTTGCTCGATTTTTTAAGCCATAAATGTATTCGTTAAATTCAGGACATTCACTTGGTATATTTTTAGATTTAAAATTTCCATCTTTGAAATGATATCTATTTTTATGAAGATACATATATGATGATGGATTTGAAGGCGCAAAAACGACTTTTTGCTTTACCTCTTTTTGTATCTTACTTCCAACTGCATATCTTTGAGTAAATTGTCCCCCAGCTGAGTGACCAGTGATAACGATTGTTTTTAGATTTGGAAAATTTCCGCTTTTTGTAATTTCTAAAATTAGGTTATCAATAATTTCAAATGAACTTATTTGGTCACTGTCTTCTGAAATATAACCATATTTCCATTTTGTGTACCACT
>CAKZJW010000034.1 GCA_937120495.1 uncultured Oligoflexia bacterium
TTAAACTCTTCTCTGTAGAGTTTCCACTGAATAATCGCCATCTTCTTTTTGTTTGCTGATAAAGAGTCACTTCCAAATATTCGATAATGACTTAAAAAAGATCCCATTCCCTGAGCTTCCTTTGCAACAGTTATAGCATCATACCAAAACAAGTAGTCCTGTCTTCGTCTAAGATGCTCTTTAAATCGAATATTATTCTTTTCAATAATATCCCTTTTTATCATTACGGAGCTCGTTGCAAATGGATTAAACTTCAGAAGACTTTTTGCTGTCACTGTTGGTGGGCAGATTTGTTCTTTTATTTTTTGTCCCTTTGCATCTACTGTCCAGTAGTTGTGATAGACAAAATTGTGATTATGAGCCTCGATGAAAGCGACTTGTTCTTGAAGTTTATTTGTCATCCACAAATCATCTGCATCTAGAAATGCTAAATATTCACCAGTAGCACAGTTGAGAGAGTTGTTTCTTGTTATTGCTGCACCCGAATTTTGCTTGTTTTGGATAATAATAACTCTGGCATCACTCTTTTGAAGCTCTTCTAGAATTTGAACTGAGTTATCAGTTGAGCAATCATCAACTACAACCCATTCCCAGTTAGTATATGTTTGCGCACTAAGAGCTTGGTAAGTTGTATTTAAATACTCAGCTGCATTAAAGCAGGGGGTGATAATTGAAACCTTGTTCATTGGGATATCATATATTTAGAAAAGCAAAATGTCTGTATTCTTTGTTGTTGGGATGCGCCAAGACTATAGTGCTTACCTCTAAGACATTTTGTTTATTGAGCTCTTTTTTAATCGCGTAAATTCGGTAGTTTATATGTTTGGTGATGTTGTTCGTGGTTGCTAATAAAAAGTAATCTTCCGTGACGGGCAATGAAGCCCGCCTTTTGTAACAGAAAGGATTTTTCATGGAAGAGATCATTAGGGTTCTTGCTTTTTTGAATGCCATAATTTCGCTTTTTATAGCGTTTTATGAAATCATTAAGTAAGACTTAGGGAGGAGTCACAAGCTTCTCCCACCTTTTGATTCATAAGTATATTAGCATAATTAAACTTTAGGGTTCAAGGATAAATACAAGCAAATTGAATGATTTAAGGTTTTCGACTCAACTTATAAGTTTTGACACCCAAATTGACCTTCGTATCTCTTTGAATTTCGAGAAGGAGGTCAGTCTGGGTTAATAAATATGCTTGAGTTGGGGGATTAAATTGTAGTAAGTTGTTTTAATTTTTCTTTTATTTTTTTTATTTTATTTTATTTTGATTCATAAGGAATGCGTCGATAGCTTCGATGGTATTTCTATTTGTTAGACAGTAATTTGATTTTTCTTTTAGGTAGTTTTTTAAGTTTGTGTTTGATGAATTAATTTTAAGCTGTTTGATTCCATCTAGAACGAGGATGATGTCTTCTAAATCAGTGCTGAAGCGTGGGTCTTCGCTACCTCGGTTTTCAAATGCTTCAAACTTTGAAGCTAGAAAGTAGGGAAGAGACAAAATATTAATGTTTTTGTCTTCAATACTTTTTGTTACTTTATCTTTTATTCCTGGAGTGTACCAACTATTGCTAAATCCTAATACTCCTTTATCATCAGGCATAACATCCAGAATAAGAATGTCTTTGTATCTAAAACGGCAGATAGGTGCTTTAGCTCTAGTGTCATGAGTAAAACCCTTATCTCTCAGTTTCTTTTCAATTTCTGAATAAGCTTTTCTGGAATAAGTTTCGACGATACAGTCCACATCTTCTGTTGGCCTTAACTCATCTGCAATTTCTGGATTAATATATAAACAAGTTGTTGAGCCACCAACAAATATTAACTCTTCTGATAAATCACCAAGAAGATTAAGGGCTAATTTTAACATCTCTAGGTTTTTACTATAACTCATAGAGTTTTATTTCCTTTTCAAGCAACTGCTTTGCAATAACTTGTTCTCTGACTTTTCCAATCCTAATAGAATCAATTAAAGCTAATAACAGATGAAGCTTTGGATCTTTTATAGATGCTTCAGAAGCATTTTTGTATAAAGGGGATACTGATAAGCCTTTTGTATCACCATTAGCATCAGGCCAAATATATTTAGTATCACTGACAATTTTTTTCTGTAGTTTACCTACCGAGTGAGCTGTAGCAATTCCTCTTTCTATACTTCCTAGTTTTGCTGGAAAAGCATATTTTAGGCCATGAATTAAGAATTCTTTTAAATTACTCAACAGAACAGTTTTTTTATCTGAGCTAATTAGAGAGCTTGATCTTAGACGTTCTAGCGCATTTGATATTTCTCCAGAGCTAATATTTAACTCATAGGATAAATCTATAATTCTCCAAGTCTCATCTTTTTTCACAAGAATTTTAAGTAAAACGATAATATCTTGGGGTTTTAAATAACTATTTTTACCTTCCATAGTTAAGACTATAACACAAAATTTCATTATTCGCAATTCATGAATCGTGAAGTTTTGTTCCGAAGTAGGTTTTTAATCCGTTGTGTTTGGTAATTTAATTGGATGTGTTAAGGGATTGCGTTTGTTGCTCTAGGTATTCCTATTTGTTCAGATAGATAAGTTCCAATTCTTGTTGTGCCATTTTTACTCCTTCTAATAGTTCTTATATCGTTGCTTTTTCATACTCTTGTAGTGATACGGGCTAGGTTAATCTTTGAGACTTGGCAATCAATCAAACTTGAACATAAAAATTCACAAAAACATCTCCTTGTTATAGGATAACACCCCATGAAAAGAAGAATGAGAACACTTGATTATACGCAAAGAGTCATAGACATACTGATTGTTTATGCTTCTTGGGTTATTGCCTATTTATTTAGATTTGATTCTGAAGGGCTATTTTCTTGGTATGCAACTTATGGAGTCCTATTAACTGTTGTATCTGCAATTGTATTTAAAAATGCCAAGCTCTACGATGCACTAAGATATCCAAATATTTCAAAAGAAGCTTTCTCGCAGTTTAAGGCCAGCACTGTTTCGTTTGTTATCTTTTTAGTTTTGGCCTTCTTTATGTCTCACCAAAGAGCATCTCGTATTATGCTTGTGGTTTACTTTATTTTATCCAGTGGTCTTTTAATTTTAAGTAAAATTTATTTTAGAAAACTTTTTGCAAAAATTAAACACCGTGTTCTTGTAATCGGAACAGGTACGGCAGCAAAAGAATATATTGAAAACTTGGGCGAGTATCAAAATCTTGAAGTCGTTAATTGGTGGGATAATGCAGATCCACTTATTACTGCTGATTTAGAATCGATGAATCTTGATGATATTATTTTAGGCTTTAATGCTGAGGATGCAAAAGAATCTAAAAAAGCTCTTAGTATGCTTTCTGATATTTTGATTCCAATTGTAATTCTTCCAGATGTAAGCTTTGCAAAAGTTGGATACAGCTTATCTGAATTTAAAGGGCAGCCTTTAATTTATTTAAATGAGCCAAATGTTAAGCAGTCGGGTTTGATTCTTAAAAGAATATTCGATTTCACGGCAACACTTATTGGTCTTGTCATTATCTCTCCGGCACTTTTATTAATTGCCGCTATTATAAAATTTACAAGTAAAGGACCGATTTTTTACTCACAAGTTAGGATGGGAGTTGATGGTAGAGAATTTAAAATGTGGAAGTTTAGATCAATGATCACAGGTGAAGCCAATCATGGTGGTTGGACTGTTGAAAATGATCCACGTGTTACGAAAATTGGAAAAATTATAAGGAAAACAAATATTGATGAACTACCTCAGCTTTGGAATGTTCTAATGGGGGATATGAGTCTTGTTGGCCCAAGACCAGAGCGTCCGCAATATGTTGAAAAATTTAGAAAAGAAATCCCCGGCTACATGATTCGTCATAAATTTAAAGCCGGAGTAACGGGATGGGCTCAGGTTAATGGCTGGAGAGGTGATACTTCAATTCCAAAAAGAATTGAGTGTGATCTTTGGTATATTAAAAACTGGTCATTTCGCTTAGATATCTCAATTTTATTTATGACTTTTATTAAGGGCAATAAAAATGCCTACTAGCCTAATTCAAGATACAAAATTTAAATGGATCATGTGGTCTTTGATTTTTTTTAGTGTTGGATTTTTATCTAGCCCAACAATTGTATCCCTTTATCATATCTCTATAATTATACCCATGGTGCTTTTATATAAAGGCGGAGAAAAGCTTAAAATTCCAAAAAGCGGTTATTTCTTACTGGGAATAGTTGTATGGGGGATTGTTTGTAATTTTGTAAACTTCGATGAACTTGTTAAAACGAGAAAGGCATTTGATGAATTAAAATTTTATCTTTTAGGATTGATTTTAATTGTGCCTATTAGATACTTCTTTCAAAGGGCCAGTAATTATCAAGTTAAGAGGATGCTGAATCTTCTCTCTATTGTTGTTATCGTGGCATTTATAGTTGGATGCTCAAAAGCATTTTTTGGATTTAATCCTTTAAAGATGGAATTTGGAGAGTTTAAATCTCGCTCGGATGGACTAACAAACTATATGCGCTATGGTTATGCCTCAGCATTTTTATTTGTACTTGGACTTGGCGTTCATTTAAATAGGGATTCTTTTAAAAATATAATCACACCAAAGCTTTTTTATACGGCACTTCTTTGCTGCTTTTTCGCGGTCTTTGCAGCTAAAACCCGTGGAGCTCTTTTGGGGATGATTTGTGGTTGTTCGTTTTTGGCATTGAAGTTTAAACCAAAACTTGGAAAAGCGTTGGTTGGAATCGGTGCTATTTTTATTGCAGTGGTTTTATATATTTCTTTTACCGGTGTTCAGACGAGCTCTAGATTTCTAAATATTAAGGATGGCTCTAATAAAAAAAGAATGAGCCAGTTTTATAGTGCTGTAAAATCTATTCAAGAAAGACCGGTATTTGGTGTTGGAATTTCTCAATTTTCAAAACACGTTACGAGAATAAAAATTAAGTACGATATCTGGTCTAAAGAGTATGTAGGACACTCCCACAATATTTTCTTAGAGCATGCTGCGAACCTTGGAATCTTGGGTGCTATTTTACTGCTTGGATTTCTAGTCACTTGGGGTTTTGAGCTTTATGGCAAAGGGGCTTTTGGTTGGGTAATATTATCTTATTTAGTTGCCTATGTAGTATCTGGCCAAGTAGAGAATTTATTTGATAATACAAATTCACACTTATTGTTTTTTATCTATTCAATAAGCAATATAAATTTTAAGAAAGTTAAAATCTTTGAGGAGATCATATGAATATATCAGTAATTGGAACGGGATACGTTGGACTTGTAACAGGAACTTGTTTCGCGGAAATGGGAAATAAAGTAACTTGTATCGA